>MVZH01000119.1 GCA_002068325.1 Lentisphaerae bacterium ADurb.BinA184 | reverse complement strand
CGCGGCAAGGACCGGCGTTCCCGCGAGGGATGCCCCCGCCGTCAGGAGCAAGACGTCCGTGCGGCACATCGTCTGCCAGCAGCCCGAGTCCATTCCGGGAACGGTGCGTGAGGTCGTGGCGTGCCTCCGAGCCGGGGGCGTGGTCGTCGCGCCGACCGAGACGGTCTACGGCCTGATCACGCGCTGGGACAACGCGGCGGGCCGGGGCCGCCTCTTCGCCCTCAAACAGCGCCCCGCCGAGAAACACTTGCAGATGCTGGCCGCCGACCTCCCGATGGCGGCGGCGTTCATCGTCGGCGGCGACGCGCGGCTGCCAGCGCTGGCAGCGCGGTTCTGGCCGGGGCCGCTGACGGTTGTGGTGCCGGGACGGGACGGCGGCACCATCGGCCTGCGGCTGCCCGCTCACGCCTTGATGCAGGCGGTCCTCGGCGCCTTGGGAACGCCCCTGGCGGCCACCAGCGCCAACCGCTCAGGCGAAGCGCCGGCCCTGTGCGCGGCGGACGCGGTCCGCGGCCTCGCCGGCGAACCCGACCTCGTGGTTGACGGCGGGCCGCCGCCGTGCGGCGGGGCGTCAACCGTAGTCTCGATCTGCGAGACGCCGATGCGTGTGATACGCGCCGGGCCGCTCTCCGAGGATGCCCTGCGGGGGGCCTTGGGCGAGGCGGGCGTCGAGTGACAGGCGGCTCGGCTAGGGCTTTGCGGGGCCTGGCGACTGCCGGGTCGTCCGACGGGCAGGCCGACGCCGTGCGGGGGCCGTGAGGTCGAGGAACACGGCGATCTCGTCGCAGTGGTGTCGTTTGCGGCACTTGCGGCAGTCGGCCCAGACCTTCTGGGGGAATTGTTCCTTGGCGACGGTCTGGAATCCGAGCCGTTCGAAGAGGCGCGGGTGGTAGGTCAGGGCGAACACCGAGTGGGCGTGCTGGCGGCGGGCCCGGCTGACGGCGGCGGCGACGAGTCGCGAGCCGAGCCCGCGGCCCATGCACTCCGGGCACACCACCAGTGAGCGCACTTCGCAGAGTCCGGCCCCGTAGTCTCGCAGGGCCACGCAGCCGACGGCGCGTCCGTCTGCCTCCGCCACCAGGAAGGCGGCGATGCTGGCGGCGAGTTCCGCCGGCGTACGCGGCAGGATGAGGCCGGCGGCGGCGGGCGCGTCCATCAGCCCGGCGAGGGCGGGGGCCTCGGCGGCGCGGGCGCGGCGGATGCGGATGGGGGGCACGTCGGACATGGCGGCCATCACTTCTTCGCCGGGGCAGCGGCAGGGGGCCCCTTGATGACCCCGAGTGCGCGGAAGCGCTCGTAGCGCTGTCGGCGCAACTGTGCCGGCCCCTTCTTGGCCAAGGCCGCCAGTTCGGCCAGCACCGCCGCCTTGAGGTTGGCGGCGGCGGTGTCGGCGTCGCGGTGGGCCCCGCCGAGGGGTTCGGGGACGACGCCATCCACGATCTTCATCTGCATGAGGTCGCGGCTGGTCAGTTTGAGGGCTTCGGCCGCCATGGGCGCCGCGGCGCCGTCGCGCCAGAGGATGGCGGCGCAGCCCTCGGGGGTGATCACCGAGTAGTAGGCGTTCTCCATGACGAGGACGCGGTTGCCGACGCCGATGCCGAGGGCGCCGCCGCTGCCGCCCTCGCCGGTGACGACGACGACCACGGGCACCCGGAGTGTGAACATGTCGCGCAGGTTGACCGCGATGGCCTCGGCGATGTGGCGTTCCTCGGCGCCGACGCCGGGGTAGGCGCCGGGGGTGTCAATGAGGGAGACAATGGGCAGTTTCGCCTTGTCGGCAATCTTCATCAGGCGGAGGGCCTTGCGGTAGCCCTCGGGGTGGGCGCTGCCGAAGTTGACGGCGACGTTCTCCTTGAGGTTGCGCCCCTTGCGGGTGGCGATGAGCATGACCCGGCGGTCCTCGATTGTGGCGAAGCCGCCGATGATGGCCTGGTCGTCGGCGTAGCGGCGGTCGCCGTGCAATTCGAGGAAATCGGTGGCGATGCGCTCGATGTAGTCCTTCGGGTAGGGCCGTTCCGGGTGGCGGGCGAGCTGGACGCGCTGCCAGGGGGAGAGGTTGGCGAAGGTCTTCGTCTTGGTCTCGACGATCTGCTGTTCGAGGGCCTGGACGTCCTTGGAGACATCAACCTGGTTGGCGGCGCCGTAGGCGCGCAGTTCGCGGACCTTGTCCTCCAACTCGTTGATCGGCTTTTCGAAGTCCAGTACGGCAGGCATGTCACTCTTCCTTGATCCTGACTTCGGCGCCGGCGGGCACGATGTCGAAGAGTTCCTCGACGTCGCTGTTGTTCATGCGCACGCAGCCTTCGCTGGCGGCGGTGCCGATGCTGTCCGGCTCCCAGGTGCCGTGGATGCCGTAGCCTTTGAGGGTGGCCGGGGTCTGGCCGGTGGGCGTGAGTCCGAGCCAGCGCGTGCCCAGGACGTTGGCGGGGTCGCCGTAGGGGATGTTCCGCCCGGGCGGCGTCCACGCCGGCTCGCGGAGTTTGTCGCGGCCGATGACGAACGTGCCGACCGGCGTGCGGTCCTGCCGTCCGATGGCCACGGGGTAGTACTTGAACAGGCGCTCGCCGTCCATGAGCAGGAGGGCGAAGCGCGTCTTGACGACGACGATGGACCACGTGCCCTGGTAGACGTGCAGCACCATGCCGGGGAAGATCAGCGCGCTGTCCGACTGCAGTTTCGACTTGTTGGCGCGTTGGAGGGCCCCGACCGTCGTGTTGAACTTGGCGGCGATCTTGACCAGGCTGTCGCCCGCCCGGACCTCGTAGCGGGCCTTCTCGGGGCAGGGCGCGTCGCTGTTCAGGAAGATGGTGTTGGCGCGGCTGACGATTTCGGCCGCGCGCGTCCATTGTTCATCCAGGAGGTGGACATCCGGCTGGAGGAAGACCTGGGCGGCGACCAAGCGTGCGGCGAGCGGGTTGTCGGCGGCCAGCTGCCGGTCGGCGGCCATGAGGAGGCGGCCGGCGTTGTTGGCGGGGGCCGCCTCCAGGGCGGCGGCGGAGGCTTGGTGTGGGCGGCTCTCCGGCGGCGCGTCGCCCGACGCCGCCGCGGTCCCGGTTCGCGCCGCCCACGGGATGCGGGAGTAGATCAGGTATCCGGCGCCGAGGACGATGACCGCCAGGATCAGGTAGAATGGATACTTGTAGTACCAGTACATGGGTTCACTCCAGTCGGCGGGGAGACGGCGCGCCGGCGTCGCCCGCCCTCACATCCGCCCGAGTTCCTGCAGCAGGTAGGCCATGTTGGGGAAGCGCTGGTCAGGATCCTTTTCGAGGCACCGCATGATGATCCAGTTCAGCTTGGGGGTCAGGCCCGGGCTGAGCTTGGCCGGTTCGACGACGGCGAACGACTCGCTGACCTGCTGCCGGCGCACCTCCTCCAGCGAGAAGGCGGAGAACGGCATTTTGCGGGTGACAAGATAGTAGGCCATGACGCCGTAGGCAAATATGTCATTGGCGAAGGTGACGGTGCCGCGCCGCAGCTGTTCGGGCGCCATGTGGCTGGCGGTTCCGCAGCGCAGCCGGAAGCGGCCGCCGCGGAAGCGCCGGCTGAGGTCGAAGTCGGTCAGTTTCACGACGGGCGGGGCGTCGGGCCGGGTATTATCGACGAGGACGTTTTCCGCCTTGACGTCGAGGTGCAGGTAGTTGGAGTCGTGCATGTAGGCGATGGCCTTGGCGGTTTCGCGGAGCACGTGCAGGGCCTGGGTCTGGGCGTTGTCGTAGTCGTGGAGGATCATCTCGTGCAGGTTGCGTCCGGGGACGTATTCGATGATCTCATAGGGGATGATGCCGTTGTAGCCCCAGGTCAGCGGCGCCACGATGTTGGGGTGCGGGCTGAGGCGGCGCCGGATGTGGAGGCCGCGGAGGAAGTGTCTCTGGGTGCGCAGGCGGAGGGCATGGTGGCGGTGCAGTTCGCGCACCACGACCAGTCCGCCCGACGGCGCCGAGGCCAGAAAAAGTCGCGCCAGCCCTCCCTGCGCGATCTTCTTCAGCTCCTGCATTTGCGAGCGCCGCATGCGCATCGCCTCTCCTTCCGTGCCCGCCGTCGTGGCCGCGGATCCGCCGTCCGCGCCGCCCGTCGCCCGCGGAGCATCCTCCCGCCGCGGGCGGCCGTCAGAGTTGCCTTCGCATCAGGTTCAGCCGCCCGCCGGCCAGGACCGTCTCGCGGTCTTCGCTGCTCAGGTCATGCCGGCAGAGGATCGCAAGGGTTTCGCCGCCGGCCTTGCGGACCGTCAGTTTCACCGGCCCGGGGCTGTCCAGCTGCGCCGCCACGCCGCTCAGTTCGAGGTGGTCGCCGGGTTCGAGGCGCGGGCGGTCGGCCGGGTCGCAGAACCGCAACGGCAGGATGCCGAAGTTCACCAAGTTGGCGGTGTGGATGCGTTCGAAGCTGCACGCCAGCACCGCGCGCACGCCCAGGAACATCGGGCAGATGGCGGCGTGTTCGCGCGAGGAGCCCTGGCCGTAGCTCTCGCCGGCCACGATCACGCCGTGGCGCCCGGCGTCCCGCACCGCGGCGGCCCGCTCGGCAAAGGTCGGCCGGCCGGGTTCGTTGAGGCCGTTGAACACCGACCGGGCGTAGACCGGGATATTGCTGCGGTACTTCAGCAGCGCGCCGGCGGGCATGATGTGGTCGGTGGTGATCTTGTCGCCGAGGACCACCAGCACCTCGCCGTTCAGGTCGGCGGGGAACGGCGGGCTGGTCGGCGGCTCGCCGATCGTTGCCTTGCGCACGATCGCCACGCCCCGGCCGTCGGCCGGCGGCGCCACCAGCATGCGGTCGTCCACCTTGAACAGGCGCGGCCGCTGCACCTGCGGATAGGGGATGCCAAGGCTGGCGGGGTCAACCAGCCGGCCGGTCAGCGCGGCCGCCAGCGCGGTCTCCACGCTGACCAAGTAGCAGCGGTCGTTGCGGGTGCCGGTGCGGCCGGCGAAGTTGCGGTTGAAGGTTCGCACCGTGACGCAGTCGTCGGCCGGGCTCAGGCCCTGTCCGATGCAGGGGCCGCAGGCGCTCTCCAAGATGCGGGCGCCGGCGGCGATCAAGCGGGCCAGCGAGCCGTCGGCGGCCAGCATGCCGAGCACCTGGCGGCTGCCCGGCGCCACGGCGAGGGAGACGCCGGGGTGCACCTGGCGGCCGCTCAGAACTTCCGCGGCCAACCGGAGATCTTTGTAGGAGCTGTTCGTGCAGGATCCGATGATGACCTGGCCGACGGCGGTGTCGGCCAGCTCCGCCACCGGCCGCACGTGGTCGGGGCTGGAGGGGCAGGCGGCCAACGCCCTCACCTCGTCCAAGGCGATGTCAATCACCCGCTCGTAGGACGCGTTTGGCCCGGCCGCCAGCGGCCGCCAGGCCCGGGCCCGGCGCTGGGCGCGGAGGAAATCGCGGGTCACCTCGTCCGACGGGAAGACCGAGGTGGTGACGCCGAGTTCGGCGCCCATGTTGGCGATGGTGGCCCGTTCGGGCACCGAGAGCGTGGCCACACCGGGGCCGAAGTATTCGATGGCGCAGCCGGCGTTGCCCTTGGTGGTGAGGATGGAGAGCAGGTGGAGGATCACGTCCTTGGCGGCCACCCAAGGGCGCAGGCACCCGGTCAGCCGCACACCGATGATCCGCGGGCAGGCCAGTTTGAACGGGCCGCCGGCCATGGCGATGGCCACGTCCAAGCCGCCGGCGCCGATGGCCACCATGCCCAGGCCGCCGTTGGTGGGGGTGTGCGAATCCGAGCCCAGCAGGGTCCTGCCCGGCGCCCCGAACCGCTCGAGGTGGACCTGGTGGCAGATGCCGTTTCCGGCGCGCGACAGCCACACCCCCTTGGCGGCGCTGACGCTCTCCAAGTAGAGGTGGTCGTTATGGTTCTCCGGCCCGAACTGGCTGGTGTTGTGGTCTATGTACTGCACGGACAGTTCCGTGCGCACCCGGTCCACGCCCAGCGCCTCGAGTTCGAGGAACGCCATGGTTCCGGTGGCGTCCTGGCACAACGTCTGGTCAATCCGGATTTTGACCTCGGCGCCGGGGTGCAGGGCGCCGGCGACGAGGTGGTCGCGCAGGATGCTGCCGATCACGGTGGCTTCGTACATGACGCCCTTGCTTCCTAGCCGGCGCGCCCGACGGCCACGCCGCGCAAGCCCTCTCCGAGAACCGCCTTCGTCCCAACCGCAAGCCGGGCCCTGCCCCGCGCCCTCACTTGCCGTAGCGGGCTTCGGCCCCGAGGCGCTCCTCGATGCGCAGCAGCTGGTTGTACTTGCAGACGCGGTCGGTGCGGCTCATGGAACCGGTCTTGATCTGGCCGGCGTTGGTCGCCACGGCGATGTCCGCGATGGTCGTGTCCTCGGTCTCGCCCGAGCGGTGGCTGACCACGGCCTTCCAGCCGGCGCGGTGAGCCATCTCGATGGCGTCCAGGGTCTCCGTCAACGACCCGATCTGGTTGACCTTGATGAGGATGGCGTTGCCGGCCTTCTCCTTGATGCCGCGAGCCAGGTACTTGACGTTGGTCACCAGCAGGTCGTCGCCCACCAGCTGGATGCGGCCGCCGAGCTTGCGGGTAAGGGCTTTCCAGCCATCCCAGTCGGACTCGGCCATGCCGTCCTCGATGGAATCGATCGGGTAGGCGGCGACCAGCTTGGCCAGGTAGTCAACCATCTCCTCGGCGCTCAGCTTCATCGCCTTCTTGCCCTTGGCGGCGGCCTTCTTGAACACGTACAGCTTCTCCTCGCGCTCGTAGAACTCCGAGGCGGCGACATCAAGGGCGATGGTGACATCGGCGCCGGGCTTGTAGCCGGCCTTCTCGATCGCCTTCACGATCACGTCCAGCGCGTCTTCGACCCCGTCAAGATTGGGGGCGAAGCCGCCCTCGTCGCCGACGGCGGTGCTCAGCCCGCGGTCGTGCAGGACCTTCTTCAGGCTGTGGAACACCTCGGCCCCGCAGCGGATGCCTTCGCGGAAGCTGGAGGCCCCCAGCGGGCGGATCATGAACTCCTGGACATCAATCGGCGCGTCCGAGTGGGCGCCGCCGTTGATAATGTTCATCATCGGCACCGGCAACACCTTGGCATTCACCCCGCCGAGGTAGCGGTAGAGGGGGATTTCGAGCACTTCGGCGGCGGCGTGCGCGACCGCGAGGGAGACGCCGAGGATGGCGTTGGCGCCGAGGTTGCTCTTGTTGGGGGTGCCGTCGAGATCGTTCATGGCGCGGTCAATGCCCACCTGGTCGAGGGCATCCATGCCTTCGACCTCGGGGAAGATGCGCTCGTTGACGTTCTCGACGGCCTTGAGCACGCCCTTGCCGAGGAAGCGCGCCTTGTCGCCGTCACGCAGTTCGAGCGCCTCGTTCTCGCCGGTCGAGGCGCCGGAGGGCACGGCGGCGCGCCCGACGATCCCGTTCTCCAGGGTCACTTCCACCTCGATGGTGGGGTTGCCGCGCGAATCAATGATCTCACGGGCGGTCAGGTCATAGATGGATGTCATCGTTGTGCCTCTCTCTTTCTGGGCGAGCCGGTTGGGTGTCTGCATCCGCGGTGGTCCCTGATGCCCGCGCGGCCTCACGCCGGAGCGCCGTGCGCGCCTACGGTACAAAACGCAAGCTGTAACTATAGCGGGCCACTGCGCATTCCGCAACTGGCCCGCCGGCGTGGCAGCGCGGAGGGGTTCCCGGGGTCAGTCCTAATAATTGCCTTTAGCGCGGGGCGGCGGGGGTGGAAGGCGGAGGGCGGAAGGCGGAAGGCGGAAGGCGGAAGGCGGAGCGCGGAGGGTTCCGGTCATGACAGGCATGTCGAGCCGAAGCGCCTTCGCGCGCGAAAGCGGAGGCCGACTGGCAAAGGCGGGCCGCCGCCTCACCGGGCTTCGAGGAGCGCGGCGATGCGACGGCAGAACGTAATGTCGCCGTCGGGAGAGACCTGGTCGGCGACGCCCAGCATGAACGGCCGCCCGCGCCAGGCGTCAAGAGTGTGCTCAACGTGGCGGCGCATCGCGTCCCAAGTGCAGGGCGGCGCGAACAGGACGCCCGGAACGCCCCCCCAGAGGATGGTGCTGGCGTTCCCGATGAGCGCCCGCATCTCGTCAACGGTGGCGTCCCCGGCCGGGTGCGGCGTCAGGGCTTCGACGGCGTCGAAGCGGGCGGCGGCCAGTTTCGGCAGCAGCCCCCTGACGGCGCCGTCGAGGTGCACCGCACAGGCGATGCCGGCCGCGTGCAGCGGTTCCAGGCGACGGCGATGGGTGTCAGCGAGGAAGCGGTCGTAGAGCCCGGTCAGGTTCTCGCTGTCAAGGTTGTCGGGGAAATGAACGAGGGGCGGGTGCAGTTCGCAGAGGGCGTGGATCACCGGTGCCTCCTGCGCCTCCATGAGGGCGAAGAGGCGTCTGACCTTGTCTTCGCAGTCGGCGATCAGGTAGGCGGCATTCTGGACGCCGGCCCATTCGTAACAGAAGGCGGGCAACGGGGAACGCGGCAGGCCGAGTGCCGGCAGGCCGTCGTGGCGGGCCCACATCGCGGCCCGTGCCCAGTAGTCGTCGAGGTTGGCGGGGGCCAGCCGCCGGCGTTCGATGAGGTCGGTCAGCACGTCGAGGTCATCTTCGGTTTGGACGAAATGACGGGCGCAGCCGGTGCTGGCGCTGTCGGGCAGCTCGACGTATTCGGCCCACAGCTCGCCGCGCGGGGTGCGCAGGCTGTGGCGGGTGCGGTTCCCGGCGCTGTGCGCGGCCGTGTGGACGGTCGCGTCGTACACGGGCACGGCGGCCGCGAACTTGCCATAGTCGTAGTAGGGCATGGTGCCCAGCCCCTGGTGGAAGGCGACGAAGCCCTCCTCGTCGTCCCAGGCGGGGTCGGCGCGGCCCTTGGCCTTCTCTCCGGCCATCCAGTAGGTCAGATCCGCGGCCCAGGGGATGCGGACGGCGGCCCCGCCGCGCAGCAGGCTGAGCGTCGAGGCCCGCATCCCGCCGCCCGCCGCCACAGCGGGCCGGCACCGTTCCATGGCCAGACTGTCGCTGGGGGAGCGGGCCGAGTGCCCGCCCGTGACGGCAAAGCCCAGGCTCTCATACAGATGCCTCGCCCGCGCATTGTCCTTGAACACCGTCAGGGTGACCAACGGGAGTTCGCGCGCGTCGGCGGCACAGAGCACGGCCTGGGCCATTCGACGCCCCCAGCCCTTCCCCACCCACTCCTCCCGCAGCCCGATGCCAAAGACAGGGCGCGGGCCGCAGAAGGCGAGGATGAAGACATGGCCGAGGACGGCGCCGGCGTCGTCGCACAGCCCCAGGCTCACCGCCTCGCCGGCCGCCGCCTCCGTCAGATGCGCCTCAATCCGGCCACGATCCACTCCCGGCCAGGGTTCGAACCAGTGGACGATCCACGGCGGCAACGAACGGTAGAACCCCAGCAGAGCATCCACGTCGGCCGGGACCATCGGGCGCAGAACCGGCATCTGGCCTCTCCCTTCTGCCGTCAGCGGTCGTCTCCGACGAACCGTCCCGGAAAGACACACGCCTTACCCTTGAACCGGGCGGTCTCCGCTGGTGATTCCGTCAACGAAGCAGGAAGGCACGAAAGCACCCGTGGGTCGTGGAGCCGGCGGTCTTGGACCGCGGGGCATCCACTCCCGACGACGGCCGGTGCGTAGAGCGAAGGCTGGGAATGCGCCCCTGCATCAGGACGGCCTAGCCCCGCCGACGCGCGCCGCCGCCCCCGGCGCGGGCCATGGCGTCCGAGGCGCTCGGCTCAGCCGCGCCGGCGCAGGAGAAGCCCAACAAGGCCCAGCCCGCACAGCGAGAGCGTGGCGGGTTCGGGGATTGCGAGGGCGAACAGCTGGAACTCGCAGACGGCGCCGCCGCTGCCGGCCGCCGTCGTCGAGACACGCACGAAGCGCGCCTCGGCGGGTTCATCGAAGAGGATGACCGCGTAGTTGAGCGCCGCGCTCTGGGTGTGGACCTGCGTCCAGGTCGCGCCGGCCAGCGTCTCACTGTCCGTGACCTCAATTGTCACCCCGCTGCCCCAGGACTGGTCGGGGTAGGGTCCGAAGGCGGCGCCGTAGAGGGTATACAGGTCATTGAGGGGGAGGATGAAGAAGGGGTCTACGCCGCCGGTGGCGTTGCCGCGCAGGTAGCTGGTGACATCTGTGTCAATGATGCGGTTGGGATCGTCGCTCCAGCCGGCGCGGTAGGCGGCGTCGGTGGGGATGGGGCCGGGGCCGCCGTCGCCGGGGCGCAGGGCCATCAGATTGTAGCCGGCGTAGGCGCTGACGTCGTCGGTGGTCGCCGGCAGGGCCAGGAACTCCTGCATGACGAAGTACTGGCTCTGCAGCGTGCCGCGGAATTCGTACTGCACGTACTGGACCGTCGCATCAACCGCATCCGTGATCGTGGTGTCAAGCACGCCCACGCTCTTCCACCCGACCAGCTCGGTCAGGCTGCCGAAGCCGGTGTCCGATCCCAGGATGCGGTATTCGCTCGGCCGGTGACCGGCGTAGCGCTGGACGAAACTGCCGACATGGGCGGGGGCCGGAAGGGTGACCTGCATGGCCGCCGAATTGGTTGAAGACTGCGAAGGAAAGTTGATCTGCATGTGCCGGTAGCCGCCATCAATGCCCCACGACGCCGGGTACTGGACCCCGCCGCCGGCGCTGATGTTGGTGAACTGGGCCTGCACGTCATGTCCCGCGACCGGATCGACGTGCCGGAACAGATCCACGTACTGCGGCGAGGGATAGTCCAGCTCGCGTGGGCTGGCGCCCGCCGGCTCCGCCACCAGGGTCCCGAGGAGGAAGGCCGCCCCCAACAGGCCCGCTGTACGCAGGATCATCGCCACCGGATTCCAGGACAGGTTGGTGCCATTCATCGCCGGTCTCCTTTCACGTCCACCATGGTTTGGGTCGCTGCTCGGACAGGTGTGTCCGTGCCACTGCTTGCTTCCGGAGGCTTCTCTGCGGAATCCGCATTGAGTCAGGCTGGAACCCTCGGGAAGCCGGCTGCGGCGCGTCCAGTGCGTAAGCGCAGAGGCCGATACGGCTTCCTGCGGCGTTGTCGCGGGCGCCCGCCCCGGCCTCCGGCGACCGGCCGGCAAGTCCAGGGACGAGACCCAGTCTTGCCAGATCGAAGAGGGTGTGGTAGATTGCCCCATACTGTTTGGAGCGGTTGCAGTGTAATATAACCCCGACGGCTCCCTTGCGTCAAGGGTCTGCCCCAAACCAACAGGAGGACAGCAACATGTGTATGCGAGTCAGGCGTGGCAGTGACGGTCGCGGTATCGTGGCAGGCGGAACGGCATTCAACTCAGGAGGCATGACGATGCGGACACAGGCGTGGACGGCAGTGGCGGTGGCGGCGCTCGGGGTGCTGGCGGCGGGGCGGGCCGGAGGGGCCAACGTGACCTGGGACTGGACCAACTACGTCAACCTGAACTGGTCGACCAATTCGGCGGACACGAACTGGAAGGGCGGGCGCACGTACTACCAGGACGGGGATGCCTGCCGTTTCGAGAACCACAACAAGGGCGCGCGCCAGGTGCTGGCGATCCAGGCCGGCGGCATCCAGCCGGCTTCGATCGCCATGGCCTACTGGGGCGGCGAGAACGGTTCCTACGAGTTTGCGGGCGGGGACATCACGGGCACGGGTTCGTTCAGCATGACCAGCGACGGCGTGCTCCACCTGGGCCGTTCGTTCAGTTTCAGCGGCGGGGTGAACCTGAGCCACACCAGCTGCAACGTCCAGCTCGACCCCGCGGCGGCGGGCACGTACCACTTCGGAACCGGCACCATCAACCTGAGCAACGCCAGCCAGACAGGCAGCCAGGGCCAGTTCAGATTCCTGCCCACGGTGGCGGCCACCTGCGACAACGACTTTGCCGTGGCCAGCAGCGGCGGCAGCATCGCCGGCAACCAGTACGCGCAGTGGGACAGCACCGTCACCCTGAACGGCCCCGTCCGCCTCTACGGCGCGGATGCGGCGGCCAGCTGGAGCGGCATGACCTTTGATGTGCAAACCGACGGCGCCCAGATCTCCATGGAACGGGGCAGCAGCGGCGACATGCGCGACTTTGACGGCATGGTCGACGGCGGCGGCGTCCGCAACGTCCGCTTCGGCGACGGAACGACCAGCGGCTCAACTACGGACTACGAGATCGTCCTGGGCGGCGACGGCGGCTGGAATGTCAAGGACGTCATCCTGTATTCCCCGAGCACGGCCATCGTCCTGCCCGGCACGCTTTCCCAGACCTATTTCGACGGCATTACCGGCCGCGTCGTGGTGACCGATGCCGTCCTGGCGACCACCGCCGGCAGCACCGGGAACTACACCAGCTACGGCGGCACCTACTACTGCGAAAACGACTACGCCGTGCACGCCGACCCCCAGGGCCGCATCATCGCCAATACGATCTACGTGCGGGACGGCGGCCGGGTCGCCGGGGACGGACGGTTGCACGGGCACGGCGGCGGCGTCATCGTCCAGGACGGGACGCTGTCGCCCGGGTTCTCGATCGGCACCCTCAACATCACCGGCGACCTCACGCTGGGCTCCGACGCGGTTCTCGATATCGAATTCGGGGAGGACGGGGTGTCCTGCGACATCATCGCGGTTGATGGCGACCTCACGCTTGACGGAACCCTGAACGTCAACGGCGGCGTCCTCGGCAGCACCTATACCTTCATGACCTACACGGGCAGCCTGACCAATCCGGACTTCATCCTCGATGTGACCGGACTGCCGCCCTATGTCGGCCGCTACGCGATCACCGCCGGCGACGGCCAGGTGACCTTCATGGCCATCCCGGAACCGGCCACCGCCGCCTGGCTGGGCCTGGCCGGCCTGGCGCTCCTGCGGCGGCGCCCCTCACGCCCCCGCCGG
>MVZH01000118.1 GCA_002068325.1 Lentisphaerae bacterium ADurb.BinA184 | reverse complement strand
GGGCCTCTGAATCCTGACAGCCGTGCGACGGCCAGCAGGCAGACGACAGGGTCGGCGCCCGCGGCGGCGGGGATTGCCTGAACGGCCGCCTCAGAGCCAAGTCTCCACACCCCACACTATAGACTGCGGCGGCCCGGGATGCAATGTAGCCCCGCGCGCCGCGCGGAGTGGCGATTGCCGGGCTATCTTATGCCGTGTTGCGCGGATTGTCCCGGTGTTCAAACCGCCAGCGCAAGGAGTCACCCACATGGCCAGGCCGCCGGTCGCCCTGCAACTGTATTCGCTGCGTGAGGACTGCCCGAAGGACTTTCCGGGGGTGCTGAAGAAGGTCGCGAAGATGGGGTATGCCGGCGTCGAGTTCGCCGGCTACCACGGCTATGCGGCCGCCGACCTGCGGCGGATTCTGGACGACCTCGGGCTGAAAGTGGCCGGCACCCACCTCGGCATTGAGGCCCTCCTCGGCGACGCCCTGGCCAAGACGCTGGACTTCAATGTCGAACTGGGCAACCGCTACCTGATCATCCCCGGCCTGCCGCCCGACTACACTTGTTCGCTGGACGCCTGGGAGCGCACGGCCGGCGTCTTCAACCGCCTGGCCGACCTGCTTGCCCCCCACGGCATGTTCACCGGCTACCACAACCACCACACCGAATTCCAGATGATCGCCGGCCGCCGGCCCATCGAAGTCTTCCTCGAGAACACCGGCAGCCGCGTCTGCTTCCAGCCCGACAACGGCAACGCGATGCACGGCGGCGGCGATGTCGTGCCCTACATCGAGCGGTTCGCCGGCCGCTCACGGACGGTCCATCTCAAGGAGTTCGCCAAGGCCAACCCCAAGGCCCTCATCGGCGAAGGGGACACCGACTGGCCGCGCGTCTTCAAGGCGTGTGAGACGGTCGGCGGCACCGAATGGTACATCGTCGAGCAGGAAAGCTACCCGGCGGCGCCGCTCGAATCGGTCGAGATCTGCTTGAAGAACCTGCGCCGCCTCGGACGCGGATGAGCCGCCCCCCCTCGAACACCGGAAGGCAGCGGCCGCCACACAACGGCCGGCGGAGCCAGTCGGCACCATGACCCACGGTGCCTTCGTGCTTTGTTCCCGGCATCACCGATCACGGGTCACCGGTCCCCGGCATTACCGGCGGAGTCCGCCGGCTCCACCCTCCACCTTCCGCGTTCGGCGTTCCGCGTTCCGCATTCCGCCTTTGCCACCTGCGCCCGCTTTGGGGCGCAACGCATGGGGTGGTCGCATGGTTCCCCCGGTTGCACCGGGGGCTACAGACCTCGGCCCCTCCGGGGCCCCCACGATTCACGATCCACGATCCACGATCCACGGTGCCTTGTCCTCCTGTCGCCCCGCGTCACGGGATCGCCGTTGACAGGACAAGGGGCGCAGGATACTGTAGGAGCTCGGGCGACGTTGATCCATTCGCGCCACCGCGGGCAGCCGTCGGCGGGCAACCGCGCTTGATGCCGTCAAACCAGCGAATCCCATGCGTATCGGTTCGTGGGTCGCGAGCCGGTCTTGTGCATCCGAAACCAGAAGGAGGTCCCCGATGAATCGCATGTTCAGTCTCGTGGTCGCAGGGCTGGTGGTCGCCGCCGTCTCCGTGTTCGCCGCGCCGGGGGATGTCATCGTGCGGGATAACTTCACGGGGACGGGCACGGCGCCGACGACCGGCAAGATCCCCGCCGACTTGAACAACCGTCCGCCCGACACGACCAACCTGCCCGGCGGCAACTGGGTCGCGGGAACCGGCTGGTCGAACGGCATCTACAACAACTATGCTTGGGCGAATGCCGACGTCCAGGTGCGCAAGAGCATCGCCAGCGCCGGCAGTTACACGAAGCCGCAGCGCATCACCATCTCCGCCGACGTGAATCTCGGCTGGACCAGCGCGACAGTCCGCGGACCCGGCGTCAGCGGGACCACCAACGCCGCCTATGCCCGTGGAGTGGCGCTCGGGTTCTTTGATGTGGATCGGTTTACCGGCGCCGTGGTCAACGCCAGTGGCACCTTGAAGTTCCTGAACCATTCCTACTGGCACGCTCCTGACTTCATCACGACGCTCGCCTGGGCCGGTGAGGAGCCGTTCGACCCGTCCGCCTGGTACAACCTGACCTACACAATCGATACCTCGACAGGGGGGATCATGGATCTCGAATTCGATGGCGTCGCATACAACGTCTCGACCACTGCCTTCACCAATGCCTACACCAACTTGGCCGGGTTCTACGTCAACAGTGACACTGGCAATACCTACGGCTACGTTGACAACTTCCAGGTGATGGAGATGATCCCCGAGCCCTCGACCTTGGCCTGTGTGGCGGCGGCCGGGCTGCTTGCCCTGCGGCGGCGGCGCGCGTAGCTTGGAGCCGGCGGACTCCGCCGGTGATGCGGAGAACGGGGCCTGGAGCCGGCGGACTCCGCCGGTGATGCGGAGAACGGGCGCGCGCAGCGCGGCCAACGAAAAACGACCGTGAAACACACTCCCTTCACGCTCATCGAACTCCTGGTCGTCATCGCGATCATTGCCATCCTGGCGGCGCTGCTCCTGCCGGCGCTGAACCAGTCGCGCGAGATGGCCCGGCGGGCGGCCTGCATGAGCAACCTGCGTCAGCATGGCCTGGCCGCCTTCACCTACGGCGACGACGCCGACGGCTACCCGCCGTCTTCGCCCAACCAGTACGCCGGGCCCACCTGCCTGCAGGACAGCAACGTGTTCAAGCGGGTGACCGACCTCGGCGGCGGGGCGTCCGGCGACAACCCCACAGGCTGGTACCTGCTCTGGCAGCTTGATTACCTGAACAAGCGCGTCATGCTCTGCCCCAGCCAGGACAATCTGGGGGACTTCGACGGCACCGACGTCCGCGGCAAGTACACCACCACCACGTCCGGCGGCGCGTTCGGGGTGCACTACAGCTACCGCTACAACACGGGGCGTTCGATCCTCTACGCCGACTGGTACGCCACCGAAGACAAGGCCTGCCCCTACGGCGCCAACGCCATCAACGACCCCCGGCGCAGCCGCCTGGTCCTGTTCACCGACGCCGCCGACTACCGCGGCGTCTCGATCGGCGGGACTTTCGGAGTCTGGACCCCGGTGAGCGAGACCGTCGGCCCGTGGGGGTACACGTTCACGCGCTTGAAATGGGCGCACCGCGACGGCGGCAACCTTGCTTTCCACGACGGCAGCGTCGTCTGGCGCAAAAACGACCCGCCTCCCTACAGCCACGCCACCTGGCCGGCAGGCATGTGCTTCAAGTTCTACTGGGCGCTGGACCGGGTGATGGGGCCGTGAGTCCGCGCCGTACCCCGCCCCGTGCCACCGCCGGCACGCCGAACGCAGAACGCCGAACGCAGAACGCCGAACGCGGAAGGCAGAACGCCGAACGCCGAACGCGGAAGGCAGAACGCGGCCCCCTGACACCTGCCCCGTGCCTCCTCCACTGGCTTCCTAAGGATTCCCCCCGCCATGACCACCCGCACCCCCTTCTCCGTCTCGGCACAGGCCCGCGATCCAGGCTTTGCCGAGTCCGCAATCCGGATCCTGACCCGGGTTCTCGGCGACCGGGCCGGTATCCCAGTGCAGCGCGTCTTGCCCGGTGCGGCGGCCGACCTTCTGCTGATCCAGCGGCCGGGCATGGGCGGCGAAGGCTATGCGGTTGAGCGCGGGGCTGGAGCGGGCGGCCGGGTGACGGTTGCGGCCGCGGGGTCCCTCGGCCTGCTGGCCGGCGTCGGTAAGTGGTTGCGCAGCAGCCATTTCGACGGCACCGCCTTTCACCCGGGCACTTGGAGCGGCGCTTCGTCGCCGCGGGCCACCGTGCGTGGCATGTACCTGCCCTGCCGCGGCAACTGGTACGGGTACGCGACTACGGACGAGTTCCAATGCTACGTCGAAGACCTCGCCCTCTGGGGCATCAACACCATCTGCTGCTACCTGCCCGAGACCGCCGACCCGGACAGTCCCGACGGCGCCCGCATCGTCGAACGCAACCGCGCCCTGTTGCGGGCGGTCCGCGAGGTCGGACTGCGCACCGCCCTGATCCGCGAACCCAACATGGTCCACACCGGCGTTCCCGCCGAGGTGCTGGCGCCGCCCTTCCGCGACACCGACCCGCCCCGCCGCGGCACCGGGGGCCCACGCGTCTGCCCCAGCCATCCCGACGGCTGGAAGTTGATCCTGCGCTCGATGGAACAGTACCTCGACGGCTACGAGGACATCGGCCTCGACTACGTGGTCGCTTTCCCCTACGACGGGGGCGGCTGCGGCTGCCCCGGTTGCTGGCCGTGGGGCGCGCGCGGCTACCTCAGGCTGTGCAAGGAACTCTCGCGGCTGGCGCGGGCCAGGCACCCCGGCTGCAAGTTCGTTGTCGGCACCTGGTGTTTTGATGTCTGCGAGACTCCGGACGGCGAGTTCGAGGGGCTCGACCGCGAGCTGCGCCGCGACCGCTCGTGGGCCGACTACATCATGGCCGATGCGCACGAGGACTTTCCCCGCTACCCCCTTGAACACGGCTCGCCCGGCGGCCTGCCGCTGATCACCTTCCCCGAGATCAGCATGTGGGGGCGCTTCCCGTGGGGCGGGTTCGGCGCCAACCCGTTTCCGGCGCGTCTGCAGCGCCTGTGGAACCAGGTCAGCCGTCTGTGCGACGGCGGGTTCCCCTACTCGGAAGGCATCTACGAGGACCTGAACAAGTTCGTGGTCAGCCAATTCTACTGGGACGCGGAGCGCCCGGCCGCCGACTCGGTCCGCGAGTACGCCGCGTACGAGTTCTCGCCGGCCGTCGCCGACGCCGTGAGCCTTGCGGTGCAACGGTTTGAGGCGACCCTGCCGCGCGCCACCTGGCGGGGCGAGGACATCGAGCAGGCGTGGGCGCTGTGCCAGCAGGCCGACCGCCAGCTGCCGCCGGGGGCGCGCGAGGCCTGGCGCTGGCGCGTGCTCTACCTGCGCGGCCTCATTGACCACGAGTTGTTCACCCATCCCGGCCAGCCGCACAGCGAGCCCTGCGACCAGGCGTTCGAGGAGCTGACCCGCATCTACCATGCCGAGACCGGGTGGGGGCCGGTCTCGCCGCGCTCGCGGCGTTGCCTCGAGCGGCTGCGTCAGCAGGCGGCACCTCCCCCGCCGCCCGGCGCCGAAAACCGGTAGCCGTCCCGGCGGAGCAGGCTATGTTGCCGGGGTGTCCGGGGTTTCCGGGCATCACGTGAAAGGAGCCGGTCATGAGTGCGAGTCACGTCCCTGCGGTTCGTCGTGCGGGTCTGGCCTTGGCGGCGCTGGCCTGTGCGGGCTGGGCCTCGGCCCAAGACGTCGCGGCCCCGGCCGCGGGGCCGGTGCTGAAGCCGGGCGCGCGCGTCGCCATCGTCGGCGACTCGATCACCGAGCAGAAACTCTACAGCCGCTTCCTCGAAGTCTACCTGCGGGCCTGCGTGGCCGAACGCCCGGCCGCCGTCCTGCAACTCGGATGGGGCGGCGAGACGGCGCAAGGGTTCGTCGGGCGCATGGAACGCGACCTGCTGCCGTTCAAGCCCACCCTGGTGACCACCTGCTACGGGATGAACGACGGCGGCTACCGCGCCTATGCCGAGCCGATCGGCGAGTCCTATCGCAATGCCATGCAGAAACTTGTGGAGAAGGCGAAGGCGGCCGGGGCGGTCGTGGTCGCGGGTTCTCCGGGGGCCGTTGATACGTTGCATTTCCGGCGCGGGACGCCGGACATCGCCAACGTCTACAACGAGTCGCTGGGCAAGCTGGGTGACCTGGCGCGCGGCGTGGCGACCGCCGCCGGCATGCCCTTTGCCGACGTGCACGCGCCGCTCATCGAGGCCATGGCCAAGGCCAAGGCCGCCCTCGGCGAGGAGTATGACGTGTGCGGACGCGACGGCGTGCATCCCGGCCCCAACGGTCATCTGGTCATGGCCGCCGCCTTCCTCAAGGCCCTCGGGGTCGCGGGCGACATCGGCACGATCCGCGTCACCCTCGGCGGCAAGGACACCGCCGCCGTCGCCACCCCCGGCCACAAGGTGATCCGCGCCGAGGGCGGCACGATCGAGATCGAGAGCGAACGGTACCCGTACTGCTTTGTCGGCGACACCCGTTCCGCGAACTCCCCGGTCAGCATCCTGCCGTTCTTCCCGTTCCAGCAGGAGCTGAACCGTCTCGTGCTCGAAGTCAAGGGGTTGCAGGCCGAGAAGGCCAAGGTCACTTGGGGCGCCGCCAGCCGCGACTTCACGCGCGCCGAACTCGAGGCCGGCGTGAATCTGGCCGAAGCCTTCCTCGACAACCCGTTCTGCGCGGCCTTTGCGAAGGTTGACCAGGCGGTGGCGGCCAAGCAGAACTACGAGACGGCGATGGTCAAGGGCGCGCTGGTTGGTCTCGACGGCGCACGCCGGGCCCTGGCCGCCAATGCCGAGACTGACGCGGCCATCGCCACGCTCACCCGGCAGCTCTGGGCCCGCCAGGCCGAACTGGACGCGGCGGTGCGTGAGACCGTGGTCCCGGTCCGGCACACGCTGGTCATCGAGTGAGGTCGTGGGCGCGCGGACTCCGGGGCCGACCGGGGCTGGCGCCGCGGACCGGGATCGTGAGCATGAAGGAGCCAGTCTGGCGGGGGCTCGGACGTCTGTCGGCGGCCCTTGGGCTGTCGCTGTGGTTGTTGCCGGCGGCGGCGGGGGCGGCGTCCCCGGCCACTGACGAGGCTCAGGCCCGGGCTGCGGTCGAGGGGGCCCTGCGCTGGCTGGCCGCCAGCCAGATCCAGGAGGGCGACGGGGCCGGCGGCTGGGCGGCGCCGAAACCGGAGTACCGTCCTGCCACGGCCGGGCTGGCGGGACTCGCCTTTCTCGCCAACGGGCACACCCCCGCCGAGGGCGAACATGCCGGCGTCGTCAGGGCCGCCCTGCGCTTCGTCCTCGCCCGCCAGGCTCCCGACGGCTACTTCGGGCAGGGCGACGCCTCCGGCATGTATATCCACGCCATCTGCTCGATCTTCAGCCTGTCCTGCCTCGGCATGACCGGCGTCGCGGACGACGAGCCGGACCTGGCCGGGCGTTGCGGACGGGCCGTGCGCGTGATCCTCGACGCCCAGCAGGTGCGCCGTTCCCCGGCCGAAGGCGGCGGCTGGCGCTATACCCCTTACACCAGCGAGAGCGACCTCTCGGTGACCTCCTGGCAGCTGCTGGCCCTGCACGCGGCCCGGCAGTGCGGCTACGCGGTCGGCGACACCGTGTTCCGCGATGCCTTGCGCTACCTCGACAACGCCTACGTCGAGGTGGACGAAGAGCGCGCCGGCTACGTCTACCGGCCCGGCTTCAGCACCCGGCCGGAACCCTCACTGACCGGCACCGCCCTGTTCGTGCGCAGCATCCTGGAACCGGACGACGACCGCGGCCGCGACAAGCTCCTGCGCTTCCTCGATGCCTTCCCCCCCGGCTGGGGCGGCGAGCAGTACCGGCAGTACTTCTTCTTCGCGTCGTTCTACATGGCGCAGGGCATGTTCCAAGTCGGCGGCGAGCGCTGGGAGGGCTTCCGCCAGGCCATGCGCGACGTGCTCCTGTCGCATCAGGCGGGCGATGGTCACTGGCCGTTCACGCCTGACAACGCGCCCCAGAGCCGCCTTGCCGGCCCGGCCTATCCCACGGCGATGGCCGTCCTCATCCTCTCCCTCGACCGCCAGTTCCTGCCGATGTACCAGCGCCAGCCGCGGCCGTAGCGAGGCGGAGGGCGACGGACGGGGAGCGGACGGCAGGGAGGGGCGGCACGTCACCGATCACCGGTCACTGGTCACAGGTCACCGACTACCGATCTGCGGACCCCGCAGAGGCTGTGCGGCACCCGAGTTCAGGGCCATGCGACGGTGCCGAAACGAACCGTCCGGCGGCACGGGGCTCGTGCACGCCGGACGGAAAGACCCCGCCCCGGCCGCGGGGCCGGCGTGGGGGTGTGCTGGGGCTGGACGTCAGGCCTTCTTCTCCGCCGTGGCATCCTTCACCGTCTTGGTGGCGCCATTGGCCTTGACCGAGGCGATGCCGTTGGCGCGCGTGTCGGCCGAGGCATACATCTGGCTGGTGCCGACGATCTGGCCGTTGGGCGCCTTCAGGTTGAAGTAGAACTTGCCGTCGCTGGAGTCCTTGCACTCGTAGTTCGCGTCCTTGCCGCAGTTGGCCTGGACCGAGGCGATGCCGTTCTTGGCCGAGGCCTTGGCCTCGTACGTCTCGCTGCGCAGGATCACCTCGGAGTTGGCCGCCTTGAGCACGAAACTGAACTGTCCCTTGGCGTTCTTCGTCAGCTCAAACCATCCCATGGCCATCGAACACACTCCTTTCACGTTGGAAGACCCAGGCCACCTTGCCGCCACTCCCACCCGGCCGGGGGGCGTGACGGTCACCCGCCGCCACCACTCTGCCTGCCGCCGCGCGGCCTTGTGCAAACCACCGCGTGAACGATGGCACCTCTGCAACCAGACTCAACGCCCATAATAAAGCAGTCGGAAGCCACTCCGTCCACCCGCCCTGAGGCGAAAACTCCCGCCGGCCAACGCGTGCGCTGGCGCACGCCTGCCGTGCCGCCCTCGGGGGGGGCACTGGCCGGGCGGCCTCAGGCCCCGGCGTCCACCTCCCACTTCGCTGAGACGACGGTCTCCCCCGCCGGCAGGTCAACTGTGATGTATGACGGCCCGTGAGGCGACGTGGCGAGGGCGGGCGCTTTGATCTCGACGACCCGGCCCGGCCAGCGGAGTGTCACCTGACGCGGAGTGCGCGAACGCAGGACCGCCGTGGCCGTGCCGTGCCCGCGGTCCCACGTCAAGTCCAGCTCGATGCCGCCCCGGCACAGGAGGCCTTCGAGCGTGCCCCGGCGCCAGCTGCGCGGCAGGGCGGGCAGGAGGCGGATGATGCCCGGCGAGGAATAGACCAGCATTTCCAGCACGGCCGCGGCCGCTCCCAGGATGGCATCGATCTGGTAGGGCGGCTGGACCCGGTGCCCCCAGAACATGGTCAGCCCCTGCGCCCGCCAGTCGTTGTGGTAGGTCAGCAGGTTGGGGCCGGTGCAGGCGCGCAGCAGATGGCGCAGGCATTCCAGGGCGCGCTCACCCTCGCCTAGCCTGGCCCAGATGTTGGCCATGTGCGCCAGCGACCAGCCCGTCTGCGCCTCCAGCCCCACGACCAGCCGCCTCTCGACCGCCACGCGGACCGCATCAAACAAGGCGGGATCGCTCTCCGGCGTGATCTCCAGCCCCGGGAAGAACGGATAGATGTGCGAGAGATGGCGGTGCGCGTACTCGTCGGGGAAGGTCGGGGTCAGCCACTCGGCCAGGGCGCCGTCGCTGTTGATGCGGTAGGGCGGCAGGCGCTCGCGGAGGCGTTGCCAGCGCGGCCGTTCGTCGGCGTACGCCCCCAGTTCGAGGCAGGCGTCGCAGAGGTGGTCGAACACCTCGCGGGCCACCGCCGCGTCCATGGTGGCGTCCATGGTGGTCAGGCGCACGCCCTCGACGGGGGGGATGTTCTCGGGGGACAGTGAGGGGACGAAGTGCAGCCGCCCGTCCTCGCCCTCGACGAGGAAATCCTCATAGAAGAGCGCGGTCTCGCGCAGGAAGGGGAGGGTGAACTCGGCGAGGAAGTCGCGGTCGCCGGTGAACAGCCAGTGATCGTAGAGCAGCTGGGCCAGCCAGCCGGCGCCGGCCGTCCAGGCGAGCCATTCGCCGCCATGGACGAGGCCGTCGGTGGTCTGGGCGATGGGGGCGAGGATGCCGCGGCATCCGTAGATGCGCTGCGCGTTGCGGCGGTAGTCGTCGAGGTGACGGCGGTAGTACTCGGCGTACGGGCGGACCAGCTCGGGCAGGTTGCCGGGCAGGGCCTGCCAGTAGTTCATCTGGATGTTCTCGTCATTGTGGTAGTCGGACGCCCAGGCCGGCGACCAGTCGCCGTTCCATTTGCCCTGCAGGTTGGGGGGCAGGGAGCCGGGCCGGCAGCTGCCGATCAGGAGGTAGCGTCCCATGTCATGCAACAGCCGCGCCACCGCGGGGCCCGGCATCCGGTCGTTGGCGTCGAGGAGGAGTCGTTCGGTCACCGGCGGCTCCTCGTTGCCGAGGGTCAGGCGGCAACGGCCGAACAACTTGCCATGGACGGCCGCATGCTGGCCGAGCAGCGCCCCATAGTCGCCGGCGATCGTTTCGAGCCGGGCGTGGCGTTGCGCCGGGGCTGTCTCGATCGCCCCGGGGCCGGCGAAGACATCGAGCAGCACCAGGACGCGGTCGGCGCCGTCCACGGTCAGGCTGCCGTCAGCCAGCGTGTTCATCCGGCCGCCGTCGGCGGTGACGCGCGCCACGGCGCCGAAGCGACCCCCGGCTTGCGTGTAGGAGCAGATCAGTTCGAGCCGCCCCGGCGCGGCGGTTGCCTGGGCCTCGATGGGCACGTCCGGAGGCCGGACAACTTGGGTGGTGCCGAAGCCGCCGAAGTGGCTGAAATCGTGCGGCCGCAGGCACAGCCGGCAGGCAATGCCCGCCGCCCCGGTCGCCGCGATCTCCAGCACGGCCACGTCCTCGGTGCGGGAGACAAACAGGCGGCGGACGTAGCGGCGCGCCCCCTCGGCCCATGTCACCGCCACCTCGCCCGTCTCGAAGTCAAGCTGCCGCCGGTAGGCGTGGAAGCTGCGGGCCGGATGGCGCATCTCGACGACGAGGTCGGCGACCGGGTGGTAGGGGTCTACCCGGTGGTGGTAACCGGCCTCCTCGAGCCGCCGGGCGAGCCCCGTGCCCTCGCGCCAGCGGCCGGCCGCGAAGGCGGCGCGCAACTCCGCGAGGTGCGGGCTGACGTCCGGCACGTCGTGCGTCGCGTTCAACGGCAGGAACGCCGCCTCATGATTGAGCAGGATCAGCTCCTGGCGGATGTGCCCGTAGACCATGGCGCCGACCACGCCGTTGCCGCTCGGCAGGGCGTCCGTCCACCGCGTCGCCGGTTGCACGGAGACATAGCCGCGCCGCGGACGCGGCAGACGCAGATTCGTCACCGGTCTGTGGGGTCGGGCGTGGGCGGTGTCTGGCATGATGGCGCTTCCTGTTGAGCCGCTTGCAGAACCTTGGCATACATGGCCGGGACGGACCCCGGCCCCCGATCGGTGGCGACGCGGATTGTTGTCTGTCGGGCTGGAGGGACGACCTCCGTGTCGTCCGGGTTCCGCGGCGGCAGACCGGGTCTTCGAGTATGACCTGGCGGACACGGAGGTCCGCCCTCCATCGCACGAGGCAGCTGTCGTCCGCGGGGGGGCCTGCAAGCGTCTCTGCTCGTTTGCCGGGGGGGGCCACCGGGTCTGTCCGTGCGCGGTCCGCGACGCGGCTGTCGCCGTGTTCAGTCCGCCCCGTGTCTCCAGTCGAGGACGACCTTGATGGCGTCGCGGTCATGGCGCACGCGCTCGAGGCCCTCGTCAAAGCGTTCCGCAGGCACGACATGGGTCACCAGGCCGGCGAGCGGTTCTGCGAACTCCGCAAGCAATCGGACGGCCTCGGGCCAGGCGCCGGCGCTGGCGTTGCTGCCGATCAGCTCGAGTTCTCGGTGGAGCAGGTGGTTCCAGCGGAAGGTGGCCTGAGCGTCCGCGTAGTCGCCGAGCACCAGCACCTTGCCGCCGCGGGCGGCGGCATCGAGAGCGGCCTCGATGGCGGCCGCCGAGCCGCTCGCCTCGACGACGTTCAGGAACGTCCTCCCGATGGCAGCGCCCACCGTGGCGGCCAGCCCTCCCGGCATCTGGTGGTAGTTCAGCGTCCGCCGCGCCCCCAGCCGCCGTGCGGCCGCCAGCCGTGCCGGGCGCCCGCCGACCAGCCAGATGTCGCCGACCCCCGCGTGCGCCAGCAGCCGCGTCATCAGCAGCCCCACCGGCCCATCGCCAAAGATCAGCGCGCCCTCCCGTTGCTCGAGCCGCAACCGCCTCAGCCCGCGCACTGCCACCGCCAGCGGCTCGGCCAGCACCGCCGTCGTCGCCGCCATCCCCGGCGCCGGGAACTGCAGGTTGCCGGCCTCTGTCAGGAAGTACTCGGCATAGCCGCCGGGGTGTTCGAAGCCGACCTCACCGCCGTCGGCCAGCACGTTCTCCGCCACGCACAGCCGCCCGGCCACGTCCGCCGCCACCCCGGCGCCCAGCTCCTCGACCCGGCCGGCCCACTCGTGGCCGGGGATGGCCGGGAAACCGGTGCGTTGCCACCCGGCGATCATGGCCAGGTCGGTGGCGCAGATGCCGCAGGCCAAGGTGCGCACGCACACCTGGCCGGGGCCGGGCCGCGGACGGGGCAGGACGCGCATCTCCAGCCGGCCGAGGGCGGTGTTGACGATGGCCCGCATCGTCGTGCTCACGGCTCGATGACCACTTTGTTGCGCTCCGGCTGGCCCATGACCTCGAGGGCCCGGCCGATCTCGGCCAGCGGGAGGCGGTGCGAGACGATCTTCTCGGGATCAACCAGGCCGCGCTCCATCAGCCGGATGGCGTTCTGCATGGCCATCGGCGTGGTGCCGAAGCTGGCGTCCATGCGGCCCTCGAGGAAATGCGTCTCGCCGCCGTCGAGGGAGAAGGTCTCGTGGGTGGTGATGCCGAAGACGTTCCAGCGGGTGCCGCGCCGGCGCAGCTGGGTCATCAGCTGCACGGCTTGGATGGGGCCGGCGGCCTCGAGCACCAAGTCCGGACCGTCGGGAAGGATTTCGCGGACACGGCGGCGGGCGTCTTCGTTGATCGGATCCACGGCGTGTGTCGCGCCGAGGGCGAGGGCGTTGCGCCGGGCGTAGTCGCTGGGATCCACGGCCACCAGACGGCCGGCGCCGGCCGCCCGCGCCACCATCAGGCACAACAGGCCGATGCCGCCGACGCCGATGATCACGACATCGTCGCCGACCTGCATCTGGCTGTACTGGATGACGCCCTTCCAGGCCCCGGAGAGCGGCTCGGTGAGGGCGGCC
>MVZH01000117.1 GCA_002068325.1 Lentisphaerae bacterium ADurb.BinA184 | reverse complement strand
CTGACCATGCAGGGCGGCGCCGCCGCCCCGGCGGTCATCACCGAAGCCAACCGCGAACTCGTCCTCGACTGGGGCACCGCCGTCCCCGCCAGCCCCATCCGCTTTACCATCACTCTGACCGTCCCCGCCGACGACGTCAACCCAAAGACCCTCCTCGGCCGCATGGACTACCAGCTCGTCGCCGCCGGCCCCGTGCTCAGCGAAGACATGCCCGACACTGTGGTGCACATCTCGCGCGGCTCGTTCGACGTGGACGCCAACGGCATCCTCAACCTCAATGACCTGATCTACATCTTCCGCTGGAAAATCCTCGCCCTGACCAAGGGAAAGCTGGCCCAGCTCATCCCCGCCGGCTTCACCCCCCCGATCACCGCCGCGGAGATCGCCGCCAACATCGATACCCTCGGCGACAATGCCGACGTCGATGGCAACGGGATACTGAACCTGAACGACCTCATCTATGTCTTCCGCTGGAGGATCCTCGCCCTGACCAAAGGCAAGCTGAACCAGTTGATCCCGCCCGGCTTCACGCCGCCTCTGACGGCTGAACAGATCGCCGCCAATATTGACCCCTACTGCCCGTAACCGCCCGGAGGGGGCTGGCAGGGCTGAAGGCGCTACGCGAACCCATACGTCGCCCGAACCTCGAGGACGTCACCGCAGAACCCAAGGAGACTGGCAGATGATCGCGAACTCGAACCCGAAGCGTAGTTTCACCGCCTGGCTGGCTGCGGCCGGAGTGTTCCTCTCAGGCCTTGCCGGCGCCTACAACGTCGAGATCACCGACGCCACCGGTGCCATCGGCGTCGTCACCCCGCAGGCGATGACCGTCAAGTTCGACTTCGATGCCGCCACCGACGGGGCCGGATTCACGATGTTCCAGACCTTCATCACGTACCCGAACACGCTGGAGTTCGTTGCCGATGGGAGCGGCATGACGGCGGCGGGTGCGGCATTGAATGATGTGGGCTGGATCCCAACCCCCTTTGTTCATGACCTCGGAACCCGCACTATCTTTATCGGGGTCGCCAAGTCGGTGTTGACGGTGACCGCCGACGTGGATCTGGCGATCCTCAATTTCCGTGTCGCCGCGGGGGTGACCGACCCCGGCGTCGCCAACGTCAACTTCGACCCGACTCAGACCAACGCCACCGACGCCGGCGGCAACAACCCCGTGCCCGCCGCCACCAACAACGGCGTTTTCACCATCGTCAAGCTCTTCAATGCCAATGACGACGCCTACAGCGTGGCGCGCAACAGCGGGCAGACCACCTTCGACGTGCTCGCCAATGAGACCGACGAGGTCGGCAACCCGGTCGCCGGCGCCACCGTGACCGCCATCTCCCAGGCCCCCGGCAACGGCGGCACCGCCACCCTCGTCGGCGGCCAGGTCAAGTACCAGCCCGCCGCCGGCTACGTCGGCGTCGAAACCTTCAAGTACGCGGCCCAGGATGGCGACGGCAACGCCGACGACGCCACCGTCACCGTCACCGTCACCAATACCGCGCCGACCGGAACCTCCCCGGCAATCGTCAACATCACCACCGGAACCCCGAAGACGTTCCAGCTGACCGCCACCGACCCCGAGGACGCGGCGCTGACCTTCATCAAGACCGCCGACCCCGCGGTGGGCGCCATCACCAACTTCACCACCGGCGGCAGCGTCACCTACGACCCGCAGGCGGCGACCGACCCCACCGACACCACCTTCAAGTACAAAGTCAGCGACGGCAACCTCGAATCCGCCGAGTACGTCATCACCATCCGTGTCCGCGACAACCTCCCGCCCACCGACCCCGTGGTTGACGTGACGGCGCCCTCTCCGGTCACCACCACTGTCGATCTGCTGTGCACGGTAACCACTCCGTCCGTGGATCCTGACAACAACCCCGCCGGCGGCGCCATCCACTACCAGTATGTGTGGACGGACACCCTCGGCCGCAGCGTCCTGCAGACCAGCGAGTGGACGACCGCGCTGACCGACACGCTGCCCGCCAGCAAGACTCTCAAGGGTGTCATCACCTGCACCGTCAAGGCCCGCGACGGGCTCGACGCCGAGTCCGGCACCGCCGCCGACGCGATCACCGTCGTCAACACCCCGCCCACCGTCGGCGGCACCGTGGTCATTGATGTCTTCAACTTCCATCGCGACGGGCAGGGCGACCCCAACCCCTACATCACCAGCGAGCTGTTCGCCAATGTCACCAATGCCACCAAGACCGACCCCGACCCCGAGGACGCGACCAACTTCACCTTCCAGTGGCAGGTCCAGGAAGGCGGCGTCGGCGAGTTCACCGACATCCCGGACGCCGTTGACCAGTACCTCCTCAACCACGAGAATTGGCGTGCCGGCGTCAACTTCGGCCGCGGCGACCGTGTCCGCGTCGTGGTCAAGGCCGCCGACCCGGTCGAGGCGAGCGCCAACTCGGTCGCCTCGGACACCAGGGAAATCCTCAACTCGGCGCCGGTCGCCAACGCCGACGGGCCGTACGCCGTCAACGAGGACGCGACGTTCACCCTGGCCGCCGCAGGCCTGCTGGCCAATGACACCGACGCTGACACCGACACCCTGACCGCCCAGAAGGTCGCCGGCAAGGACGTCGCCCATGGCACCCTCACGCTCAACGCCGACGGTTCGTTCACCTACGTCCCCGCCGCCAACTTCAACGGCGCCGACAAGTTCTCCTATCAGGCCAACGACGGGCACGCCGGCCTCTCGAATGAGGTCGAGGTGACGATCAACGTCGCCGCCGTCAACGACGCGCCGAGCTTCACCGCCGGCTCCAACGTCAGCGCCACGCCTGACGAGCCGGTCTTCAGCAAGGTCTGGGCCAAGAACATGTCCCCCGGCCCGGCCGACGAGGCCGGCCAGGCCCTCAACTTCGTCGTCACCGTCCCCACTGTTGTTGACCCCGACGGCAACCCGATGGCGGCCGGCGACTTCTTCGCCGTCATGCCCGCCATCGACCCGGCCACCGGCGTGCTCACCTTCACGCACAAGGGCGTCGAGGGCGAGGCCACGGTCAACGCGGTGCTGCGCGACGACGCCGGCGGCGCCGACTCCTCGCCCGTTGCCGCCTTCGAGATCCGCGTCAGTGAGGGCTGGCCGTGGTATCCGCCGATCGAACTGCCGGCCGCCGCCAAGGCCGGCCGTGAGGACTATGCCTGGTATAATGTGCAGATTTCTGCCAGCGCCGCCGCCGCACGGGGCGACGCGGCCCCGGTCGTTGACACCATCATCCAGGGCAACCTCGTCGGCATCAAGAGCTACCTCGAAGCCGGCTCCGACCTCATCGGCCTCTACCCCGCCGACTACCAGTGGCGTTACCGTGGCTGGGATCCGAAGTCGAACCAGTTCGGCCCTTGGATCGTTGAAGACCGCGACGCGGACACCGACCTGCCCGTCGAGTACGACAACGCCCCCATGCCCACCCCCGCCGGCTTTGCCACCCTTGATGCCGCGGCCGGAAAGTACAACCTCCTCTTCGCCGCCCCTGATGCCCAGGGCTACCGCGTCGAGGTGGACGGCCCCGATGCCAACACGGACGCCGACTTCGCCTGGATGAAGTACTTCCTTCCCAACGCCGAGGGCGAGATCCCGCCCGAAGTCGAAGACGTCGTCTTCCCCGTCGTGCTGACCGCCGCCGGCAACTGGCAGTGGCGCGCCAGCTCGTTCACTCCCAAGGACATCCAGGACGGGGTCTTCAACTGGACCGCCTGGCAGGGCCCGATCGCCGTCGGCGGCGCCGCCGCCCCGGCCACCAACTCCCCGACCGGGCTGTTCCCGGCGGACGGCGACATTCTCACCCTGCCCGAAGGCGCCGATGCCATGGACGTGCTCTTCCACTGGGATCTGATGCCCGGCGCGGTCGGCTACGGCATCAGCATCGCCGCCACCGACGGCACCCCCATCGTCTACAACCAGCCGCTGGCCAACGGCGTCACCACCTACAACCTCGCCGACGTGCCGGAAGGCCACTACACCTGGACCGTCATCGGCCGCAACGCCGCCGGCGGCTACGGCGCCTGGAGCACGCCGAGCGTCTTCTCGGTGGTGCCCAGCGAACTGCCCGCCGGCGTCGTCCGCGATCCGGTCATCGCCGACGTCAACCCCACCGCCGATTCCGAGACGCTTCAGGTCGTCCTCGCTCCGGACAGCCCTGTGCCGGCCACGGTTGACGTCTTCCACTGGCACGTCGGCGCCGCCGACTGGATCCAGTACATGAACGTTCCCTTCGCCGCCGGACTGCCCGTCTGCGAAGGCGCCAACTTCGGCGTCGATGACTACGTGCTGATCCGCGGCGACAACGCCGAGTACAAGCTCTTCATCCTCGCCTGCACCGACGCCGAGAAGGCCGCCCCGCCGACCATCGTCTGCCCGGACGACATCACCATCAGCACGGAAGACTCCGTCAACCCCGACTTCACCGGCCGGCCCGAGACCTTCGACGCCTGCGAGGCCGACCTCGACGTCTCCTACACCGACGCCGGCGGCGTCGGCGGCGGTGACGACCGTGACGGCCTGCCCACCTGCTGCCAGACCGTCATCGTCCGCACTTGGATGTGCGCGGACTCGCAGGGAAACACGGTCACCTGCGTGCAGACCATCACCGTCATTGACGACACCGATCCGTGGTTCACCGATTTCCCGCCAGACACCACCATCCAGTGCGACGAGTCGCAGCTTCCTGCCAACACCGGAACCCCCGCCGCCGACGACAACTGCGGCGCCCCCACGGTCAACTACAGTGACGCCGTCGATACTACCTGCGAGGGCGAAGGCGGCGAAGTCGCCGTCCGGGTTATCGGCGCCTGCTCCTACTGCATCATCCGCACGTGGACGGCCACCGACGTCTGCGGGAATGTGACCAGTGACGTTCAGGTCATCCACGTCGTCGATACCGAGTCGCCGGTTCTAACCTGCCCTGACAACACCTCCGTGGAGTGTGACGAGGTCGCCGACACCGCGGTCACCGGCTCGGCCACCGCTACCGACAACTGCGGCACCCCGCAGGTCTGGCACAACGACGAGCCCGAATACTTCGCCACCGCCTGCGTCGAGGGCGTCCGCTACCGCATCAACCGCACCTGGTACGCCGAAGACGACTGCGGCAACACGGACTCCTGCACCCAGGTCATCACCGTGGTCGACACCACGCCGCCCGTCATCACCTGCCCGGCCGACCAGGCGATCGCCTGCGACGACGCCGTCGCCGGAACCCTCGACCCCGACGTCCTCGGCCGCGCCAGCGCCACCGACAACTGCGACGACCCGGAAGACATCTACATCTCGTTCTCCGACGAGGTGGTGTCGCTGACCGGCGTCTCGCCCGTGGTCATCGAACGCAAGTGGGCCGCCGAAGACCAGTGCGGCAACGTCTCCTGGTGCGTCCAGACCATCACGGTCCGCGACCTCGAGTCGCCGGTCATCACGTGCCCGCCCGACCGCACCGTCGCCGTCGGCGCCGACACCTCACCCGCCAGCCTCGGAACCGCCACCGCCAGCGACAACTGCGACGACGACCTCGACATCACCTATACCGACACCCCCGTCACCGAGGGCGTCACCCGCCGTACCTGGCGCGCCACCGACGACGCCGGCAACGTCGCCGAGTGCGACCAGACCATCACCGCCGCGGGATTGATCCCAACCCGCTGAGCAGCCGCCGGAAGGCCCGGGCCATCCCCGCCCACAAACAGAAGGAGCAAGGGAGTAGAAACATGAAGAAGCACCTGGCGAAGTTCCTGGCCGTGTCTGTCCTTTCGATCGTCTCCGTCGCCTGGGCCGCCGAAGGGCAGGCCTGGAGGCTCGGACTCGGCGTGAGCTACCGTGACTTCGACGACATCTCCATCGAGGCCACCGCGATCGGCGACTCCGACAACACCGATCCCGCCGCCGGCCCCATCGGGTTGCAGGGCTACGAGAATGGCGAGTTCCCCGCTTACGTCGGCGCCCTGAGCGTCGACTACGCGCAGTTCCTCGGAGGCGACGCCGACTCCGACACGATCGACCAGTTCAGCCCCGTCCTCACCTTCGAGATGCCCTTCTGGTACCCCAGCGAGTGCGTCGAAGTCGGCTTCGTAAGCAATTTCCAGTTCTGGATGCTGGACGCCGACGCCGATGTCGCCGCCAGCGCCGTCAATCCCGGCCCCTTCGCCACTTGGTTTGAAGACCGCACCGCCGCCCCAGGCTTCATCATCTCCCCCGCCACCGGAGGCGGCGCCGGACTCCTGCCCGGAACCACCCTGACCGGCACCGGAGACATCGAGTTCGACCTCTATGAGCTGGACCTTGGCGTCAAGGTCGCCTGGATCCTCGGCAGCCGCTTCAGCGTCCACGCCGCCGCCGGCCCAACCATCAACTACAGCGAAGTCGAGTACGAAGCCTCCTACACCGCCACCTGGACACCGTTGCTCGGCACCGCCGACCCGGGAACCGACACCGACAGCTTTGAGGACGACGATGACAAGTTCTCAATCGGCGCCTACGCCGCTGTCGGCGTCGGCTTCAACCTCACCGACCGCCTCTCGCTGGCCGTCGAGGGCCGCTATGACTGGCTCTCCGACGTTGCGGAGCTGGACGGCATCGAGGTTGACCTGGATTCGTTCAGCGGCCTGATCAAGCTGCTCTACATGTTCTGAGCCGGGCTGACGCGGCTCTCTTTTCCCAAAGGAGCCCCAGGGGGAGGCCGCCCCGTCGCGGCCTCCCCCTTCCTGTTGGCCGCAAGTCCGTACTCTCTGTCCGATCGCGGGCACGGCCCGTGGAGCCGGCGGTCTCCGCCGGTGATGCCGGCGGGCGCGGTTCGTGGAGCCGGCGGTCTCCGCCGGTTGTGTTGCCCGGTTTGCTCCGCGACAGGATTCTGGCCAGACTACATAAGCCGAGGCGCTTGCAGAACCTGGCGGACGACACGGAGGTCGTCCCTCCAGCACCGCAGACAGCGGGCCCTCTTCGGGGCGATGGAGGGCCGGACTCCGTCCCAGCCAGGTGATGCAGGGGTTGTGCAAGCGCCTCCAGCCTCAAACAACAATGTCGGGGCGCTTCCTTCCAATGCGAGCCATCCCCATCCTGCTCTGGATGCCGTGTCTCCTCCTGGTGGCCGCAGCAGGGGTGCCCGGCGCCGACGCCGCCGACCTCACCCTCGTCAGCCGGGATCTCGGCGGCAACGTCGGCCAGGGAAACAGCGGCTACGTCGCCTTCCACCCCTATGCCGCGCCGGTCGCCAATGACGGCTCCGCCCTCTTCCTCACCGAAGCCCGGCTCGACCCGGCCTTGGACACCAACCCCTTCGGTGATGTCTACCGCGCCGGCCCGGACGGCACCGTCACCCCGACCGATATCTGCCCGGCAGACAAGCCGTCGAACTGCCTCCTCGCCGAACTCAACCCCGCCGGCGACGAGTGCTACCTCCTGCGCAAGGCCACCGCGGTGCCGTTCATGGTTACAACCTACCTCGGCCCCGTCGCTCTCCAAGGTAAGGTCGCCAAGGGCGAAACACCTACGTTCGTGGCCGCAGACTGGGCCGGCGAGTCCCCCCTCGCCACCATCGAGCAGGAAGTGAACGGCCTCTCCCTCATCCTCCTCCAAGACCTCGCCGCAAACCCTGCGTCCCTGACCACCACCGCCTCCGACCCCGCCGCCGACTGCACCGCCCCCGCCATCTCCGCCGACGGCACCCGCATCGTCTTCGCCTCCAACAGCAGCCTCTTCACCCCCCCGGGCACCGGCCTCGGCGAGATCTTCCTTTACAGCGTCGCGACAGCGACCTACGAGCGGGTCTCCAACCGGCCATTCTGGTCGGGCAGCGGAGCCGACCCCGATGCCCGCACCCCTGACATCTCCGGCGATGGACGCGTCGTCTGCTTCGCGGCCGGCGACGGCGGGTTCATCGCCGGCGCGATCGAAGACAAGGAAGGCCTGTTTGTCGTGGCCGACGGCGTCACGGAACTATGCTCCCGCGCCCCGGGCGCAACCCCCGCCGACGCCGATGCAACCGGCCCGCGACTCAACGCCGACGGCCGCTTTATCGTCTTCCTCTCAAAGGCGACCAACCTCATTCCCGGCGTCAACAACGGTTGCCAGCAGGTCTATCTGTTCGACCGCGACAGGCAAACCCTCGCAGCCCTCAGCGTCAACACGGCGGGTGCCGAGTCCGACCGCGATTGCTTCGCCCCGGCCATCTCCGCCAACGGCCGCTACGTCACCTTCGTCAGCTCCGCCACCAACCTGGCCGCCGGCGCAAACGGGCTGTACCACCAAGTCTACCGCGCCGACCTCGGATTCGACTACGCCAACCATGCCCCCGTCGCCAAGACCGTCTACGCCTCGGGTCCCGCCGGGAAACCCCTTGCCTTCTCCCCCGCGGCGTCCGATGCCGATGGTGACCCCATCCGCTTCTCGCCACTCGAGCTGCCCAACCCCAATCGCGGCATGATCCGCACCGCCCAGGGAGCGGAACTCGTCGCCGGCCAATGGTACGGCCCCGAGACCCTCCCGTGGGTTCTTACACCGGCCAGCGGCCCCCAGACTGTCCAGTTCCTCTTCGCCGCCTCCGACGGCATGGCCGAGTCCTCCGCTGAAACCCTCATCCTCGGACTGATCAACCCGGCTCAAGGCATCATCGTCCGCACCAGCCTGACCAGCACCGGCGGCCAGGCCGATGCCCCGTCCTTCACCCTGTCCAGCCTTGGGCTCAGCGCCGACGGGCGCCATGTCGCCTTCTCTTCCCTCGGCGCCCTCGTTCCCGAAGACGTTGATGAGCCGGCAAGGCACGACATCTACCTGCGCGACTGGATCGGGCAGACGACCTCCCTGGCGTCGCCTCTCTTGACTACGGGCAACGCCTACCGGTGTGTGCTCTCAGGGGATGGCCGTTGGCTGGCCTACTTCACCAGCCAGGGCAACCGCATCCTTCTCGCGGACCTGGCCACAGGACAGGAACACCCGGTGGCGGCCCTCACCGGCATCCCCGATGCCCCCGCCATTTCCCACGACGGCTCGCGGATCGCGTACGCCAAGGACGGCGCCATCTTCCTCTACGAACGGGAGTCCGGCCTCGCATACGTGGTCAGCCTGAACTCACAGGGCGAACCCGCCAACGCCCCCTGCTCGGAACCCACCCTCTCCGCCGACGGACGGGTCGTCGCCTTCGTGTCGTCCGCCACCAACCTCAGTCCCGACAACCCCGCCGGCGAACAGGCGGTCTACGCACGCGCCCTCGAATCCGCCACCACCACGCTGATCTCACGCGACGACGACCGCGGACTCCTGCCCACGGCGCGACAGCCCTCGCTCTCGCGCAGCGGACGGTTCGCCGCCCTCGCCGCCGACGGCGACGTCTGGCTCGTCCCCTGCCTCGGCGGCGCGACCCCGCGCCGCGTGGCGGCCGGCGCCACCAATCCCGCACTCTCCGCCGACGGACGCTTCGTCGTCCTCCTCAAGGCCGACCAGATCCACCGGATTGACCTCGGCACCGGCCACGACACCCTGGTCAGCAACCACGAAGGATCACCCGCAAACGGCGTCAGCTACTACGGCATCCCATCCGCCACCGGCCAGTTCATCGCCTTCGCCTCGGACGCCGCCAACCTCGTCGGCGACGACACCAACGGCGCGACTGACGTCTTTGTCGCCGACCTCGCCCCCCGCGCCAGCCAGCTCCCCGTCCCCATCCTGCCGGGAACCGCCAGCGGCAACGAGGACGACACGATCCTTGTCGACCTCCAAGCCCTCGGCGACGAGACCGACACGCCCGAGACCATCGCCTTCACCGTCCAACCCCCCGCCCAGGGAACGGCCACGGTGTCCGCGGCGGGCGTCTTGACGTACATCCCGGCCTGGCACTCCCTGCGCCCAGGCGAACAACGCCAGGTCGTCATCCAATATGCCGTGAGCGACGGCGAAAGCACCGCCGAGTCCACCGTGACCGTCACGGTCGAAGGTCGCAACGACCCGCCCACCCTTCGCCTCCTGACCTATCCCCGGCTCGGCAAGGACGAGACAACCGTCCAAATCGGACTGGCCGGAACTCGCGGCCCTGGAACCCTCGCCCTCAGCGACGCCGACAACGATCCCGCCGACCTCCGCCTCATCATCAGCAGCCTGCCGGCGGTGGGCGCGCTCTCGACCGCCCGTGGCGGCGCCCCCGTGCCCCGCGTCCCCCTCGAAAGCGCCGACCTGCCCCTGACCTACCAGACCATGATCGGGCAGGAGGACATGGACACAATCGGGTTCATGGCCTTTGACGGAACCGACACCTCCGACGAACTTGCCGTGCCTGTCCTCTTCCACCTCATGACCGCCACCCTCAACCTACGCAACGGCTGGAATGCCGTCTCGCTCCCTCTGATGCCCGACGCAGGCTCCCTCGCCGCCCTGGCCGCGCTTTCTGCGAACTCCGCAATCCACCTCCCCGCCTGGACATGGGACGCCCGCCTCGGCGCCTACGTCGTGGCCGACGCGTGGGCGCCCGGTGCCGGCCGGTATGTCTTCGCCTCCGGCCTGTCCGAGGAAGGCCTTGCCGTCCCCCTGTCCGGCGCCACCGCCGACACGAGCCTGGTTGAGGCAGGCGCCGGCTGGAACCTGCTCGGCCCCCTCGGCCATCTCGCAGATGGCCCTCTGCCTCCGCGCCCCGGGGGGACTGCCTTCGCCCGTGGACAGGTCTGGCACTTCGCCGACGGGGCCAACCACCACTCCGACCGCCTGATCCGTGGAACGGCTCACTGGTTCCTTCTCGAAGCGGACGGCGCGGTGGACCTCAGCCTCGAACGCGATCTGCCCGTCCCGTAGGGTTGCCCTCTTACTCGCCCGGCACCCGGCCGGTCCCTCGCCAAACGGGGCGCCGCGGGGGAGCGTCTTGCCGCCGCCGCCCCGTCCGCCCTTTTGGCCGACCACGGCATCAGCGACGCAGGCGGAACGCTCCTCCATCCCCCGCCACGCCACGGCACGGGATCCCCTCCCGATGCACCAGCCGTCCAGTGCGTGAAAACACACTTGGACGTGTGCGTGAAAACGCCCTTTGGGAACCACCCGCCGGTTCGACTCGACACCGCCCCTCCCGCCTGTCCACCGAGTTCGCGAAAACACACGTGTTTTCACGAACACGTACTATGAGTTGTGGTTGCCCCGTGCCCTGACCCTGCCGGCAGCCCCCATGAAGAGAGTCCGGAACCCGTGTTTTCACGAACAGGCTAACCGGCCGGCGGAGGGCGGTGTGCCGCCCGAGTGCGTGAAAACGCCCCTTGGGAACCACCCGCCGGCTCGACTTGACACCGCCTCTTCCCGCCCGCCCACTGAGTTCGCGAAAACACACGTGTTTTCACGAACACGTAGTATGAGTTGTGGTAGCCCCGTGCCCTGACCCTGCCGGCAGCCCCATGAAGAGAGTCCGGAACCCCGTGTTTCCACGAACAGGCGAACCGGCCGGCGGGGGGGGCGGTGCGCCGCCCGAGTGCGTGAAAACGGCTTGTGTTTTCGCGCACATCGCCGTGGGACCCTGCTTGGGCAGGGCATGGCATGGCGGTCAGCGGTTGCCGGCCACCCCACGGGCTCTGCCTAGGGTGTTTTCGCGCACTTGTCGTGGCAGGATGGCCGGGGGGGCAGGCGGGGCCGTCGGCGGGAGGGCGGTGCGGATCGCCGCGGCGGGGCAGGGGTCAGCCGAGCTCGACGGCGGTCTCGAACATGGCGACGGCATTGGCCAGCGGCACGTCGTCTTGGAGAACCTGGCTGCCGCCAAGGATGTAGCCGCCGCCGGGGGCGAACGTATCGAGGCAACGCCTGACCTCGTCGCGGACCTCGCGAACCGTGCCGAGGCGGAGGACGTTGACGGTGTCCACGCCGCCGATGAAGGCCAGGCGCCCGCCGTACACACGTTTGAGTTCAGGTTGGTTGTTGCCGGCGACGTAGCCGGGGACCGGGTCCCAGAGATCAACCCCGATCTCGATGAGGTCTTCGAGGAGGGGGCGGCAGCAGCCACAACAGTGGAACCAGATTTTCAGACCGCGCCGCTTGGCCACCGCAAAGATCCGGCGCAACTGGGGTTTGTAGAACTCCCGCCAGACGTCGGGGGAGCAGTGGGTGCGGTCGTTGGCGCCGATCTCGTCGCCGCAGCGGAAGATATCCAACTCGCCTTGGGCGGCGCCCAGCCAGCGTTCGTTCCATTCGACGAAGAAGTCCCCGAGCCGTTCCATGTAGGCGTGGGTCAAGTCCGGGGCGATGAGGGGGTCGGTCAGGGCCTGTTCGTAGCCGCGCAGGTTGATGACGTGCTGGATTCCGCAGCCGCCCTCACCGCCGACCGTGGGCAGTCCGAGCCGCTTGACTTTGAGGCACTGCTCGCGGATGCCGCTGTAGTCGAACCAGTCGGCCGACGGGAAGGGGTGCCTTGCGAGGTCCGCAAGGGTCTGCACGGAAGCCATCGGCAGACGGCGCTGGTGGAAGTCAATGCCCCAGAAGTCACAGGAGCCTCCGTCGGGCAGGCTCGGCGGTGGCGGGCCGATGTAGCGGGGGCCGACAAAGGACTCGCAGAACACGGAGAATCCGTCAATGCCCATCCGGTTGAACAGGGACAGGCGATCGGTCGCGCCGTAATGCTCCATGAGGCGGCGCGTGATGCCCTCGTGGGCGTCGAAACCGACCGGGACGTGGGCGACGGGCCGGCGGGCGATGGCGGCGAGGACACGCTCGCGGGAGTTCATGCGTCGGCGTCATCCTCGGGGAAGAGCATGGCCAGGCTGAACTCGGCCTGGAACTCGGGGTCGCTGGAGAGATCCACATGCTCGGCCTTGGCGGCGATGGCTTCGGCCATCTGCCGGCAGTCCTTCGAGAGCAGCACGATCTTGGCGCCCAGGCTGGAGGCGTTGCCGATGAAGCGGATCTTCGAGGTGGGCAGGGGCGGGAGCAACCCGATGCGGCGGGCATTGCTGCGGCGGATGAAGTTGCCGA
>MVZH01000116.1 GCA_002068325.1 Lentisphaerae bacterium ADurb.BinA184 | reverse complement strand
CCAGGGCGGCCAGGCTCGCCTCGAGCCGGGCCAGCTGCGGCGGCTCGCCCTCGGCCTCGATCTTGAAACAGTCCCACCACGAGAAGAAGGCGATCGAACGGTACCCCGCGGCCAGCATGTTCCAGTAGTTCTGACGCACCTGCCAGGGCGGCGCAACCGTGTGGTCCGCCGCCAGCAACCCCAGCATCCAAACTTCCTTGTCGCGCTGCCCCATGCGGGCGATCTCGTAGTGGCAGATGAGGTCGGCGGCCGGCGAGCGGAGGAACGGGTAGCAGTAGCTGGAGACCACCGCGGTGGGCTGGGTCAACGGACCGTAGATGCCGGTGGCGACCGCGCTGAACGGATTGTCCGGCCAGCCGTGGCAGAGCCCGACGGCGACCGTCGGCGCGACGGCCGCCCGGGCCGTGTCAATGGCGCGGATCAGGCCGGCGTACTGGTCGGCGCAGCGGTGGCGCATCCAGCCCAGCCAGGGATCGTCGTCGGGCACCGTGCCGACGCGCGCCTCGGGAGTCACCGGCGCCTCGCCGCCGCCGGCTTCGCGGTAGCGCGCGAGGCAGTGCTCGCAGTAGCACGACAGCCAGGCCTCCCCCTGCGCGAAACGCACGGCGAGGAACAGGTCGTCGCCGTAGTACACCGTCCCGCTGAACGCCGGATGCCGGGCGGCGCCCGCCAAGGCTTCCGTGAACCGGGCCGCCGCCAACGCCTGCATACGGGGATGGGCGAGACACGCGACCGCCGGAGGACCATGCGGCGACGGACGGCCAAACCGCGCCCGCCAGTCCGGCGGGCAGTCGCCCGCCCGCACATTCAGCGACGGCCGGAAGCGCAGCCCGGCGCGGGCGGCGCGATCCATGACGGCCGCCTGTTCGTCAAAACTCGACATGTGCTCGCAGATCAGGTTGAGGCCCAGGGCGCGCAGACGCGCAAACGTGCGGTCGCGGCCAGCCCGGTCAGGCGGCACCGGGACGGCGTAGATGCCGAACGGAAACTGGGCCGGCGCCGGCTCGGGCATGCGGAAGAACTGCACCGGTTCCCGCCACTCCCGGTCGTCGCGCGCCAAGATGAGCGCCCCCTCATACTCCCCCTCCTGCAGGCCGCTTACATCGAGGCGGACACGCCACTCGCCGGCCCCCGCGCCAGGCGCCTTGCCCCGCGGCGCGTTCTCGGGCGGCGCGGACACCTCGGCCGGCAGCGAGACCGGCTCCGCGCCGTTGCCCGCAGGCCGCAGCTCAACACGCGCCCGCAGTCCCTGTGCGTGCTCGGCCAGACCCTCGCCGGCCAGACGGACCACATAGGGACAATGGCTGTCAACCACATCGGACGACGGCAAGACAACGTGCATCATGTGCGTGCCCTCGGATATCAGGCCGGTCTGTGCAGCACCCTCACGCCACTCACGCCCCGGCCCCGCCGACACCCGCGCCGCCGGAAAGGCCGCGGGAACGAGGGCAATCACTCCCCTTGAACCGGCTGGCCCGCTTCGCGTGAGTACTCCAGAAACTCAACGGGCGCGCCGGCGCAAACCACAAATGCAACCATCACCCCCTTCGATGGACTGTTGGGTTCGATCAATACCTCCCGCCCAACAAGCGCCTGGGTCAAGTCGTCCACCTCAAACGCAACATGCGGGGCGCGCTTCACCAGCTCCGGAAGAGGGCAGTCGGGCTCGAACCGCATCCACTGGATCCCGAACGGATTGCTCTCGTGATCCGTGCAGAAAGCCTTGTACCGCTCGAGATACACCTCCCCCTCCTGGGGCACGGTCGTGGGAATCCCAAGGTGATGGTATCGCATCTGTTCCTTCTCTTTCAGTCAGAGTGGTTGGACGATCAACAGGAGACTGTGCAGCGCGGAGCCGTCGTACATTCCGGGGGCCGGCCGAGCCATTCCTCGGCTTGGGAACCAGTCGGGTCTGCCCCGCCCGGTCCGTGGTTACCATAGGCGGCGGCAGGATGGAAGGCAAGCTCGCTAAGGGGGGGGCGACACCGAGTCTGTCGTGCCCGGCGCGGACGGCGATACGCCTGCGCGAACCGAGGCGGGTTCGATGGGGCCGGCGAACGAGACCGGCCTGACGCTGCACCGGAGATAAAGGCAATTATTAGGACTGACCCCCAAGGCCTTGCGACCGTCGGCTCGGCGCACTATGGTGCCGCATGGATGTTGGATTCACCGTACCGGGCTGGCTGGTTGAGCGCGCCGCGTCAGCCGCCGCCCTCCTGCCGGCTGTCGAGGAACGGATGCGGCTGGCGATCGCCTTGTCGCGGGAGAACCTCGCCCGGCAGACGGGCGGGCCGTTCGGCGCCGCGGTCTTCGACGCCGAGGGCCGGCTGATCGCGGCCGGCGCCAACCTCGTCACCTCGGCCAACTGTTCGATGCTGCACGCCGAGGTTGTCGCCATCATGCTGGCGCAGAAACGCCTGGGCCGCTACGACCTGAGCGACGGCGGCCGCACGGCCTGCGAACTGGTGACCTCGACCGAGCCGTGCGTGATGTGTTTCGGCGCCGTGCACTGGTCGGGGGTGACGCGGCTGGTCTGCGGGGCGCGGGGCTGCGACGCGGCACGGGCGGGGTTTGACGAGGGGCCCAAGCCGGGCCGGTGGTGGGAGACGCTGGAGCGCCGCGGCGTCCGCGTGCGCCGCGATGTCCTGCGGGCCGAGGCCGCGGCCGTCCTTGATGACTACGCGGCCCGCGGCGGGTGCATTTACAACGCGGGGGCGGGGAGGGCGCGGAAGGCCGGATCAGGTCCGGGCGGCGGCGTGCCCGCCGCCACAGGCACGGCATGGCCAGGAGGACGGCGACGGATGAAGCGCGCGGTGCACAAGGAGTTGCCGGACGCGGCGGAGCGGGCAAGGGTGCTCAAGGAGCTGCGACGGGATGTCCTCGAGCGGCAGCAGGGGTACCGCGAACGGGCCCTGCGCCTGTTCCCCCACATCTGCGCCGGCTGCGGACGCGAGTTCACGGGCAAACGGCTGACCGAGCTGACCGTCCATCACAAGGACGGCAACTGGAAGAACAACCCGCCCGACGGCAGCAACTGGGAACTGCTGTGCCTCTACTGCCACGACCATGAACACGAGAAGCTCATTGATGCCCGACGCCGCGGCGGCGCGGCCTCCGCCAGCGCCGACCCCTCGCCCGGCCTGGGCAACCCGTTCGAGAAACTGGACGCCCTGCTCGAAGCGGCCGGCGACGGCGACCCGGCGGGAGGCGCCCCGCCCGCGGGGGAGGACAAGACATGAGACTCGGCAGAAGGGCCGATCCGCGCATCTCCGCCGGCCGGACACCGGGGCGTCCACGCCGGCTCCTGTGGGCCTGGGCGGCCGTCGGCGTGCTCGGCCTGCCGGCCCTGGCCTGGGAGGACAGTGAACGGGCCATCCAGGAGTGGACAACGCTCTCCGCCGCCTACGAGACCCCGCACACGGCGTGGGCCGCGCCGCTGGCCGGCGGGCCCCTGCGCATTCTCTACTTCATCGGCTCCCCCGAGGAGGGCATGGCGACGCGCGCCCGCGAGGCGGTTGAACTCCGCCAGCGCCTGGCCTCGCAGATTGACGCCGTCTACGAGATCAACTTCTACGGCGCGAACTGGTTCGGCGGCCTGGCCGGCGTGCGACGGCTCTCGCGCCTCCTCGACAACCGGTACGACGCTTTCGTCTTCCAGGGCGTGACGCCCGGCAAGATTCCCAACTGGCCCGAGAATCCGCACACGCGGTTCACCGAGGCCGTGAAAGCCGGCGCCGGGGTGGTGATCATCGGCGCCGACGTCAATCCCTACAAGAAGGAGGCTGCCGATCCGCTGGCGGGCAGGACGGAGATTGCGGCCGACGCGGCGTGGCTGGCCGGGGTGCCCGTCACCGCCGCCCATGAGCTGGGCCGTGGCCGCATCCTCGAACTGCCGGCCGCCCCCTTCATCCCGTACCGCGAAGGCTGGGAAGTCGAGTACGATCAGTGGCAGGAGAAACTGGTGCGCGCGGTGCTGTGGGCGGCGCGCCGCCAGCCCGCCGCCACACTGAACATCGAGGCCCCCACGGCGATCGAGCGCGCGCGGCTGCCGGCCGCCGCGACGGTGGCATGGCGCGGCGCGGGCGAGAGCCTTTCCGTCGAGGCCCGCCTGCGGCGCTGGGACGGCCAGGCCATCGCGCTCGAGGGCACGACGCAAGTGCCACCGGGCAAGCGGGTTACCTTCTCCGTCCCCAAGGTGCGGTCGGGCCGTTACTTCCTCGAATGCTTCGCCCGCTCCGGCCGCGAGGTCGCCGGCTGGGCGGTCCACGAGGTGACGGTTACGGCGGAGGCGGGCCTCGGCGAGATCGCCCTCTCGTCCGGTCGGCGCCTCCCGTTCGCGCATGTCGAGGGCAAGGATGCGGCGGTGCAGGAGGCCCGCGAGCGCGACCTCGGCATCTTCCTGCCGTATTTCGACGCGGGGGAGCGCATCCAGGGCGAGGTGCGCACCTCCGGCCCGGCGGCGGGGCTGACCGTCAGCCTGTGCGATGTCAGCGGCCGCGAGCTGATGCGCCGCGAGGGGGCGGGGTTCAACTTCCCGGTCGAGCCGTGGATGCCGATGGTGCTGGTGGTGCGGGCTTCGCTGCGGGACGGCGACGGCGAGGTGGCGGCGGCCGCGCAGTACGTCCGCCACCGGCACGACCGGCGCGGGCGCTTCAACCTCATCCTCTGGGGCTATCCGGTGCAGGAGACCCTGGCGCCGTACGCCGCGCGCCAGCTGCGGCGCATGGGGGTGGACGTCTTGTACTCGCGCTGGTCGGCCCTCTCGGCCGCCGCCTTCAACCTGGGCTGGCTGCCTTACACCGGCGGCACCATCAGCGCCAAACGGGCCGGCGAATGGCACGACCCCGCGTTCCACCGGTACTGGGTCAACCACACCGGCCGCGCCGCCTCGCACGGCGCCCTCGCCTACTCCTTGGGCGACGAGGGCGACACCGCCGGCATCGGCACCGACGAGCGTACCGCCCAGGTCTTCCGCGACTACCTGCGCCGGGAGTACGGCACGGTCAAAGCCCTCAACACAAGCTGGGAAACCGAGTTTGCGGACTTCGCAGAAATCGCCGTCCCCGATGGCAAGCAGGCCTTGCCGGCCCTCGCCGTGGCCCCGCTGCCCAATCTCGCCCGCGACTTCGACCGCTTCGCCTTCTCCGGCTACAACTTCGTGCAGATGGCGCGCGGCGCTGCCGAACAGATGCGGGCCCAGCGCGACCCCCGCGCCGTGGTCGGCTTCGAGGGCGCCGGCGAGTTCGACCGCGAGACCGACCCCGAGGCGGTCTGCCGCGAACTCGGCTTCTGGGCGCCCTACGGCGGGCACGCCGACGAGCTGATCCGCTCGGTCGCGCCGCGCGACTTCATGCGCAGCAACTGGATGGGCTACCACCAGACCGCCGACGGCCACCTCAGCCGCTTCTACTACTGCCTGTGCAACGGCTGCGACAGCATCTGGTACTGGATGTGGACGACGATGGGCGCGTGGCAGGGCTTCCAGCATCCCGACCTGGCCGGCGGCGTGCCGCCCGTCGAGGAGTTCCTCCGCGACACCGCCTTCGTCCGCGACGGCCTCGGAGACCTGCTCCTGCGCTGCGAGATGGAGGATGACGGCATCGCCATCCTCTACAGCCGCGCCTCCGTCTTCCTCGGACGCCAGAAGACGCTCGAACCGTACGGCGCCTACAAGTGGACGCACATGACTTGGGCGACGCTCCTGCACGACCTCGGGCTGCAGTACCGCTACGTCACCGACCGCATGCTGCGCAGCGGCGAGGCCCTTCCGGCGGGCTGCCGGGTGCTGATCCTGCCGGTGACGCACGGGCTGTCGCCGGCGGCCGCCGAGGCCATCCGGGAGTTCGTGCGCGGCGGCGGCACCGTGCTGGCCGATTTCCGGCCGGGGCTGTTCGACCACCACGCCCGTCCCCTGGACCCCGCCACCGGCCGCGGTGCGCTGGACGACCTCTTCGGGGTGCGCGCCTCCCTGCCGGTCGCGACCTCGCAGGCCAAGGAGACCCGCATCGAGGGGAAGCTTGGCGAGCGGGCGCTCGCGGCGTTCACCAACCCCGGCCGCGAGACCGTCGTCGCCACGGGGGTCGCGGCGGCCGGCGCCACGGCTCTCGGGCAGGCCGGGGGCGAGCCGGTCTGCCTCGTCAACCGCGTCGGCAAGGGGCAGGCGATCCTGCTGAACTTCGCGTTGTGGAGCGTCATGAATGCGCGCAGTGAGACCCCGAACCTCGGCGGCCAGGCCAATGTCGAGGAGACCCCGCACGCGGCCGGCGCGCTCTTCCTCGACGTGCTCGCGGCCGCCGGGGTGGAGCCGGCCTACCGCATCACGCCCTACAAGAACAACGCCAAGCTGCGCTTCCTCGGCAACCTCGAAGTGACGCGCTGGCGCAACGGCGACTACGAGATCGTGTCGCTGTTCCGGCAGACCGGGCTGCGCGATGTCAACGGCGCCTACGCCCAGGTGCAGCTGCCGGAGGCGTTCGCGGCGCCGCCGGCGCACCGCTTCGTGTATGACATCCGCCACCAGGCGACCGTCGGCCAGCAGTTCCCCGGCTGGTACTGGATCAGCGACATCCTGCCGGCGCGGGCGGCGTTCTACGTGGTGATGAAGACCCCGTGCCCTGCCCCGCGAATCGAGATGCCGGCCGAGGTCGGGCGCGGAACGGCGCCGCGGGTGCGGATCAGCCTGCCGGGGGCGGGCGGCCTGCACGCGGTGAAAATCCGCGTCGCGCAGCCCGACGGCACGCCGGCGGAATGGCTCGACCAGGCGGTCATGGCTGGCGCCGCCCCTGCGGAGTTCGCACTGCCTATGGCCTTCAACGACCCGCCGGGGACGTGGACACTGACGGCGACGGACGTGTTCACGCGTGAGACCGAACAGGTCATTTCGTTTGCCGTGAAGTAGAGCGCCGCGGCCCAGCATCCCTGCGGCGTCGTCGCCGCTGGCAATTCCGGAGGATCCCCATGTCCCTGCCTCTCCTGCCCCAGCCCCGTCGTGTCCGGGTGAGCGCCGGCCAGTACCGTGTCCCGCCGTCGGGGGTGGTGGAGTTCGATGCGGCGGACGGGCGGTTGCGGCGGGCCGTCGAGGCGCTGGCCGGCGAACTCGGGCCGGCCGCACGGGCCTGGTCTGTCGTCGGCGCGGGGGAGGGAAGGGCGGAGACGCCGGCGGTGCGGCTGACCGTGCAGCCCGGCGTGACGCCCGCGCAGGGCTACCGCCTCGCCGTCGCCCCGACCGGGGTGAGCGTCGAGGGTGCCGACGCCGACGGGCTCTTCTACGGAATCGCCACGTTGCGGCAGCTGCTGCGCCCGGGCGATGCGGCGCCCGGCGCTCCGCCCGCGCTGCCCGTCTGCACCATCGAGGACTGGCCGGATTTCCCCTGCCGCGGCGTGATGCTGGACGTCAGCCGCGACAAGGTGCCCACCCTCGACACGCTGTGCGCCCTCGCCGACGACCTGGCCGCCTGGAAGGTCAACCACATCCAGCTCTACATGGAGCACACGTTCGCCTTCCGCAACCACGGCGAGGTCTGGGCCGAGGCCAGCCCCTACACCGCGGAGGACATCCGGCGGCTCGATGCGTTCTGCCAGGAGCGCTTCATCGAGCTGGCCCCCAATTTCAACTCGTTCGGCCATTTCGGGCGCTGGCTCAAGCATCCGCGCTACCGCCCCCTCGCCGAATGCCCCGACGGCTTCCGCACCGCCGGCGGTGAGTGGCGCGATGAACCCTCGACCCTTGACCCCCGCAACCCCGCCGTCCTCAACCTGCTCACGGAACTCTACGCCGAGCTGCTGCCCAACTTCACCAGCCGCCGCTTCCACGTCGGCTGCGACGAAACCTGGGAGCTGGGGCAGGGCCGCAGCCGTGAAGCCTGCGCCCGCGAGGGACTGGACGCCGTCTTCCTCGGCTTCCTCGAACAGTTGCACAGACTCGTCCGCGGCCACGGCCGCGAGATGCACTACTGGGGCGACATGGTGTGGAACCACTTCCCGGACCGCCTCGACCGTCTGAGCCGTGAGAGCGTCATGGTGGACTGGGGGTACTACCGCGCCTACCCCTTCTTCGCCGCCGGTGCCGCCATGGCGTGGGCCGAGGAAACCAACTCCGACGCCGCCATCGCGGACGCGCTCGACCCGCACGTCTTCCGCGACGCCGCCGGCACCGCCGGCCGGGCCGCCCTCGCGCTGGCCGATACCTGGCAGCACGTGGGCCGCGGCATCACCCAGGCCCACTGGCTGGACCGCATCCTGCACGGCGGCCTGCAGCAAACCCTCCCCGCCGAGATCACCGCGGAGTCGCTGGCCGCCACGGCCGCCCACATCGAGGCAAGCCTGGCCGCCCTCGCGCGTTCCCGCATGGCGCGGCCCGACGCCGGGCTGATCCTCGACGAATTCCGCAATAACGCCCGCATGGCGTTGCACGCCTGTCGCCTCGGGCAGGCGATCCGCGAGGGCCGGCAGGCCATGCCCGCCGTGCGCCGCGGCCTCGAAGCGGACATGGCCGCGATCCTCGACGAACACCGCCGCCTCTGGCGCGCCCGCAACCGCGAGGGCGGGCTGGCCGACAGCGCCCGCGTGTTCGAGCAACGCCTCAATGCCTACCGCGCGGCGACGGCCTGATCCTGCCGCCCGCAATCTCGTGGGTCGTGGATCGTGGAGCCGGCGGGCTCCGCCGGTGATGCGGATCACCGACTACCCCGTTGACCCGGTGACCCGATGACCCGATGACCCGGTGACCCGGTGACCCGATGACCCGACGCCCCGTGACCCATGGCTTGTGGCGGCCCCGGAGGGGCCGAGGTCTGTAGCCCCCGGTGCAACCGGGGGACGAGCCGGATCACCCTATGCCGAGCGCCCCAAAGCGGGCGCGGGTGGGGTGGGCCGTCCAGCCGTTCAGCGCCGCCGGCGCATCAGGAGCGCGGCCAGGGTGCCGCCGGCGAGGGCGAGGGTTGTCGGCTCGGGGATGAAGATGGTGATGGAGTTGGGGCCGTAGGTCACGGGGAGCGTGCGGCCGAGCGCGCTCGAATTCACGTTGTTGAACTGTCCGAGGATGGTATCGGCGGTGGCCAGGGTGTAGAGGACGCCCTTGGAAAACTCGCCGGTGAGGATGAGGGTGTCGCCGTCGGCCTCGAGGTCGAGGGTGCCGTTGACGACGAGGCGGTCGCAGTTGCCGAGGGCGTTCATTTCGATGAGCAGGGCGCTGCCGTCGGCGAAGGTGACCGTGTTGCTGTTGCCCGCGGTGCCGGCGGTCAGGGTGCCGATGCTGGCGCCGGGCGAGACGGTGCCGGAGACGTCCACGCCGACCTCGGGGGCGAGGCCGATGGCGCCGTCCCCGCCGAGGGTGGCGCCGGCGGTGATGGTGTAGTCTCGCTGGTTGTCCGTGGTGCCGTCGACGAGGAGGGTTCCGGCGCTGACCAGGGTGTCGCCGGAGTAGGTGTTGTCGCCGTCGAGTTCGAGCACGCCCAGGCCCGTCTTAATCAGGCCGCCGGCGCCGGTGATCTGGCCGCTGAGCACGGCCTTGTCGAACTCGGACAGGGCGTTGTCGGCGACCGCGATGGTGCGGTTGGCGTCGCCCAGGGCGATGTTGTCCACGAAGGTCACGGCGTTGTCGGCGCGGGTCGAACCGAAGATCAAGGTGGAGTTGTTGGGGACGAAGCCTGCGGTGCTGCCCCACGTCAGGTTGTCCGCCCCGTCGCCGTTGACGTCAACGGTCAGCGCGCCGCCGAAGGCCGAGAAGCCGCCGCCGAGCCACCGCATCTGGCCGCCGGCCGTGCCCAGCGTGCGGCTGAAGGTGCCGTTGGCCTCGAGCACGCCGCCGTTGAGGATCAGCGTGCAGTTCGGGGAGAGGCCGGTTCCGTCCTGGGCGCGCAGCACGCCGGCGTCGATCTGCAGGTTGCGGGTATAGGCCGAGTTGCTGCCAGTCATCACCAGCGTGCCAGCCCCTTCCTTGATGACCGACCGGCCTGCGTCGAGCGTCCCGGTCAGGTTCCCGGCGAGGGTGACCAAGCCCGTGCTGGTGACATTCAGCCGCGTGTCGCCGTTGGTCTGCCAGAAGCCCATGTTGCCGGTGAACGTCAAGTCGTTGCTGCCACTGAAGGTGTACCGGTTGGCGTAGCTCGAGTATGCGTGCCCCGATAGTGGGAACTGGCTGGCCAGGCTGCGGGCTCCGCCCACCGCAAAGATCTCGACGCCGCCGTTGTAGGTGTAGAGTGTGACGCTGCTCGGCCCAAAGGCATCGTCAACCGCAATGCCCACTCGGACGCCGGAGTTCAGGTACGATGCCGCGGTGCGCCGACTGGCGTCCCCGGCCAGGACGAATGTGCCGGGACCGCTGTAGGAGTTGCTTCCCCCGCCGGTGTTGGGGGCGATGGCCGCCGCGCCGGTCATGGTCACAGTCACCCCGGCGTCCGCCGCCAAGGTTACGCCACAGTCGCGGTTGTACCACGTGCCCGTGAACGTCATGTCCCCGCCGCCAAAGTTGACCGTATGCCCGCCGTCGTTGTAGGGGTCCAGCCGACCGGGAGAGTCAAGGCACCGCCCGAGACGTTGTTGATGCGCAATGGGCCGCCGCCATAGCTGTAGGGGTTCAGATTCAAGGTTCCCAGCGAGTTGTTGTTGGTGACCTCGATAGTCCCCAGGTTGCTGCCATTCAGGCGAAGCATGCCGGACCATCCGCTGTTGTTGCCGCTGAGACGAAGCGTGCCGAAGTTGGCGGGCAGCCACATGTCTTTGGCGACGCCGGTGATGTTGCCCGAGATTTCCAGCCTCGCGGTTGCGGCGACCGTCGCCGTGACCGGGTCATTCAGGGTCACGGGAACCGCGATGAGGTTGGCCGTGCCCTGGTTGACGGCCAGGGTGGCGCTGCCGCTGGACGCCTGGAGGGTCAGCGCATTCGCCCCGCTCAGGGTCCAGCTGTACACGGTTCCGCCGGTGTCTCCGAGGCGCAGGGTTCCGACGGTTCGGTTGGCGTCGAGGGTGACGGTGTGGTCGGCGCTGATGTCGAGGGTGCTGAAGTCGGCGACTGCGCCGGCGCCGCTGGGGTTGGCGGCGTCCCAGTTGGCGTCCGTGGTCCAGTTGCCGTTGGCGTCAACAACCCAGTTCACGGCCGAGGCGGTCGGGTTCACACAGGCGGCGAGGACGGCGACGAGGGTGATCAGGCTGCGCTTCATGACGGGACTCCTTCTGCTCTCACGGTTGGGGGTTGCGCTCACAAGGTTGCCACTGCGGACAGTACCATTCATGATCGGGCGTCCTTTCATGTTTGAGGGGAGGCTGTCTCCGGGCTGTGCCGGGTGAGTGAGTCGGGATTCGGATGGGCCGGGGCTGGGTTGGCGCCTTTCGCGCCGCGTCTGCCTGGCGCGGGCACACGATATACGATGTCAACTTCATACACTATAACCTCTCGGCGGTTGCAGGGCAACTCCCTTCGCGTGCCCGCGGAGGACCTGCCCGCACGGGCGCGACCCGGCGGCCCGCCCGGCGCACACCTCCGGCGTTTTCCCCCCAGTGGCAAAACGGGGGGGGACAGATATAGTGTCTGGACGCCTTGCGCCGGGGCGGAGGTGCCGCTCCGGGGGGGCGTGTCACACCCGTCGCCGACGACGGCGCGGGTTGCCAGGGGGTTGTCTATCGGTTGTCGTGCGGCGCGGTTTGGACCATGGAAAACCAGGGGATCGACCAACTCAAGCCGGGCACGGTGGTGGGCGACTTCCGCGTCGAGCGGGTCGTGGGCACCGGCGCCATGGCGGTGGTGTACCGGGCGCTCCAGCTCAACCTCGAGCGGCCGGTTGCGCTGAAGATCCTCCCCCGCGAGCTGGCCCGCAACCGCGAGTACGTGGACCGCTTCTTCAACGAGGCGCGGGCCGCGGCCGCGCTCTCGCATCCCAACATCATCCAGGCCTATGACGCCGGGGTCAGCGACAGCAACATCTGCTACTTCGCCATGGAGTTTGTCGAGGGCGAGACCCTGCTTGACCGCATCGGCCGGGAGACGGCCCTGCCCCCGCTGTACGTGCTGCAGGTGGCGCTGGACATCAGCCGCGCCCTCGACTATGGCTGGCAGAGCCAGCGCCTGACCCACGGCGACATCAAGCCGGCCAACATCATGGTCAACCAGCGCGGCGAGACCAAGCTGGCCGACTTCGGGCTGGCCAAGATCGCCAGCGTCGCCGTCAGGTCCGAGGGGATCATGCTGACCCCGTTGTACGCCGCCCCGGAGGCTATCCAGGGCAAGCTCAGCGGCGGGGATTGCCGGGCCGACATCTACTCGTTCGGGGCCACGCTCTACCACATGCTGACCGGCGCGCCGCCCTTTCCCGGCGACGACTCGCAGGAGGTGATGCGCCGGCACGTGCAGGAGCCGCTGACCCCGGTTGTCCGGCGTCGGCCGTCGGTGCCGGGCGAAGTCTCGGATTTTGTCGGCGAGCTGTTGCACAAGGATCGTGACGCCCGTCCGCAGACGTGGCGCGAGGTGTCGCAACGCCTGGAGAAGCTGTTGGCCGCGCAGGCGCAGCAGTCGAGCGTGGCGATGCCGAGCCGGGAGGCGGTGGCGGTGCGTCCGCGCCCGGTGGCGGCGCCGCGTCCGGCGCAGTCCCAGCGGCCCCGGAAGAAAGGCCCGGGGGCGCCGCTGGCCATGGCGGTCGGCATCCTTCTGGCCCTGGTGCTGTTGATCGGCGTGCTGCTGGTGGTTTCGCGCAGTCGTCAGCGGGGCGGCCGGGTGGAGGGCGGCACGGTTCAGCCCAGCGCCCGCACCAGCTGGGAGGTCCTGCGGCTGGAACTCGAGAAGGAGAAGGATCCGGCAACCTGCATCCGCATGCTCGAAGACTTCCGGATGAACGGTGGCCAGGGGTTGTCGCCCGCCAAGTATGCGCAGCTGATGAACGGCTACCTGGCGCTCCTGCGGCCGCCCCCCAAGGTGACCGAACCCCCGCGCCCCCCGCCGCCGCCGCCCGAGCCCGATCCGCCCCCGCCGCCGCCGCCCC
>MVZH01000115.1 GCA_002068325.1 Lentisphaerae bacterium ADurb.BinA184 | reverse complement strand
GCGGTCTGCACCGAGCGCCGCTGGGGGCTGCTGACCAAGCGCGACAGCGGGAATCGGGCCAGGGCGGCCGGTAGCCGCGCCGCCTGTTCGTGGCCGACGCCCGACAGCTCGGGATCGGCGCCCTGGCCGTGGTCGCTGCGGTACGGCAGGGCGTGCCGGACCAGGAGCAGTTGCATTTCTCTCCCTCGAGAAATCCGGAGACGTTTCGACCGTGCCACCATAGGGCCACATGCGTGCATTCACCTGTCCGGTGTGCAACTGCTTCACCCCGTTCGAGGCGCCCCGGTGCCCGACCTGCCAGGCTCAGCGCGGGTTCCACCTTCCCAGCCCGCATGATCGACGGCCAGCGCTGGGTCCGGTGTACGCAGGAGGCCACCACCAACTGCAACTGGCTGGCGCCCGAGGATCAGGACGCCTACGCGCGCGGACGCTGCCTGGCCGGGTCCTTGATCCGGCACGAGCCGGCCGCCGACGACACCCTGGCCCGGGACGGACACCTCGATCACCGCGCGTAGCTACGACGGCTTCTCCCAGACCTACGTGATCGACGCCGGCACCCGCGACGGCCAGTCGGTCGTCCGGGCCGGCGAGCGCGCGACCATTCGTGCCGTGCAGCGCGGTGGGGCCAGCACGGCGACCGTCATTTCGCCGATGCGGTAGTAGGTGAATACCGGAGCGCCGCTGGGTATGCCACCATGACGGAACGCTCGGAGGGGCGGAAACAGCAATCATAAGATTAGTTACGCTTATGATTTGCTGGGGATGTGACAGAGCGCATTTCGACAGTGGCGAACAGCACATCTATACTCGAAAGTCAGGACGTAGCTATAGCTGCGTTTCGGGTTAGGAGTTGAGCTATGACGTTGAACGTGAACCCCGGCGCCGTCGGCATGTCAGCCGCCACCGAAGTGGGAATCGCCACCGATCTGGCCGCTTCATCGGGGGCTACCTCGGAAGCGCTGCTGGTGAACATGCCGATGGCCCTGGACGCCGATTCGCTGGCATTTGCCGAGGCCCTCAGCGGGGCCGGCGCGGCGTACAGCGGGGTCAAGGCCGAACACGTGGCCGAGCGTGGCATCTATGCCGGCTCGCAGTCCGCGGCCTCGGCCGCGTACGAGGCCAGCGAAGCCATCCGCGCCATCGAGAACACGCTGAGCTAGCGCGGATATGGCCATCCATCCGTGGCCGTTATCAGATCCAGCGACAACTGCACGGCTCTTCGAAGGCGGTCCGGGACCAGACACCACGTTGGCGAACGCTGCCGCGTGGGCCGTCGAAGCAGCCATTCATGATCTGTCGATGGGCCTGTCGGCCGTCAATATCGCTGGCCTGCTGCCCAATTTCATGGGGGTGGGGGGCCTCGCGTCCGCCGACAGCGGCGGCCTACTGAACGCGCTCGCGGGCGTCATGGGTGCACACTGCCTCAAGCAGCAACTCATCGCGGTGTCGGCATCGGAGCTGTACGCAGCGGCCCGGGCCGGCCTGATCCCTTCGACGATCATCGATGCCAACCGGGTCGAATGCGCCAACGACGTGGCCATCAATCCGGTGGTCCTCGGCGCGCTCACCGGGCGGATCGGCGAGCTCACCGCGGAGTACGGGGAGTACTGGGCGCAGAACGCTTCCGTCGGCAGTGCCTACGGCAGCGGCCTGAACTCGCTGACCACAGCACTGCTGAGCACCCCACCGCCCGCGGCGATGGGCGCAAATCCCGCCGGTCCGGCGATGATGGCGAGCTCGGTCGTCGAGCAGGCGGGCACGAGCACCGCCACCACGGCCGCCCGCGCCACCACCGAGTACGCGAGTAAGGGCATGGAGGGTGCCAGCGGCGGCATGGAGCAGATGATGGGCACCATGACTCAGTCACTGGGCAGCGCGATTCAGCCCCTGACCGGGATGTTCCAATCGGTACCCCAGATGTTCCAGGGGCTGACCGGCTTGCCCCAGATGCTCATGGGCGCGTTCGGCGGAATGTTCGGCGGATCCGGTTCCGGTGCCGGTGAAGCGGGCATGGCCGGGCGGATGCCGGGCGGCGAGGCCGTCCGCGCGTTCGCCGGGGCAGGCGGCGGCGGGGTCGGCGGTGGCGGAGCCGGTGGCGGTTCGGTCGGCGCCGGCGGCGGCGGCGCCCCGGGCCTGACCCAGTTCACCCGGCCGTCCAGCAGCTTCGAACCGGAGGGTGGCCGGGCCACCGGCCTGAAACCCGGATTGTTGAACCCCGCAGAGGTCCGCACCGGGCCGGTGAGCACCGGCGCTTCCGGAATGCCGGCCTCACCGGCTGGGATGCTCGGCCGGGGCCAGGGCGAGGAAGGCAAGAAGGAGGTGCAGCACGCGCGCATCGTCGTCGCCGGCAACAACGACGCCGGGCAGGCCGAAACCCGTTAGCGGGCCTCTCTATGCAGCTAATCCCGAGCCGATACAGCAGCAAACGACACCGAGTTAGCCAGAGTGAAGTGACAGCGTAAATTCGCTACCTACACTGAGTACAGCGCCCCGGCACGGGGGGATCAAGAACCACAGGAACAAAGGAGACAAACACCGATGTCGAAGATGAACGTCACCCCGGAGATGCTCCGGTCCACCAAGGCCCAGATGGAGAACCACATCACCGAGGCGAACTCCCTGGTTCAGCAGTACTTGGCAACGCACCAGGACGCCATGGGTGCAATCTGGCAGGGCCCGGCCGGCATGGCCTCGATGACCACGGCCGCGCACCTCGAGCAGGAGCTCCGGCAGACCACCGACGGCCTGCAGGGCATGGCCCACGGTCTGGGCAACGCCGCCGACCTGGTCGAACAGCACGAAGAAGAGCAGGCCCGCGCCATGACCAGCTTCGCGCAGGTCTGACCCAGCCTTTCTGACCCGGCTTCTGCACCCAGACACCCAAAGACCCAAGGAGAAATCAATGTCCGGTGATATCACATACGTGCACGGCGGAGTCGCTGAGCTGTCCTCGCAGGTCGGCACCACCGCCGCCCAGCTGATGGAGATCCACGACCAGGTCCTCAACGAGACCACGCAGCTGCAGCCCTTCTTCGAGGGCGAGGCGGGCACCGCGTTCAACGCCCGGCAGATGCAGATCCTCAAGGGCCTCAACGGTCTGATCCAGGTGGTCCAGACCCACGGTTCCAAGATCATGGAGTCCTCCGAACTGGCCCACGCACTCGACGTCAACATCGGCGCCGGTTTCTGAGTTTCCCGCCGACGGGGCGCGCGCCGGCCTGGCGTGCGCCCCGTCTGTGTGTTCAGACCCACCTCGTGCCGATCGCCGAGGTGATTTCATGAGGGGTAATCACGTGTTTCCGGGGAAGTACTGGCTACAGGGGCGATCGTGCTGACAACCACGCTCGACGGGCTGTGGGTGCTGCAGGTGCTCTCCGGGATCGAATCGGTGGCGCCCGAACTGGGACTACGCCCGATACTGCCCAGCGCGGAGCCCAAGGAATCCGCGCTGGCCCACCCCATCGCCGAAGAACTCGAGCAAGCCGGCGCGATCAGCAAGGACGGCGCGGTCGATCCGGCGATCGTGGAGTGGCTGACCGTGTTGTCCAAACGGGATGTCGCGCTGCTGATGTACATCACCACCCCGACGGACAACGGCATGGTCGGCGTTCTCATCGCCCGCTTCGCCCAGTGGTGGGTGGCCATCGAGCGCGCCGAGGAGATCGTCCGGATCGGCCCCGCGGGCACGGCCACCGCGGAGGGATCCGCGATCGAGGTCATTCGCACCCAGATCGACCGATTGCTCGGCAACCTCCAATCCGTGAACATCCGCCCCGCGACCATCGACGCCGGCGAGTTGGTCGCGCGCGTGAAGAATACGGAGTCGCTGCGCGCGTTCCTGGACGAGCAGCGTCTGGAGCCCGAGCAGATTCGCGCTCTGATGCTGGCCACCGACACCACGAAGTCCGCCTCCGCGTCGATTGTCGCGCTACAGGCCGGGGCCGAGGGCGCACCCGGCCGGATACACGTGGAACACGGATCGGTCACCATCTACGACACCCCCGAGGGCCGGCTGCTCGTGGAGCATGCGCCCAACGGCGGCCGGAAATGGATGATCGTCTCCCCCGGCTCGACCGGCAACATCACCACCGCCGTCAACGGGATGCTGCGGCGGCTGCCGGCCCGGGATGCCTGGTTCTCCCACCGCAGGATTGTTTAGACAGAAGGAAATTCGAACATGTTAGCGTCGGCGTCGTGACCAACCCCTGGGACGATCAATCGAATCGCCCGGACCGGACCACACCGGGGCGGGCCCCTGCAGGATTCTCGCAACACCAGATGCCCGATTCCATATCAGGGACCCTGCGCGTCTCGGACATGGTCACACCCCGCAAGATCCCGCCGGGTTCGGGCTGGCGAAAAGCGATCTACAACACCACTTTCAAGCTGGTGAACCTCGGCGAATCACCGGCCGAACGCCACTACCGCGAACTGCGCGAGCGCATCCGCCGCCACATTCGCAAGCAGTACGTGATCGGCGTGGTCTCCGGCAAGGGCGGCGTCGGAAAGACCACCATGACCGCCTGCATCGGTGCGATCTTCCGCGAAACCCGCCCGGAGAACGTGGTCGCGATCGACGCGGCACCCGGCTTCGGGACGCTCGCGGGCCGGATCGACGACGCACCGCCGGGAGACTACGCCGCGGTGCTCAACGACACCGACGTCCAGGGTTATGCGGACATCCGAGAACATCTGGGCCAGAACGCCGTCGGCCTGGATGTCCTTGCCGGGAACCGGGTTTCGGACCAGCCACGACCACTGGTCCCGTCGATGTTCAACGGTGTGCTGTCCCGGCTGCGCCGCACGCACAACATCATCCTGATCGACACCGCGGACGACCTCGAACACCCCGTGATGAAGGCGGTTTTCGACGCCTGCGACGCGTTGGTACTGGTGTCGGGGCTCACCGCGGACACCTCGCTGCCGGTCTCCCGTTCGATCGACATGCTCAGATCAATGGGCTACCACGAGCTGGTGTCCCGCAGCACGGTCGTCATCAACGACAGCCGCGACCAGCGCGACAAGGCGGCCATCGCCTATCTGACGGAACGCTTCCGGCAGTCCGGGGCCACCGTCGAATTGATGCCGTATGACCCGCATCTGGCCAAAGGGGGGATCGTCGACGTGCAACACGAACTGAACAAGAAGACCCGACTCCGGCTGTTCGAGATCACGGCCGGCCTGATGGACAAGTACACCCCGGACGCCGACAGGCCGAATTGATGGCCAAAGTATCGTTCCCCGCGCGCTGCGCGGTCGCGGTGGTGTGCGGCGAAAACCTGATCTCACAGGTGTATCCGGCGTCGGTACCGATCGAGATGTTCCTCGATGACGTCGTCGAATTGCTCAACAACGAACTGCGCAGGCGTGGCTCGGCGGGGCTCGACCCTGCGATCGCCTATCAGCTCAACCGGGCCAACGGCACCACCCTGGACGTCACGAAGACGCTCGACGAATTAGGCGTGGAGGACGGCACCACCCTGGTGCTCGTGCCGGCCACCGACGGTGAGCCCTTCGAACCGCAGTACGAATCGCTGTCCACCGGGCTCGCCCGGGTCGGCAAGCGGATGTTCCAGCCGGTGACGGCGGCCACCGCCGCGCACACGGCGATCACCATCGTCGCGATGATCGGCCTCACGCTGCTGGCCCTGTCGATCCGCAACCGCCTGCACTCCGACTCGTTGATCCCGGCCCTGGTGGCGGGTGTCGGCGGGATCCTGGCCGCCAGCGGTGCATTCGCCGTATGGCGTTGGTGGCCAGAACAATCCGATGTCCTCAGCGGATTCAGCTGGGTCGCCGTGCCGCTGCTGGCAGTGGCGGCCGGCGCGGCCGCACCGGGTGACCTCGGAGCCGCCCAGGCATTCATCGCGATCCTCGCCGTCGGAGTGCTTACCTGGTCCCTGGTTTCCCTGACCCGGCGCCATCACACGGCCGCGGCCGTCGTCATGACGCTGGGTGTGCTCGGCGGGCTGGCCGCCGCGGCGCGCATGTGGCGACCCGTCCAGGGGCAGTGGCTGGGGATGGCGGCTCTGATCGCCCTGCTGCTGCTGCTCAGCCTGGCACCGACATTCGCGCTGTGGGCCGCCCGGATCAGGCCACCACATTTCGGCTCGATCACCGGACGTGACCTCTTCCGCCGCGCCGACGGATCACCGGTCGACACGGTGTCGCCGGTGGAGCTCGACGGGGATGGCGATGCGGAGGAACCCAATCCCGACACCACTCCGCGGGGTCTGGAGCTGGCGAGCTCGGCCCGCCGGGCGAACGCCGTCCTGACCGGCATCTGCATCGCCGCCGGGCTCACCCTGCCGGTCGCTGTCTGGGCGACGCTGATGCCGGCGGGCTACCGCGGAATTGCTGCGGCGGTGCTGTGCGGACTGTTGATCCTCGTCTTCATCAGCAGGGGCCGGGCGTACGCCGACAAGCGGCAGGCCGTCGCGCTGGTGCTCGGGGCCGCGGGCGCCATCTGCGCCGGCGTCGCGAAGTACGTCCTGCACTGGCCGGCGGATTCGTGGGCGCCACTACTGATCGGTGCGGCCGTGCTGATCGGCTTCGCCGCGACCGGTCTGGTGGCCGCGCTGCTGGTCCCCGTCACCCGGTTCACCCCGTTGGTCCGAATGGTCACCGAATGGCTCGAACTGGCGGCCATCGTCGTCGCGATGCCGCTGGCGGCGTGGATCGGCGGACTGTTCACCTGGGTCCGGATGCGATGACGACAGCTGGGCGCCTCCGGCGCGCCGGCGCACTGACCGCCACCGCGCTGCTGGCGATGGCCGGCAGTTGCCCTGCCGCGCAGGCCATTCCGCCCCCGGCGGTCGACCCGTCGGCCGTGCCGTCGGACGGCACGCCCGGTCCCGACGAACCCATGCGGCAGAGCAACATCTGCGCGCAGGCGATCACCGTGGCCGACCCGAACGTGGCCGTCACGGCGCCGAGTTTCACGATGCTGAACGTCAGTCGGGCCTGGCAGTACTCGACCGGCAACGGTGTGCCCGTTGCGGTCATCGACACCGGTGTCAACCCCAACCCACGACTGCCCGTCGTCCCCGGCGGTGACTACATCATGGGCGGGGACGGGCTGATGGACTGCGACGCGCACGGCACCATCGTGGCGTCGCTCATCGGCGCTGCGCCGCAAGGCATTCCGATGCCACCGCCGATGCCGCCGGTACCCGCGTTCCCGCCCCCGGCCGGGCCCGAGCCGGCGCTGGGCGCCGCGCCGCCGCCCGGTGGGACCCCACCTCCGCCGGCCCCGCCGCCGCCACCACCGCCGGTCACCGTCACCGAGATCCGGCCGGCGCCCCCCGCACCGCCGCCGCCCCCACCCCCTGAACCCGGCCTGATCCTGCCGGAACACGCGCTCAAGCCAGGCGCCGGTGCCGGCCGGCGACTTGGGCGGCCCGCTATGCAGCGCCGAAAACCCAGGCCCCGCCAGAAAGCCAGGAGGTGTCAACATGCGTCCATCCCTGAAGCCTGTCTGCAGACCCGCCCGTGCCGCCTGCCGCGGGGGCCTCGGCGTCTGCGTCTTCCTCCTCGTCGCCGCCGGCGGCGCGCGGGTTGCGGAGTCCGCAGACCCTGTCCCCAGCCCGACCGGCGAATACCTGCTGACCGCGTTCGGGGACACCGCCACCCCGGCGGCCGCCCAGGCGACCCTTGACGCGGCCTGCAACTGGATCATCGCCAACGGCGGCGGCCTCCTCACCGTTCCGCCCGGCGTCACACCGGGCCTGGCCGTGCGCAATCTCTACCAGCGCGACCGCGAGAGCGGCCCCACGGTCACCGTCCGCGACCTGCGCAACGGCTACGAAGTCCGCCACCTGCCCAGCGTCGGCCAGGCTTCGCCGACGGGGTGGTACGGGCAGTATCTCTACCGCCTGGTGAACATGGCCGGCCACGGCCTGCCGTTCCAAGGCAGCCATGACATGGTGGGGTTGCGCAACGCGGTGGTCCGCGGCGGCTCGTCGTACATGCAGTGGACCTCGGCGCCCGCCGCCAAGGGCGCCGACCAGCGCATCTACGTGCCCAGCATCCGCGGCATCTTCGTGGGGCAATACCTGACCTTCTGCGGCTCGCCGTGGTACGGCCAGCCCATAGACCGCATCTGGGTGAAGGCCATCGGCTGGGACGCCGAGAGGCGCCTGCACTATCTGGTCGCCGACCTCGACAACGACCACCCCAAGGGCGCCATCCTCTACAACAAACACGTAGTCGGCAGCCTCGGCGTCGAGGCCACCGCCAACTGCGACAACCAGACCATGGAGTTTCAGGTCACACGCCGCCAGTACGCGCACGGCGACTCGTTCCTGATCAGCGGCGGCTACGTCTACCAGGGCGATGTCTTCTCCGGCCTCGGCGACGAGAACGGCGTCGTCCTCAATGCCGAGGTCTGCTTCGACCCCGATCCCTTCCACGGGGTGGTGGCGTCGGTTGACTGGGCTCGTGACGCCATCGCCTTCCGCGGCGGCGTCTGCAACGTGCAGAAGCTGGCCACCTCGCGCGCCATCATCAACATGAACCCGGAGAAGTGGCTGACCGCGGGCACGGTCTTCATCGTGCCGCCGGACAACTGGTCGGGCATGCTGGTCGCCAATCCCGCCTTCGACGCGCACACCGTGATCGCCGAGGGGCTGGACCTGGCCAAGTTCCCGCTCACCTGGCAGGATCAGGGCCAGGAGAAGCCGGGGCTGACGACGTGGCAGGGCCAGCCCGTGCGCGCCGTCCGTTACCCCTTCCGCGGACGGGCCTATCCCAGCCTCATCACCGACAACGTCAACTACATCGGTGGATGCATCATCGGCAGTCCCGACTGCGGCTGGGGCCCCGAGGTCGTCGGGCGGTTCTTTGCCGTCGCCGACCCCGGCGAGTACCTGGCGCCCGGCGAAACGACCGCGGGCGGCTTCTACCTCGGCGGCGCCGTGGCGCGCAACTGCTACCGCTGGTACCTGATCAAGCAGTTCCGGCGGGCCGCGGACGGCACCTGCGCGATCAAGATCGAACGCATCCGCTGGGCCGCGGTCGACGCCGGCGCCCCCAACCTCTACAACGCCGAAAACTACACTTGGGACGGCCACGAGCGGCCGCTCGCCTACATCATCGCCCCCGGCGCCTTCGCCTACGATGTGGGCGACGGCTGGCGCGACGCCCCCGGCGGCGACACCCCCGGCGGCATCGTCCGAGTCGTCCCCACCGGCGACCGCGACACGCCGTTCGACTTCGCCCCCGGCGATCCCATCGAGCAGGCCGTCGGCGCCGACCCCGCCATCCCGACGCCGATCCGCATCCGCGTCTTCAACGGCATCCCCGGCACCCTCGAACCCGCCGGCCTGAGCATGAGCAACCTCGGCAAGGTCGCCATGCATGCCGGCATCTCCATCGGCGGGGCCGGCCTGAACCGCGACGAACTGGCGCAGCGCAAGGACCGCCAGCCGGCCTGGCTGCGCGGCCTGGACATCGGCACGGTCACCGAGACCGGCGTGCGCTTCGGCGCCGACGTCACGGACGCCGCCATCCGTTTCGACCAGCCCAACGGCCGCGCCCAGCCGGTCAAGTGGCGGCATCTCGAAGGGGAGACTAGCCTGAGCGTCGATCCGCAGACCGGCGACCTGGCGATCACCGGCGGCGCCCTCGATGTCGGCGCCGCCAAGGGGCTGCACGGCCTCTCCGCCACCGCCACCGCGGCGGCCAACCTCCGCGGCATCAACCTGCCGGCCCCCGCCGGCGTCCACCGCCTCGAGGTCACTTTCCCGACGCCGGAGCCGGACGCCGCGTACGCCGTCGCTGTCCAGCCCAACTGGCTGACGGCCGACCGTCTCGCGGCCAAGACGCCGGCCGGTTTTGTGGTCGAGTTCGCCGAGCCTGCCCCGGCCGGGGCGGCGATTGACTGGGTGCTGGTGCGGTAGGCCCCGGGGGCCGGGGCTTCTCCCGCAGGATGCGCGGGTGTCGAGCTGCTACTGGCCGTGGCCCCCTCGCGGGAGGGCGATTGCCCGCGCGGATTGCGGGGTCCGCAAGCCGACCCCGTTCCGCCGTCGGGGGATGAGGGCTTGACGTGTGCGCACCGGGCGGCGCGCCGTGGGGGAAGTGCGTGAAAACGCCCGTGGTTTTCACGCACATCGCGGCCGTGGCGGTACATTACGGCGGCCGGCGCAGGGACTCGGCCCGTGCGTCTCCAATAGACCAGGAGTCTTCCCCCATGGCCAGTGACCCGACGGGCGGCGACGGGCGCGGCGGCACCGCGGTGCGTGTCCTGCGCTGCGAGTACGAACCGGCCCCGCTGGGCGTCGAGACCCCACGCCCGCGTCTGAGCTGGGAGCTCGAAAGCGACCGCCGCGGCGCGCGGCAGACGGCCGTCCGCCTACTCGTCGCCTCCTCGCCCGAGATCCTGGCCGCCGACACTGGCGACGTGTGGGACTCCGGGCGCGTCGAGTCTGCGGAGTCCGCACACGTCGAGTATGCCGGGCCGCGCCTGAAGTCGCGCCAGCGGTGCTGGTGGAAGGTCGGGGTCTGGGACGAGACCGGCACCTTCTCGGGGTTCAGCCAGGCCGCCTGGTGGGAGATGGGGCTGCTACGGCCAGGGGACTGGAAGGCCAAGTGGATCACCGGGGCGCCCGCCGACGGCCCGCTCGGGCCTGACGACGGCGCCACCGCCGCCCCCGCCCCGATGCTGCGGCGCGCGTTCACGCTGAAGGGCGCCGCCCGGGCCGCCCGCGTCTACGTCTCGGGGCTTGGCTACCACGACCTGTACATCAACGGCCGGCGGGTCGGCGACCACCGGCTCGACCCCGCCTTCACGCGCTACGACCGGCGCGTGCTCTACGTCACCCACGACGTGACCGAGCTGCTGCGGCCCGGCGAGAACGTCGTCGGCGTCATCCTCGGCACCGGCTGGTACGACGCGCACACGGTCGAGGTGTGGGACTTTCACAAGGCGCCGTGGCGCGACCGCCCCAAGCTGCTGTTGCAGCTCGAAGCCGAGGGTTCGGGCGGCCGCCGCACCACCCTCGTCTCGGATCCGTCGTGGCAGACGAGCACCGGGCCGATCGTCTTCGACGGCCTGCGCAACGGCGAGACGTACGACGCCCGCCGGGTGCGGAAGGGCTGGTCCGAGCCGGGTTACGATGCCTCCGGGTGGCAGCCGGCCCGCCTTGTCCCCGGCCCCGGCGGCGAGTTGCATTCGCAGCAGCTGCCGCCGGTCCGCGTGCACGAGAGTCTCAAGCCGGCGCGCCTGTCGCAGCCGGCGCCCGGGGTGGTTGTCTACGACATGGGCCGCAGCCTGTCGGGCTGGGCGCAGGTCAGGGTCAGCGGCCCCGCCGGCACGACGCTGACCTTGCGTTACGCCGAGCGGCTCAAGCCGAACGGCGAGATTGACGCCGGGCACATCTCCTGCTTTGTGAAGTCCGGCGCCTTCCAGACCGACACCTATATCCTCAACGGCGAGGCGGTGGAGATCTGGGAGCCGCGCTTCACCTACCACGGCTTCCGCTACGTCCAGGTCACCGGCCTGCCCGGCACGCCGTCGCTCGAGCACCTCCGCGCCCAGGTCGCGCACACCGACCTCGGCCGCCGCGGCGAGTTCTCCTGTTCGAGCCGCCTGCTCAACGAGATCCAGGCGCTCACCCTCCAGGCGACGGTCAGCAACTACCATCACATCCCGACCGACTGCCCTCACCGCGAGAAAAATGGCTGGACCGGCGATGCCCACCTGTCCGCCGAACAGGTGCTCCTGAACCATGCGCCGATGACGGCGTACGCCAAGTGGATGGCCGACTTCCGCGACGCCCAGCGGCCCAGCGGCCAGCTGCCCGGCATCGTGCCCACCGGCGGCTGGGGGTACAACTGGGGCAGCGGCCCGGCCTGGGACAGCGCCTGCATCCTCATCCCCTGGTACACCTACCTGTACGCCGGCGACCGCCGCATCCTCGAAGACAACTACGCGATGATGACCCGCTACCTCGAGTTCCTCGGCACCCTCGCCGACCGTGACGGCATCGTCGCCTTCGGCCTCGGCGACTGGTGTCCGCCGGTCGGCGGCGCCGGCGACCACGCCTGCCCGACCGCGCTCACCTCGACCGCCTACTACTACGCCGATGCCGACACCGTCGCCCGCATCGCGGAAATCCTCGGCCGGTCCGCCGACGCGCGCCGTCTCCGTCGCCTGGCCGCCGCGGTGAAGGCGGCTTTCCGCCGCCGCTTCCTCGATGCCGGGACCGGGCGGCTGGCCTCCGCGTCGCAGACCGCCCAGGCCTGCGCCCTCTACCAGGGACTGGTCGAGGGGCCGGACGAGCGCGCGCGCGTCCTCGCCGTCCTGCTCACGGAGGTCGCCGCAAAGAACGGCCATCTCGACTGTGGCATCCTCGGCGCCAAGTACCTCCTCCATGCCCTCACCGCCTGCGGGCGCACCGATGTCGCGGCCCGCATCGTCCAACAAACGACCTTCCCCGGCTGGGGGCACTGGATCGCGCAGGGCGCCACCACCCTGTGGGAGAGCTGGGACGGCGGCACCTCGCGCATCCATCACATGTTCAGCGACGTCAGCGCCTGGTTCTACCGCGGCCTGGCCGGACTGAACCCCGACCCGGACGCGCCCGGCTTCCGGCACTTCATCGTGCGGCCCGGGGTGGTGCCGGGGATCGAGTGGGCGCGCGCCGAGCACCGTTCGCTGTACGGGCTGATCGAGTGCGGCTGGGCGGTTGAGGAAGGCACGCTGCGCGTCACGGTGACGGTGCCGCCGAACTGCACGGCCACGGTCCACGTGCCGACGGCGGACGCCGCCGGCGTCGAGGAGAGCCACGGACCGGCGGAGAGGGCGGCCGGCGTCCGTCGCGTGGCGGCGGGTGCCGGCGAGGCGGTCTTCGAGGTGGCGGCCGGGCGGTACGTATTCACCGCGCCGCGGTAGCCTGGCCGACGGTCGTCGGCGCCGCCCGCCGCGGTTCCCGGCGGCGGAGGCCGATATGTCCACGTGGTCTGAATGGATGAGGTTGTATGCGCATTCAAGCCTGCCCGGCGTTGATGGACTGGCTGGTGTTCCTCGTCCTGCTGGCGGTCGTCTACGGCGCCGGCGAGCGCGGCCTGGACAACGC
>MVZH01000114.1 GCA_002068325.1 Lentisphaerae bacterium ADurb.BinA184 | reverse complement strand
GGCAGGCGGTCGAGCAGCAGGCCCTTCGCGCGAAGGCACGCGAAGAACCGGTCGCGCCCGATCTGCACGGCGTGTCCGCCGGCCTCGGCGCAGAACATCCGGTGCAGCTTGCGCGCGCCAAGCCGGGGCTGCAGACGCCGCTCCTGCTCCACCCACTCCGCGACAAGCGCCGTGTCAGCCGACTCCCTCTGCCGGTGCCGGCGACGGGCGTAGTAGTTCTGCCGGCTCATCCCGGCCAGCCGGCACAGCCTCGACACCGAATCGCGGATCACGTCCGGCTCCGCAATGGCGACGCTCTCATGGACAGCGTCCCAGCGTGTTTTTTTTTGAACGCCTCCACGTCCTCCTCACCCGCCGCCCGGCAGGCCAGCTTCAGGTACGAGCGCTCCAGGCGCGCCTCCAGGTGCGCGTCCGAGAGCGCGCTCTCCAGCTCGCGCACGTGGGCTTTCAACCGGGCGATCTCGCGGCGTTCGTCTGGGGTCTCCACACGCACCACCATTCTGAGCAGATGCGACTTGCCGTAATGCCGAACCCAACGCGCAACCGTGTCGTGGCCGCGGATCCCGTAGACCGCCGCCGCCGCATGACAGCTGGCATGCCGCCCGCTTTCGATCTCCGCGACCACCTGCAACTTGAACGCCTCACTGTAACACATCGTCTCGTTCATGGACACCTGTCCTCCCTGTGACAAGTGTCAACGTATATCAGGACAAGACACTACGACCCACGACCCACGACCTACGACCTACGACCTACGATCCACGACCCACTCGTTGCGGCCTGCCCCGGCGCAGCGGCGTTTGCGTCTCCGCCCGTCGCAGGTTATGGTGTACGGTGATCCCTTGCTTCTCGCGGAGGCTGCCGTGGCACTGTTGCACTGCGATTTCCATTCTCACGTCCTCGGCATGGCCATGGCGATGGACGTGATCCTGCCGCAACCCGAACCGGGGGCGGACGGGCTGACCGCGGCCACGGCTGCGCGCTATCCCTGCCTCTATCTGTTGCACGGCCTGTCGGACGATCAGACCATCTGGCAGCGACGCACCTCGATCGAACGCTACGTGGCCGGCCTACCCCTGGCGGTGGTGATGCCGGCCGCGCACCGCAGCTTCTACACCAACATGCGGCACGGACTGCGCTATTGGGACTACATCAGCCTCGAAGTGCCGGCCGTCGCCGAATCCCTTTTCGCCATCTCTGGCCGCCGGGAGGACCGTTTCGCCGCCGGCCTGTCGATGGGCGGATACGGCGCCTTCAAGCTGGCGCTGCGCTGCCCCGCACGGTTCGCGGCGGCCGGAAGCCTCTCGGGCGCCCTCGACGTCGCCCTGCTGGCCGCGCAGTGGGGCGAGACCGCGCCGCCCGATTTCCGCTGCATCTTCGGCGGCGAACCGGCGGCCGGCACCGACGACGACCTCTTCCACCTCGCCGAGCAGGTCGCGGCGACCCCCTTGCGCCCGCGGCTGTGGCAGTGTTGCGGCACCGAGGATTTCCTCTACGGCCAGAACACCCGCTTCCGGGACTGCGCCGGCGCCCTCGGCCTGCCACTCACCTACAGCGAAGGCCCCGGCAGCCACGATTGGGGCTACTGGGACTGCAACATCCAGCGTTTCCTCCAGTGGTTGCGACCATAGCGTTCCGGTGCGGCGCCCGCGGGCAGGGGCCGGCCGGACGCCCAGGCTCCAAGGGAGGATGGGATGGTGATGAGCCGCGCGTCCAGACAGCGCCTCCGGTTCCGCACGGCCTTTGGAGTGGCGGCGGCGGCGGCGCTGTTGGCGTTGGCCGCCTGGTGGTGGCGGAAGGGTGCGGCCGCCTTTCCTTGGGCCGGTGTCCCCATCGCCGTCGTGGCCGCCGCCGGGATGCTGTGGATCGTTGCCTCCGGCTGGGCCGCCGTCTGGCGACGCTACGGGGCGCGCCACGAAGGCCGGCGCCGTCGGCAGGCCGAGAGGGAGTTGCGCGCCCAGCGCGACCATGGCCAACAGCTCCTCGACGTCGTCGGCTCCATGGTCATCACCCTCGACCGCCACGGGCGCGTGACCCTCGCCAACCGCAAGTGCCTCGAAGTCCTGCGCTGCACCGAGGGGGACATCGTCGGCCACGACTGGTTCGGGGACTTCGTGCCCGAACAGGGACGCGACGCCACCCGCCAGGCGTTCCACAGGCTGATCGCCGGCGACCTCGAACCGGCCGAGGACTTCGAGAACCCCGTGCTGACCGCCGACGGCGAGGAGCGCACCATCGCCTGGCACAACGCGCTGATGCGCGACGACGACGGCCGCATCATCGGCACGCTGAGCTCCGGCACCGACATCACCGACCGCCTGAGAGCCGAGGAGGAACGGCGCCGGCTCGACGCCAAAATCCAGCAGGCGCAGAAACTCGAAAGCCTCGAAGTGCTGACTGGCGGGATCGCCCATGACTTCAACAACCTGCTCATGGCCATCCTTGGCAACGCCAGCCTCGCCCGTGCCGAGGTGGAGCATAGCCCGCAGGCCCTCGCCAGCCTCTCGGACATCGAAGAGGCGGCGCGGCGGGCCGCCGACCTGTGCCGGCAGATGCTGGCCTACGCGGGCCGCGGCCAGCTGACCGTTGAGCCGGTGAACCTCTCCGAAATCGTCACCGACATGGCCCGGATGCTACGGGCGACGATCGGAAAGGCCGTGACGCTGCGCCTCGGCTGCGCCGCCGACCTGCCCCCGGTCATGGCCGACGCCACACAGTTGCGCCAGGTGATCATGAACCTCATCATCAACGGGGCCGAGGCGATCGGCGACCAGCCCGGGGTCATCGAGGTGTCAACCGAAGCCATGGACTGCGACCGCGACTGCCTCCGCGGCACCCATGTGGACGACGGCCTGAAGGAGGGCCGCTACGTGGTGGTGCGGGTCGCCGACACCGGCTGCGGCATGGATCCCGACACCCTGCCCCGCGTCTTCGATCCGTTCTTCACCACCAAGTTCACCGGCCGTGGCCTGGGGCTGGCCGCCGTCCACGGGATCGTCCGCCGTCACCACGGCGCCATCCGCGTGGACAGCCGGCCCGGATGCGGGGCGACCTTCACGACCCTGCTGCCGGTCGCCGAGGCGGATGCGGTCGCGCCCCCGCCCGCGGACAGCGCCGCCGCCGGCTGGCGCGGCCACGGCACCGTGCTCCTTGTCGCTGATGAGGAGAGCGTGCGGGATCTTGGCGGGCGCATGCTGGCGCGGCTCGGCTTCTCGCCGGTGTGCGTGGCCGACGGCGGCCAGGCGGTCACCGCCGTCGAAGCCCGCCCCGGCGCCTTCGTCTGCGTGCTGCTCGACCTGATCACGCCGCAGGACGATGGCGTGGCGATGCTGCGCGAACTGCAACGCCTCCAGCCGGTGCTGCCGGTCATCGTGTCCAGCGGCCAGCCCGGCGACGACGTGGCCCGCCGCCTCGCCGGCCACCCCGTGGCCGGCTACGTCCAGAAGCCCTACTCGCTGGACGCCCTGGCCGCGTGCCTGCGCGCGGTTCTGGAGCGGCCGCCGCCGGCGTGACCGCCAATCGGGATTGCGGAGTCCGCAAACCAGTTGTCCTCGATGCGGCAGGGCATGGAGATCTCCAGCAGCAGGGCCGGGCCGAGGCCGGTGAAACTGTGGTACCGGCCTGGCGCCACCGGCAGGACGTCGCCCTCGCCGAGGATCCGGTCCGCACCCCCGTGCCGCATCCGCACCCGGCCCTTGACGATGAAGAACGTCTCGTGCTTGGTGCCGTGCCGGTGGCGCGGGCAGGTCTGCCCGTCGAAGACAAACAGGTACTTGCCGCAGTAGCCGGCTGCGGTCTCGTTGGCGATCCACTGTTCGATCAGGCCGGTCTCCGCGAAGCGTCCCAGCCCGAAATCCAGGACTAGCGGCGGTGCCGGCGGCATGGTCAGCCGCCAGGCCCGGAGCTGCCGGCGGAAACGGCGCAACGCCTCGTCGGCGACCGCGCCCCGCAGACTGATGTCCAAGCCCTTGCTGAGTTCCTTCATGAGTCACCTCGTTGAGCGGAGTCCCGTATCCCCTCGTCTCTCGCGCGCGGGCCGGGCGGGGGTTCGCGGCCGTCCGTCTCACGGAACAGCCCGGGGTGACGTTGCCGCAGCGCCTCCGCCAGCGCCGCAGCCACCTGGCGCACCTCGCCGTCGAGACGCCGCTGCCGCCGGCGCGTGTCAGGCACGGCGACTCCGACGACGCGCGTCGGCGACCCCATCAGCCCGACCTCGTCGGGCTTCAGCCCCAGGGCGGTCGCATCGAGCCGTTGCCACGGCCGGTCGAGGGCGCGCAGGCGCCCGCTGAGCACCGGCAGGCGGGGTTCGTTGGCCTCCTTGAGCACCGTCAGCACGGCCGGCAGCCGCACCCGCATCCGGGCGCTGCCTTCCTCGAAAAGCCGTGTGACTTCGAGGGCGTCCGCCTCCTGCCTGTCCACGCCCGTCACGTACGTCACCTGGGGCCATCCGAGCCAGGCGGCGATGCCGGGGCCGACCTGGGCCGTGTCCCCGTCAATGGCCTGCTTGCCGCAGAGCACGGCGTCGAAGGGGCCGGTGCGTTCGATCGCGCGGGCCAGGGTCAGCGAGGTGGCCCAGGTATCGGCGCCCGCGAAGGCGCGGTCGCTGACCAGGAACCCCTCGTCCGCCCCCATGGCCAGCGCCTTCTCCAGAACGGCCTCGGCCTGAGGCGGCCCCATGGTGAACACCGTGACCGTGCCCCCGGCGCGCTCGCGCAGCCGCAACGCCGCTTCGAGCGGGAACTCATCGAGCGGGTTGATTACCGCCTCGACCCCTTCCCGGATCAGCGTGTTGGTCTCCGGATCGAGCCGCAGCTCCGTCGCGTCCGGAACCTGTTTGATGCAGACGGCGATGCGCATAGGGCCGCAACCTCTCCTGTGATTCGACGACCGGCCAGCCGGATGCCGGGTGACCATAGCCCTCCGCCCGCCCATGGTCAAGCACGGTCCGTCGCCGCGTCGCTCCCCGGTGCGGCGGGGATGGACGCGGTGGCCGGCGGGAGGGCGTCGGCGCGGCAGGTGGCGGTTCCGCGTCGGGCGCGGTTCAGCGAACCCGCGACCGGCGGCGGAGGAGGGTGGCGCCGCCGAGCAAGGCCAGCAGCAGCGAGGCCGGCTCGGGAACGGCCGTGGGCTGCCCGAAGACGTCGAACTCGCGGTATACCGTGCCCGCGTTGAGGACGTTGAAGCGGATGGCGGCGACACCGGTGGCGAGCAGGCCGGTGCTGTCCGTCAGCGTGATCATGGCCGAGCCCGAGTTGCCGGGCGAGTAGCTGAACGTGCCGTAGGAGACGAAGAGGGCGGGGTCCTCGACGGTGGCGAAGAGCAGCTCGAACGACTGGTTGGTACGGGTGGCGATCCAGCCGGAGATGGTGCGGATCTCGGTGATGTCGTAACCGGCCGGCCGGAGGGCGGTGTTCAGCAGGTAGGTGCTCGTCCAGGTGCCGTCGAGGTCGAAGGCGGTGTCCGTGTTGACCGAGTCCTGGCCAAGGAGTCCGTCGTTGAGGGCACCGGTGCTGCTCGTGCCCTGCAAGGTGAAGGGCGCGTATCCGTCGTGAGACTCGCCGGCGAGGGTCGCCTGGCCAACGTTGATCAGGTCGTCGGTGGCCGGCGGGATGGCGACCTGCGAGCCGTCGAGGGCGATGTTGGTCTGGACGATCGTCGCGCCGGGCGCCGGCGGCGGTTCGGGCGGATTCTCGACGTTCCCCAGGGCCTCGATCGCGGCGAACCAGGCGTCCGCCATCTCGTCGTAACCGGCCTTGCCCGGGTGGTAGGTGTCAACCATGTTCGTGGGCGTGACCGCGGAATACATGTCCACCGAGGTCACCAGGTGCCCCGCGGCCTGATGGGAGGCGACAATCCCCGGAATGGCGCTGTTGAAACTCTGAATCTGCGCATTCTCGCCGACGCTGGTGCTGGGGATGATCTGGGCGACGACGACGTGGGTGTCCGGGGAGGCCGTGGCAATCGTGCCAATCAGAGTGTCGAGCCGGCTTGGCGCCGCCGCGAGGCTGTAGTCCTGCGCCACGTCGTTGGTTCCGAGGTGCATGAGGACGATGGCCGGGTTGGTGGCCGCGAGCCAGCCCAGGATGCCGGCCTGGGCCTGGTCGATGCGCTGGCCGCCGTGCCCCTCGTGGTCGGAGTCGGGGAGCCAGTCCGTGTCGGGCGCGGTGGGCGGGAACGGATCGGCGTTGTCGCTGGCCGTGCCGACGAAATCCACCCCGTTGGCCTGGAACCAGCCGCTGTCGGTGGTGAGCTGGTTGTAGAGGCTGGTGCGGTAGCCGCCGGGCACGTTCCCGACGCCGTTGAGGCCGCGGGTCAGCGAATCCCCCAGCGGCATGATGCGGATCGGCGCGGCGACCGTCGCGCCGGCGAGGGCGAGAGCCACAAGGGCGAAGCGGATGGTATGCGTGCTCTTCATGGTTGATGTCCCCTGACGGTTGGTGAGCTGTGTGGTCATCGGTAGACTCCGTTACCGTCGCCGCCGCCAGACCAGCAGCGTCCCGCTCAGGATCAGCCCAAACGCTGCCGGCTCGGGGACGGTGTAACGGTAGCCGAACACATCAACCTCGCGGATGACCGCCTCGTTGCCGCTCGGGCCGTCGGGTTTCATGAAGGTGAACTGCATGGCGTCGATGCCGCTGGCGATGATCCCCGTCGAGTCGGTGAGGGCGATCATCGAGGAGCCGTTTGCGTCATAGGTCAGGTTGAAGACGCCGTAGTTGGCAAAGTAGGGTTGCCCGGCGGCGCGCATCCGCAGCTCGAACTTCTGGCTGGCGCGCGGCCCCGGCCATCCTGCCATGCTGCGGATCTCCGTGATCACGTAGCCGTCGGGCGCGGCGGCGGTGTTGAGGTAGTACGTGCTTGTCCACTGCCCGTCAAGGTCGAAGGCGGTGGTCGAGACCTGGGTGGCGGTGCCCAGGCTGCCGTCGTTGATGCGGTCGGCGCTGCTGCCGCCGAACGCCGCGTACCCCGTGTGCACGGCGCTGTCGAAGGTGACGGCGCTGACGTCAATCAGGTCGTCGGCGCTCGCCGGGAAGGCCAGCTCGGAGGCGATGGAGGTCGAGTTGGCCTGCACCAGCGTGGGCGGCAACGGCGGCGGGCCAGAAACCTGCACGTCGTCAATCACCGGCCCGTAGTTCATGCCCGACGGAGACAGGGCGGTGCTGGCGAACGACAGCGCGGTCAGGGCGCTGGCCGCGGTGAAGCTGTAGGTCTGCAGACTGGCCGTCGGGACGTTGAGGTTGGGGGCGCCGCCGGTGTTGAAGGTGAAACTCTGCGGCGCACTGCCGCTGGCCTGGACGTCCACGCCGAACGTGTCCGCGGTGCCGTCGGCGATGCCGCTGAGCAGGAAGGTGCAGGTGTAGGTGCCGCCGACCAGGGTGTCGAACTGCTGGGTAATGCTGCCCAGGCCGCTGCTGTCGTTGAGGCTGGCCAGCTGCTGTCCCTCGGGGGCGGGGCTGACCCCGCTCGCATTGTCCCACAGCACCCCGCCGCGCGGGCTGGTTGGCACCATCCCGTAGGTCCACGCGCTCGGCCCGGCGCCAGGCGTGTAGGCCGTGTAGGTATTGACGTCCGGCAACTCGAAGGTTCCATTGGCGAACGGCGCCGCCCGCAGGCCCAGCGGGCCGGGCGCGACGGTGGCAACCAGCAGGGCGCAGACGATGGCGGCTCCCGAAGCGCGGCCCCGGCCAGCGTGGGCCGCCCAGGCTGGGGACGTGTTTGCGCAACAGCGCCAGCGGCGCCGGACGAGGAGCGTGCATGCAACGAGCAGCCCCAACGAAGCGGGCTCGGGGATGGCGACGCCGTAGCCGAACACATCCAGCTCGCGGATGACCGACTCGGGGTAGCCCTGGATCTGGGGCACCCGAAAGACGAACTGGACGGCATCGATGCCGCTGGCGAGGGCGCCGGTGGAGTCGGTCAGGGTGATCATCGTCGAGCCGTCCGCATCGTACAGCAGTTCGAAGGTGCCGTAGGCCGTGAAGAGGCCCTGCCCGGCCTGGCGCATCCACAGCTCGTACCGCTGGCTGGCGCGCTGCGCGATCCAGCCGGCCATGCTGCGGATCTCCGTGATCACGTAGCCGTCGGGACTGGCAGCGGTGTTGAGGTAGTACGTGCTTGTCCACTCCCCGTCGAAGTCGAAGGCGGTGTCAGTGTTGATGGAGTTTTGGCCGAGCATTCCGTCGTTGAGCGCGGCGGTGCTGGTGGTTCCGTTGTATGTGAACGGTTCAAAGTCGCTATGCTCGGCGCTGGCGAGCGTGACGGCGCCGACTTGGATGAGGTCGCCGGAGCTGGCCGGAAAGGCCGTCTGCGAGACGGGCGAGACGGAATTGACCTGCTGGATGGCGGCGCGGGCCAGCGGGCCGAGCGCGACGACGGCCACCGCAGTCAGCGCGCACGGCCACAGGTGGATTCTCGGGAGTCGGGGGAGTCGGCATTTCATGGGGCTCTCTCCGGGTTGGGGGGTGGACGGCACTGCCAGGCAGATTCGCATGGCGATGAGGCAATAAAACGAGGAGGCTTTGGCAGAACCTCCCGTCACGTGGCCGGGACGGAGCCCGGCCCTCCATCGGCGCCAATACGGCCGTCTTCTGCCGGGTTCGAGGGACGACCTCCACCTGCCTGCCGCGCTCCACTTGGCGCAGGCAGGTGTCGTCCGGGTTCGTCCGCGGCAGACCGGGTCTTCGCGCATGACCTGGCGGACACGGAGATCCTCCCTCCATCGCACGAGGCAGTTGCTGTCCGCTGGGGTTCTGCAAGTGCCTAGATTCAACAGAAAAGATAACATCTGTTTCGACGGATGGCAACCTCGACCAGATGCCGTGCCTTCGTGGCCGTGGCACGGGCATCGCCCCCCGTGGGGTACGGGCGAGCCGCCCGGCCCGGCAGGAAGCCGCCAGCCTACCCCTCGGCGGGCGGCGCGAACAGCGTCCCGGGGCCGAGACGGAAGTCGGGGTCGAAGGCCGCCTTGACGGCCCGCATCTGGGCAACCCCCGCCTCGCCGAACAGCAGGCTCAGGAACGCGGTCTTGAGTTTGCCGACACCGTGCTCGGCGACCGGCGATCCCCCCATGGCCACGACCTGCCGGGCGAACTCCGCGTACAGGGCACGGCCGCGCCCGTACTCGTCCGGCGTCCGCGGCAGGATGTTGACGTGCAGGTGGTTGTCGCCAATGTGCCCGAATATCACAAACTCCAGCCCCGCCGCCGCCAGCTCCCGGCGGTACAGCGCCACGACGGATTCCAGCGCCTCGTCCGGCACCGCCATGTCCGTGCCCAGCTTGGTGACCGCGGGATGACGCCGCTGGGTCTCCGCGATGCGGGCATTGACGGCCTCGGGCAGGGCGTGACGGAACCGCCCGCCGCGCCAGCTCGCGCAGGGCCTCGGGCACATCGGCCCTGGCCATCCCCAGATCCAGGTAGATCGCGCATCCGGCCGCGGCGGGAAGGCACTCGGGCACCCCGGAGGCCCCGCCGAACTGCCGACGGATGCCGCGCAGGAAATCCAGCGCCTCGCCGCTGAAGTATTCGATCGCCTCGACGCCAAGGGCCTCCCGTCGCCCGCGCAGGTCTTGGGTCAGCGCCAGCGCCGCCGCCTCGTCGCGCAGGAAGATCACCTGCGCCGAACTCACCTCCGGGCAGGCGATCAGGCGAAGATCCACCTCGGTGATGACCCCGAGCGTGCCCTCGGAACCCACAAACAGGTCTACGGCATCCACCCCCGCGCCGCCCAGATACCCGGCGGCGTTCTTGGTCGCGGGGAAGGCGTAGCCGGGCGTGGGGACGGGGCGGCGCGACCCGTCGGGGAGCCACAGCGCGAGGCGCCCGCGCGCGTCGGCCGCGCATTCCCCGCGCCGCAGGTCGAGCACGGCCCCGTCCGCGAGCACCACGGTGAGTCCCAGCACGTAGGGGCGGGTCGGCCCGTAGCGGAACGTGTGGGCGCCGGAGGCGTTGCAGGCGACCATGCCGCCGAGGGAGGCGCTGGTCTCGGTCGGATCCGGCGGGAAGAACATGCCCCGTTGCCGCAGGGCCTCGAGGGCACGCAGGCTAGGCCGCTCCCAGGTTGCGGAGTCCGCAAACCGCCGTTCCTTGAGGCTGCGCTGCAGCTGGCTGAGGGGAACGCCGGCCTGGCAGCGCACGGCGAAGCCGCCGTCGCGCCGGACGCGGAGGGCGAGCACGCGGTTCATGCGCTCGAGGCTGAGCAACAGTCCGCCCCGCGGCACGGCGCCGGCGGTGATCCCGGTGCGGGCACCGGAGACGGTCACCTGCCAGCCGCGTTCAGCCGCCAGGGCGAGGGCGGCGGAGACTTCGGCCGTCGAGGCAGGCAGGGCGACGGCATCGGCGCGGCCGGCCGCCCGTGACTCGTCGGTCAGGTACTTCGCGCATCCGGCCAGTTCCGGGCCGGTCAGCACCCGTGGATCGGGCGCGGCGGCGGGCGGGGGCCGGGCGTGCAGCGTGTGGCGTGGCGTCTTCAGGGAGAGATCTCGCGAGGGGCGTCAACCCGGGGGGGCGCGTCAGGGCGCGTCCTGGAACAGCTTGTAGCGTTTCTCGGGGATGGTGATCTCGACCCGCCGCACGCCGGTGTCCTCGAGGGTTTTCTTCAGGCTGGTCAGGGCGTCCTCTTCGCCATGCACGAGGAAGGCCTGACGCAGGCGTTTCAGGTCGAGCTTGGCGACCCAGGCGCGGATGTCGTTGTAGTCAGCGTGGGCGCTGAAGGTGTTGAGGATCTTCACCCGCGCCCGCAACGGGTACTTCGCCCCGAAGATGCTGATCTCGGGGCGGCGGTCGGCGATGGCGCGGCCCAGGGTGTTCTCGGCCATGAAACCGACCACCACGATGGTGTTGCGCGGGTTGCCGCAGTGGTTCTTGAGGTGGTGCAGGATGCGCCCGCCTTCACACATGCCGCTGCTGGCGATGATGATGCAGGGGTTGGGCCGGTCATTGAGCTTCTTGGACTCGGCCGCATCAATCACGTAGTGCAGGCCGGCGAAGCCGAAGGGGTTGTCGCTGTGCTGAAGGAAGGCCTGGTGCACATCCTCGTCATAGCACTCCGGGTGGACGCGGAAGATGCCGGTGGCGTTCACCGCCATCGGGCTGTCCACGTAGATGTCCAGGTCCGCGGGGATCGTGCCGGCGTCCTTGAGCAGGTGCAGGAAGTAGATCAGCTCCTGGGTGCGGCCGACCGCGAAGGACGGGATGATGACCTTCCCGCCCTTGCGGACGGTCTCCATGACGACCTCGCCGAGCTGGCGTTCGGCGTCGTCAATCGGATCGTGGAGCCGGTTGCCGTAGGTGCCTTCGCACACCAGGTAGTCCAGCGGCGGCAGCGTATCGGGGTCGCGCAGGATGGGCATGCCGGGGCGGCCGAGGTCGCCGGTGAAGCCGACGCGCCGTTCCTGGCCGTCCTCGGTGACGGTCAGCACCACCATGGACGAGCCGAGAATGTGGCCGGCGTCGTAGAACTCGCAGCGCGCCCCGCCATCGAGCGTGAAGGGCCGGTGGTAGCTGACGTTGATGAAGTGGGTGAGGGTCTTGATGACGTCGTCCTGGCTGTAAAGCGGCTCGTAGGCGCGCTTGTCCGGTGCCTTGCGCAGCATCCACTCGTAGTCCTTGGCCATGATGTGGGCCGAGTCCATGAGGATGAGGTTGGCGATGTCGCGGGTGGCCGGGGTGCTGTAGATGTTGCCGTCGTAGCCCTGCTTGACCAGGGTCGGCAGGTTGCCGCAGTGGTCGTAGTGGCCGTGGCTGAGGACGACGGCGCTGAGGCCCTCGCCGGCGATGGGCAGGGAGCGGTTCTTGCGGTCGCTCTCCTCCCGGTGGCCCTGGAACATGCCGCAGTCGATCAGGTAGCGTTGATCGCCGAACGTGAACAGATGCTTCGAGCCGGTGACCTCTTTCGCCGCGCCATAGGCCTGGTAGGTGAACTGCATCGCATCGTCTCTCCCAGTTGTCCCAAGGTTGCGGGGCGGAAACGTCGCCGGCCCGGCACAGGCGGGGCCGCGCGCCGGGCTGCCCCGGGGGCGGGTGCCGGCAACGCCGGGCGCAACCGGTCCGGCGGAGTCTAATCTACCCGGCCAACCCGTGAGGGCAAATGCGGGGACGGGAGAAGCCACGGTCGAGGCGGCGACGGCGGGCCGGCGGTGAGACGGGCGATGCCTGCACGACGGCCGAGCCGGGCCGGCGGCTACTCCCAGAAACTGGCCCCGGTCCCAGGGGTCTCACAGACCGTGATGCGGGAGACGCGCAGGTTGCCGTCGTTGAAACGGGCGGCGGCCTGGCGGAAAAGATGGCGGGCGATGACCTCGCTGGTGGGGTTGAGCGAGGCCAGCTCGGGGATGGCGTTGAGGTCGGCGTGGTCGAGGGCCGCCAGCAGCTCGCCCAAGTGCCGCTTGATCTCGCGGAAATCCAGGGCGATGCCAAGGGCGTTGAGCTCGCGGGCCTCCAGATACAGGGTCACTTCCCAGTTGTGCCCGTGCCACCGCGAGCAGTTGCCCGGGTAGTTGGCCAGCCGGTGCGCGGCCGAGAACTGCGCCTTGACGTGGACTTCAAACATGGACAGGCGGGCCGACCGTGGCCGGCTGCGCTAGGCCTTGACGACGCGGTTCGAACGGATGCAGGCCGTGCAGACCATCAACCGCTGAGTCCCCTTGGCCGTCTTGGCACGGACCGGCTGGAGGTTGGGCAGGAACGTCCGCTTGACGTTCTTGACCACGTGCATGCCGATGCCGCCCTTCTTCTTGGCCAGACCGCGCCGGGTCACCGACCCCCCGACCACCTTGTGCTTGCCGCAAATGTCACACATTCTGCTCATGGTGCCAATCCTGTGCTGAACACGCGCCCGCGGATTGGTGGGTTGGCCGGGACTTGAACCCGGGACCCACGGCTTAAAAGGCCGTTGCTCTACCTGCCTGAGCTACCAACCCACACTTCGTTTCGCACAACCGGAACCCATACTATAGCGCCACAACCGCCCGCGGCAACCCGCCCGCCGAACGGGCCTGTCATACCGTGGGTCGTGGGTCGTGGGTCGTGGATCGTGGGGCCAGCTGTCTTGTCCTGATATACGTTGACACTTGTCACAGGGAGGACAGGTGTCCATGAACGAGACGATGTGTTACAGTG
>MVZH01000113.1 GCA_002068325.1 Lentisphaerae bacterium ADurb.BinA184 | reverse complement strand
CCCGAGCCGTTCCACGGACGCTCCTTCGCCCGCGCCCTCCGCGGCGAGACGCCCGGCACCGGAGCCGACAGCGCCGTCACCGGGAGCTTTCTGCGCCTCGGCGCCGACGGCAGAATCCCGCCGAAGGCTACGACGCCCGTGCTCTACACCGACGAGTGGATCTACGCCCCGGTCGGTCCCGAACGCCAGCGCCAACTCTTCGCCGCCCGAACCGACCCCGGCGCCGAGACCGACGTCGCCGCCCGACACCCGGACCTCGTGCGCGACCTGCACCAGCGCCTCATCGCCTGGCTTCAGGCCGTGGGCGCCCCGCCTGAGGCACTGGCCGCGCTCCGGGATGGTACCTCCGCTTGAGGGGGCCCTCACGGCGAAGCCCCGAGTCCAGCGGACGGTTCGTGGCCTGGCCGTCGGCAGGCGTCTGGCCGATGCCCTTCCCCTGTGTACCGGCAGAACCATGCCTGGCGCTGATGTCTGGCTCGGCTGCTCGCGCCGCCGATCCCCCGGCAACCTGAGTTCGCGAAAACACGGACGTTTTCACGAACGGAGAGCGCCCGTCCCGCCGGGTGGGGTTTGCGGGGGCGGGCCATGGATTCCTGGGGGGCTGCTCAGGCGATCTGGGTGATGAGGACGAGCGAGAAGGCGAGCACGAAGATGGCCACGGTCTCGACGATGCCGATGGCCATGAGGTTGTTGGTGAAGCCCTTGCTGGTCTCGCCGAACGCGTCGCAGGCTCCGGCGGCGGCCTGGCCCTGCAGCCAGGCGGAGACGCCCATGGCGGTGCCGCCGACCAGGCCGATGATGAGGAACAGCGGCCAGTTCGCATAGGCGCTCTCCGCCTTCCCGTTGATGATGAACATCATGATCATGCCGTAGATGGTCTGCGTCAACGGCGCCCCGGCGAAGACGGCCAGCTGGAAGGGGGCCGGCCGCTCCTGGGCATAGCACTTCTTCCAGGCGCCGATGGCCGCCGAGGCGGCGATCCCGGCGCCCAGGCCCGAGCCGAACGCGCCCAGGGCCATGGCGCAGTAGCCGCCGGCCTTGGTCAACGCCTGCATGGTGGTCACGTCCATGGTCATCTCTCCTTGCGGTTGCGGAGTGGGTTGAACGGCTGTCCGCTCCAAGTCAGTCCCATATGGTTGGAGAACTCCAGCGTGTTGAGGCGCACGCCGTGCACCAGCACGCTCATGAAGCCCAGCGCGATGTTGAGGCCGTGGCCGAAGACGATGACGATGATGGCGGCCGGCAGCAGCCACGGCGAGACGTCGAAGACCATCCGGCCCATGTCGTTGAAGCAGTCGGCGATGTAGTAGCCGGCCAGCCCGACCGCGAAGAGCCGGATGTAGGAGAGCAGATCAACAAAGCTGCCGATGATGCTGAAGGGCAGGTTGAAGACGTCGGCCATGTTCCGCCAGTTGACCCCGAAGCCGAAGACCAGCACCAGCCCGAGGCCGTAGAGGACGTAGCCGTAGCGCGGGAACGGCCCGCGCCCGACCATGAGGCTGACCGCGGCGAAGTAGTTGGCCCAGATCAGCATGCCCCACCCGATGTGGGCCAGGGCGGCAGGCCGGCGGCGGTTGAGCAGCGCCTGCCAGGCATGGGCCGCGGAGAGGTGGGTCACGGCCAGCATGAAACAGATCCACTGCAGGTGCTGGTTCTTCACACTCTCGTCGGTGAAGAAGCTCCACCCCGCAAGCCAGCCCGGCAGGACGTCGGACGGCAGGGCGAACACCGTCCCGGTCAGCACCCCCCAGGCGATGGTGACCAGGCTGAGCAGGATCAGCAGCCGCACCGCCAGGGCGTGCTCCGGCTGGCGGGTCCGCCGCCGCAGCCATAGCCCGGCCCCCAGGAGAAGGGCGCCGTAGCCGGCATCGCCAATGATGATCCCGAAGAATACCGACAGGTAGACCAGCATGATCGCGCTGACGTCCCACTCGCTGTAGGCTGGCAGGATGCCGACCAGGCTGAAGATGGCCTTGGCCGGGCGGAACAGGCGCGGCACACGCAACAGGACGGGGACGCGCGGGTCGTCCGCCGCCACGTCCTGGCTCAGGACGGCCCAGCCGTGCCGGCGGGCGGCGGCCTGCAGCTCGGGGAGCCGCCGTGCGGGCACGTAGCCCTCGAGGTAGAGCAGGCTCCCGGTGGCGGTCATGCCGTCGCGGGCGCGGGTGGTGCCGATGTCGGCGTCGAGATCGGCGAGGGAGGACTTCAGGCGGTTGTGCGAGGGGGCCAGCGCGTCAAGCCGGGCCTGGGCGCGGGCGATCGCGGCCTCGCGGTCGGCGATGTGGGCATCAATGGCGGCCAGTTGCGTCTCCTCGGGCAGGTGGACGTCGGCAAAGGCGTCCGGCACGTGGACGTCGGCAGGGGCGACCAGCGCGAAGAAGCGGCGCTTGCCGACGCGCCCGACCGGGTGCAGCACCGCGCCCTCCGGCGGGGCGGGCAGGCGTCTGCCGGAGTGCGAGCACAACCGGATCTGCAGACCCGAGGCGCGGAGGCGCTCGAGCAGGGCGCGGCTGAAACTGCCCCAGGGTTCGAGTTGCAGCCGGGCCCGGCGCCAGGCGGCCAGCTCCTCAGTGGCGTCCTGGACCGCGGCGTGGGCGGCGGCGGCCTCGTCAATCAGGGTGTCGGCATCGGCGGGGGCGGCCTCGTTCGCCGCCGGAGCTGACGGGACCTTGCGGCCGGCCAGGATGCCGCGCATGTGGACAACCAGGCCGCGGCGCGCGGTCAGGCGATCGAGTTCCTCGGACTGGGGCGGGGAGACCTCGATGACGTGGAGCAGGCCCAGCCCGGCAAGGGCGTCAACCGTCGCGGCACGGTCGGCGGCCAGGCAGACAACCGTTGCTCTGCGCATTTCTTCGATCATGGGGGAGCCAACCGCAGAACCACAATGGCAGATGGCAGATAGCAGATAGAAAAAGGGAAAAACAGAAGAAGCCCAGACACATGCACCGGGCACCAGACCCCGGGTGCCCGGAACCGCTACATCGCCTCCTCGAGGGCACGCACCTTGCCCTTGGCGATCTTAGCCCGGCCCACGGCGTTGGTGCGCTCGTCGCCGAGGTAAATCTGAATGCGCCGGATGTGCTCCTTGGCCTCGGGGATCTTGACCTTCTCGAAGAGGTTGACCCGCTGTGCCGTGGTGCGCAGCTCGGCCTCCAGGGCGTCCAACTGTTCCTGCAGAAGCTGGTGCCGCAGCCGCAGCTCCGTCTCCCGCCGCACGGCGTCGAGGACGTCATCGAGCAGCAGCGGCGTCGCGAACAGGTCGGGCCGGGGCCTGGTGAGACGGACGCCGCCGAAGACCGGCGTCTCGACCCCGGCGATGTTCCGCTGGGTCGTCTCCCAAGCCTCGACCGCGGTCGCCCCCTCGGCCAGCTGTGCGGTGGACTCGTCAAGCAACCCAATCCAGACGTCAAGCTGACGGGCGAACTCGGCCTGCTCCTCTTCGAGACGGGCCACGTCGTCGCGCACACGGCGCGTCTCGAGCGTGAGCTGCTGTTTCTTCAACTGCAACGTCGGAAGGTAGCGGCTGAAACGCTTGAGGGCGTCGCGCTGCGCCTTGAGGGCATTCTTGGTGAGTTTGACTTTGGCCATGGGGGGGGCCAGACTCGGCTGGCCGGTGTCAGGTGTCAGGTCTCGGTTTCCGGTCTCGCGGGTGTCGCTCCTTCGGTCCTTCCGTCTTCCTGCTCAGCTGTCAGGCCGGCGTCGTTCCGTTGCCGTCCTTGGCGGTCGCGGCTTCCGTCCCGCCGGGCCAGTATTCGGCCACGAGGTCGCTCTTGATGCCGGTCTCGGCGGGCTGGAAGCACTCGGCCAGGGTCTGCCAGCCTAGGTCGAGGGCCTCTTCGAGGGGGATGTTGACGCTCAGGTCCATCATGCGGGCCTCGAAGCGCTCGCCGTACTGGAGCAACTTGCGGTCCCAGCCGCTCATGCGGAAGCCCATGGCCAGCTTCTCGCGGGTCTCCCGGTAGTCGGCATACAGCCGGATCATGTTGTCCATGACGGCGCGGTGGTCGTTGCGGGTGCGGCCATTGACCTGCTGCTTGAGCCGGCTGAGCGACCCGAACGGGTCGATGCGGCCGCCGCTCAGGTAGTACTGCCCCTCGGTGATGTAGCCGGTGTTGTCGGGCACGGGGTGGGTGACGTCGTCCCCCGGCATGGTGGTGACTGCCAGGATGGTGATCGAGCCCGCGCCCTCGAAGTCCACCGCCTTCTCGTAGCGCGCCGCCAGCTGCGTGTACAAATCGCCCGGATAGCCGCGGTTGGAGGGGATCTGCTCCATGGTGACGGCGATCTCCTTGAGCGCGTCGGCGAAGTTGGTCATGTCGGTCAACAGCACGAGGACGCGCTTGCCGCCGATGGCGAAGCTCTCGGCCACGGCCAGCGCCATGTCCGGCACCAACAGGCATTCGACCACCGGGTCCGCGGCCGTGTGGATGAACATGACCGAGCGGGCGAGGGCGCCGTGCGCATCCAGGGTGTTGCGGAAGAACAGGTAGTCGTCGTGCTTCAGGCCCATGCCGCCGATCACGATCACGTCCACCTCGGCTTGCATGGCGATGCGCGCCAGCAGCGCGTTGTAGGGCTCGCCGGGGATCGAAAAGATGGGCAGCTTCTGGCTCTCGACCAGCGAGTTGAACACGTCAATCATCGGGATGCCGGTGCGGATCATGCGGCGGGGGATGATCCGCCGGGCGGGGTTGACCGATGGGCCGCCGATATCAATCAGGTCGTCGCGCAGCCGCGGCCCCCTGTCGCGGGGCGAGCCGCTGCCGGTGAAAATGCGCCCGAGAACGTCCGGGCTGGCCGAGACCTGCATCGGCCGGCCGAGGAAACGGACTTCGCTGTCAGTCGAAATCCCGCGGCTGCCGGCAAACACCTGCAGCGAGACGCGCCGGCGGTCCAGACGGATGACCTGGGCCAGCGAGACGCGCCCCCCGGTCGCCACCTCGGCCAGCGAGTTGTAGGGCACGTCCTCCGCTTCCACGGTGATGACGTTGCCGCTGATCTGGATGATCCGATGATAAACCTTCTTCACAAGCTCTCCTGGGCGTTCACGGGCCGTCAGCCTGGGGCCGCCACCCGTCTGCACTCCGCCAGTCCCGCCACCGTCCGCGCGCCTGCAGCTCGAGGCGTTCTGCACCGCACAGACTCATGCGGGCCATCCTTGCGCCGGAGCCGCCGTGCCCGGGGCCCGCCCCGCCGCGCGTCGGACCCGCCGGTCACGCCTCCTTCTTGGCGGCGGTCAGGAACTCGGCGGTCTGGCGGTCGAGCGCCTGGTACTTCTCGCCGTCCATGGGCAGGTAGTTGGCATCGGTGAACAGTTGCCGGAGACGCTGGAAGAACGAGCGCGCCTCGTCCTTGTCCGCGAACAAGAACGGGGTGCGCAGCACATCCACCACCCGGCGGAAGCTGGCCTTCTGGCGGGCCGCCGACGTCGCCCCATCAATGGCGTCAAACGTGTTCTGTTGCAGGTAGACCGCATCCAGGAACTCGCTCTTCAGGTACAGGGCGAAATCGGCCAGAGGGGTGCCCTCCTCTCCGACCACCTTCATCATCTGGTCAACCTCATGGCCGCGCTGCAGGATGCGGCGGGCGAAGGCGAGGTCGTCGGCGTCGGACAATGACGGGTACTTGCTCCAGCTGTCCAAGGGATGGACGGCCGGGTAGCGGCGGGCGTTCGCACGGTCGCGCGACAGCCCGAGGAAACAGCCGACTACCTTCAGCGTCGCCTGGGTGACCGGCTCCTCGAAGTTGCCGCCGGCCGGGCTGACCGCGCCGCCGATCGTGATCGAGCCGGTCTCGCCCGAGTGCAGACGGACCAGCCCGCCACGCTCGTAGAAACCGGCGATCAGCGACTCCAGGTACGCCGGGAACGCCTCCTCGCCGGGGATCTCCTCGAGCCGCCCTGACATCTCGCGCAGGGCCTGCGCCCACCGCGACGTCGAGTCGGCCAGCAACAGCACGTTCAACCCCATCTGACGGTAGTATTCGGCGAGCGTGACCGAGGTGTAGATCGAAGCCTCGCGCGCCGCCACCGGCATCGAGCTGGTGTTGCAGATGATGATGGTGCGGTCGATCAACTTGCGGCCGGTGCGCGGATCCTCAAGCTCGGGGTACTCGCGCAGTATCTCCACCACCTCGCCCGCCCGCTCGCCACACGCGGCCACGATCACCACGTCCGCCTCCGAGTACCGGCTGAGCGCATGCTGCAAGACCGTCTTGCCGGCCCCGAACGGCCCCGGCGTGCAGAAGGTGCCGCCCTTGGCCACCGGGAAAAACGTGTCAACAATGCGCTGCTGCGTGACCAGCGTCTCGACGGGAAGAAGCTTCTCGCGGTAGGCGGTGACGGGGACGCGGACCGGCCACCGTTGGACCATCGTCACCGCGCGCTCCTCCCGGCCGTCGGAGACGCGCGCCACCGCCGCGGTGATGGGGTAGGCGCCCGCCGCCGCAACCCATGTCACCCGCCAGTGGCCCGGCCAGCCGAACGGCACCATGATCCGGTGCCTGAAAATCCCCTCGGGCACGGTGCCGACCGCGGCCCCCGCGCACACGCTGTCGCCCGGCTTCACGGCGGGCGTGAACTCCCACGGCCTGGCCTCGTCCAGCGGGGTGACATAAAGGCCGCGCCGGAGGAAGAAGCCGGCCTGGCGGGCCAGCTCGGGAAGCGGATTCTGCAACCCGTCGTAGACCTGCGTCAGCAACCCCGGCCCCAGCATCACCGAGAGCAGCTCGCCGGTGAACTCAACCTTGTCCCCCACCCGGGCGCCGGCCGAGCTCTCGAACACCTGCAGGTCGGCCACCTCGCCGCGAACCCGGATGACCTCGGCCTTCAGGCGGGTCTCCCCGACGACGACGTAGGCCATCTCATTCTGGATGACATGGCGGTCAAAGGCAACTGTCACCATGTTGCCGTTGACGCCGACCACCTCGCCGAGTTTGCGTTCCGTCGTCATTCCGAACGTCCCATCATGCTCGCCATCGTCCACGACACCCTCGCGGCGGCGGGTGACTTCGCCTCTCGGCCTGCCGTCGGGGAGGCGGCTTCCCGACACCTGCGCAACCGTCAGTGAGGATGCCCCTCGTCGGCCTCCGCCTGGGCGACGCGGCGGGCGGCGCGGGCCTGTTCGACGGCCCGGCGCGCCAGCCGGTCGAGCCGTTCGCGTCCGTCCGCCGGGCGCGGCGCGGCCCAGCGCGCGGCCAGCAGCAGTCTCAGGCGATAGACAACCAAGGCATCGAAATCGAACTGATGCGGCGGGGCCCCGCAGTCGTCCAGCCGCCGCCAGCGCAATTCGTCGAGCGCCCGCTCACGGGCAGCGGGGTTGGCGGCCGTCAGGGCATCCTCGACTTGCCGGCGCACGGCCGGGAAGACATCGTCCTCGTGCCGCAGGTGCTCCTGCGGGTGTTCGCCGGCGCGGGCGGCCCGCGCCCGTGCGAGGAGATTCCGCAGATAGGTCTCCCACGCCTGCCAGCGGCGGTCCGCGTCGCAGCATGGCCGCCCATTCGGGAGGAGCGACACAGCCTCCAGCCCCGCCGCCTGCGCCGACGTCAGATGCGGGCGGCACAGGGCGTCAAAGGCCTCGGGCGTAAAGGGGGGGGCCGACCCCAGCCGCACCAGCGGCAACGAACTCACCAGAAAGTAGTGGTTGTCCACGGTCATCGTCGCGGGAGATCCAAGGGGGGGACGGCGCCGCCGCGGCGCCGCTCAGGAGGCCTTGATCAACTCAGCCAGCCGCGGGCTGACGAGCGCGCTCAGCGCGTCCGCCAGGGCTTCGTCGGAGAAGTCATACATCACGCTGGACGCCTCGAACCGCAGTTTGAAGCCGCCCTCCATGCCGGGCAGCGGCGACAGGTAGGTGCGGGCCCGCAAGTCCTCGCCCAGCCGCGCCATCAAGCACTGGCTCACCGCCTCGCGATCCTTCTCCGCCACCAGCACATGGATGTCACCGCCGTCCTCGGCCGAGGCCAACCGCTCGATGCCGGCGCCCACCAGCACCGCCAGGCTCTGCCCCGAGACCTCGCGCGCGACGCAAGCCTTGGCCACGTCCCGCAGGCGGTCCTGCAACTGCTCACGCAACGAGAGCAGCACGTCGCGCGCCGCCTGGCGGAGCGTCTCCTCGCCCTTGGACACCAGCGCGGCGCTGTCCCGCTGCGCCGCCTCCAGCGCCCGGCGGCTCTCCTCCCGCGCCGCCTCCACCAACGCCCCGGCCTTGGCCCGCGCCTCATCGAGGATGCGGGCCGCCTCGGACTCCGCCTTCTTCACCCCCTCCTCGTGAATCCGGTCCAGCAACGCCTGCAGTTCATCCGCCATGCTCACGGTTCCTCAACAGCCGCCCGGACCGGCCGCCGCGTCAACGCCCCGAGGGCACGGACGCCGGGGGATCCACAAAGGGGCGACAGGATATCCGGGTCGAGCCCGCACTATAGCCAGTTCCGCTGGCAAAAGCAATCCGGGACACCATATTGCGCGGATTGTTTGGCGCGCCGCCCACGGACCGCCCGTGATGCCGTGGCCCGGCCCGCCCCTCAGCCAGGACATATGCCCGGTGAACAAGACGATCGAGTGGGGCTGCCTCGGATTCCAGTACATGGACACGGACTGCCACGTGCGCTACGTCTGGCGCAACGGCGCGTGGGACGCCGGCGAAGTGGTGCGCGAACCCTACCTGCGCATCCATATCGCCGCCACCGCCCTGCACTACGGCCAGACCGCGTTCGAGGGCCTGAAGGTCTTCCGCTGCCGCGACGGCAAGGTGCGCGCCTTCCGCCCCCGCGAAAATGCCCGCCGCATGGCCCGGACCTCCGAACGCATCTGCATGGCGCCCCTGCCGGAGGAGCTGTTCATGGAGGCCGTGGCGCGCGTCGTCAAGGCCAACCCCGGCTACGTGCCCCCCTACGGCACCGGCGGGTCGCTGTACGTGCGCCCCCTGCTGTTCGGCAGCGGCGCCCGCATCGGCGTCCAGCCGGCCGACGAGTATGTCTTCCTCGTCCTCGTCGTCCCGGTCGGTGCCTACTACAAGGGCGGCCTGTCACCGGTGAGCGCCGTGGTCATGGACGAGTACGACCGCGCCGCCCCCCGCGGCGTCGGCAGTGTCAAGGTCGGCGGCAACTACGCGGCCGGTCTCCGGCCACACGAGGAGGCGCACAAGCAGGGCTTCCCCATCGAGCTGTACCTCGATGCCCGCGAACACCGCTACGTTGACGAGTTCGGAACCTCCAACTTCATCGCCATCACCCGCGACGGCAAGTACGTCACCCCAAAGTCCGAATCCATCCTGCCCAGCGTGACGAACCTGACGCTGCAGCAGATCGCCCGCGACATGGGGATGCCGGTCGAGATCCGCCCCGTCGAGTTCGACGAGATCGCGGGTTTCGCCGAGGTCGGCGCCTGCGGCACCGCCGTGGTGATCACGCCGGTCAACGAGATCATCCGCGGCCCGACCACCATCCGCGTCGGGCCCAGGAACGGGTGCGGCCCCGTCCTCCAGAGCCTGTACAGCCGTGTCCAGGCCATCCAGTACGGCGAAGCCCCGGATCCGCACGGGTGGACGGTCGAGATCCCGGAGTAGAGGGCAACGGACGGCGCCCGGCGGGCGCCCCAGGCTCCGGCTCGCGGCGAAAGCCGCAACGGAAAGCCCAACGACAACGGGGCCGCTCCAGCCCATGCCTGGAACGGCCCCGTTACACGTACTGATTGTCCCGAGACGGCCTGGACAGGTCGTGCGCAACCGGCGGATCCCGCCGGTGGTGGCCGACCCTCCCTACACAACTGACGCTTACGGTTGGCCTGCAACCGGCCCGGCCCCGACACGCTTCACTCACGAGGGACAAGGGCAAAGACGATGGCCAAGACAATGGCGGAGTCCTTTGTCGGCACCATGGTCTTTGCCGTAATCTCCGGCCTTGAGTGAAAAGTGCTCAGCCTGGCCCCGTGGCCGCCGTCGGCCACAGCCCGCCAGCCCAACCGCGTGTCCGCACAACCGCAACCCGCTCAGCGCCCGCCGCCGCCACGACGGCGCCGCCGACGCTGCTCGCTGGGCTTCTCAAAGTGACGCCGGTTGCGGATCTCCTTCAGCGTGCCTTCCTTGTCGAGCTTCTTCTTGAGGCGACGCAAGGCCCGGTCAATGTTCTCTCCACGTCTGGTCCTGACTTCCGGCATAGAGAAAATCACACATCCTTTCTCTCGTTCACGGCCCGCCTTGCGCGGGCCTCGGGGGATGGCACCCCCTGATTGGCCTGTCCGACAGCACGGCGGTTCTTGCCGCCGGAACCGTCACGTTCCGGTGGTCTCCGTGCGTAGCTTGGTCTTCAGCTTGGCCAGCGCCTGGTGCTGGATCTGGCGCACCCGCTCGCGGGTCCGCCCCACCATCCGGCTCAGCTCCTGCAACGTCCGCGGCCGGTCGCCGTCCAACCCGAAACGCTTCATCAGAATCAGTTGCTCGCGCTCCTCAAGTGTGGCGATCATCTCCAGAAGATGGTCAAGGTCTTCGGCCTGCTCGACCACCGCGTCCGGCGCGGTCGAGTCCGCGTCCGGTATGATGTCCTCAAACTCGCCAACCTCGCCTTCCTGGATCGCGCCGCTGAGCGAAAAACTGCGCACATCGGCGCGCCGCAACACACTGACCGTCCGCTCGCTGTACGCCAGGAACTCCGCCAGCTCGGCGTCGCTCGGCTCCCGGCCCAGCTTCTCCAGCAACCGCTCCCGGCCGTCCCGGATCCGGTTGATCTTGCCGGCCGACTGCACCGGGATGCGGATCGTCCGGCTCTGGTTCGCCAACGCCCGCCGCATGGACTGCTTGATCCACCACGCGGCGTAGCTGCTGAACTTGGCGCCCTTCTCCGGGTTGAACTTGTCCACCGCCCGCATCAACCCGATGTTGCCTTCGGATATCAAATCCACCAGCGGCAGCCCGATGCCCTTGAAGTCGTGGGCGATCTTGACCACCAGCCGCAGGTTGCTGCGGATCAGGCGGGTGCGGGCCGCCTGGCTGCCCCGGGAAATCGCCGCCGCCAGCTCAATCTCCTCCTCGCGCGACACCAGCGGGATGTAGGCAACATCCTGCATGTACGCCTTCATGGTGTCGCTGCGCGATGCCATCGCCCCGCCTCTCACACCATACGCTGACCACCCTGTCTGTCCGGCCGTACACACACATGATCTCAATTCGAACGGCCGGTACCATAGCGCCTCCCCCACCGCCGGTCAAGTCGCCCCGAAAGCCCGGCGACGCGTCGCCACCCTCCGCCTTCCGCCCCCGCGCTCCACGACCCATTCTTCGTTGTCCGCGCCTCGCACCCCGTTCTTCGTTATCCGCGCTACGCGCCCCGTTCTTCGTTCTTCGTTGTCCGCGCCTCACCTTCGACCTTCGACCTTCGACCTTCCACCCTCCGCGCCCCGCGCCCCGCGCCCCGCCGGCCCCTCAAGCCCGGCCGAAGACCAGCCAGATCACCAGGCAACTGGCGGCTGTGGCGGCCAGCGTGAACGGCAGGCCAATCCGGAAAAAACCGGCGAAGCTGACCGGATGGCCATCCCTCTTCAGAATCCCGCAGGCGACGATGTTGGCCGAGGCCCCGATCGGCGTGATGTTCCCGCCCACACTGGCGCCAATCAGCAGCCCGAAGTAGAACAGGTACGGGTTCAACCCGCTCCTCTGCGCCACCAACTGAACCACCGGCAGCATCGCCACCAGAAACGGCACGTTGTCAACAAAGGCGCTCACCACAACCGATATGCCGACGATCAGAACGAAAACCCCCAGCCGGCTGCCGCCGGCCAGCCGCGGGATCGCCTCGGCAATGTCCTCCATGAGCCCGACCACAATCAGGCTCTTCACCAACACGAAAATCCCGATCAGGAAAAGCCCCGTCTGCCAATCCAGCCGCGCCAGGAAACGCGGGACGTTCCGCTCCTTGAAGTAGTGCAGGTGCCACAGGAAACTCAACCCCCCGAACGCGCAACAGACCAGGCCGATCAGATGCGGGATGGCCAGCGATGACGACGAGGCAACCGCCAGTGCCATCACCAGCCCGATCACCAGCAGCGTCGGGACAACCGACAGGTACGGCTCGGGCTTCAGTTCCGGCATCCGCCGGCTGTACGGACGGAACTGGAAAAACAGCACCGCCGCCGAGGCCAGCATCCCGACCTGCACCGCGAAGAAGATGCTCGGCCGGCCGTCGAGCACGAAGAACTCGTTGAACGACAGGTGCGCGTGCCCGGCCAGCAACATGCTGGGCGGATCGCCGATCATGGTGGCGCACCCCTGCAGGTTCGAGCTGACCGCCATACCCACGAACAGCGGCCCCGGCGGAATCTCACACTTGCGCGAAATCGCCAACCCCACCGGCGCCATCAACAACACCACCGCCACGTTCTCCAGAAACACCGAGAGAAAGCCGGTGAACACGCACAGCGCCACCATCGCCATCCGCACCCCATGGCAGCGCGAGGCCACCTTCACCGCCAGGTAGTCCGGCATCCGCGAGTGCAGAAAGGCCTCGCTGACCAGCAGCATGCCGTAGTACAGCAAGACTACGTCCCATTCGATCGCCTCCCACGCCTGAAGTGGCGACAGCAGCCCGGTCGCCAGCAACACCCCCGCCGCCCCCCACACCACCGCCATCTTCCAGCGGTCGTAACGGATGACCAGCCCATAGGCAACCAGGAACACCAAGACGACCGGAATCTTCGGGTCGACACCAGGCATCGGCGCCTCGTCGCTTCGACGGAGCACGATTTGCGGAATCCGCAATATGCGCCCACACCCCGGCGAGTCAACACCCCCCGCGTTTTTTGGACGCCCCGCTTGAAAGCGCAGCTCCCGCGCCTATCTTATGCGCTTGCTGTTCGGACGCGGGCGGACCGACAGGCCCGCACGCCGTAGCTGACGGAACCAAGGTTCCGGCGTAGCTCAGTGGTAGAGCAGCCGGCTGTTAACCGGCTGGTCGCTGGTTCGAGCCCAGCCGCCGGAGCCATTTTATTTCGCGGAAGATTTCCGCACCATCCGGTTAACAGGAACGCCCGGTCACACGCGTGATCGGGCGTTTCGCTTTTCGCGCCCATTCAAAGGGGTTTCGGCGATCCCGCCGCCGTGGGCGCGTTCTCTGTTCCGAAACGGAGAAGATGGGGTCCGAGCGATAACGTATATGTTTGCTCTCGGACCCCGAGAGCAACCCCCAAAACTCTCCGACTCTCTGGTGAACAGCTCGTTTGTGGTTAACAGGCTCGTTCGTCTCGGACCCCAGCGCCATTTCGAACTCCCGGCGCGTATGTAATCTGTAGACGAGCAGCATCAACCCGCCAGACATCGGACCGGTCGCCAGGCGAAGGCCGTTGTGGGCAAGCCCGAAA
>MVZH01000112.1 GCA_002068325.1 Lentisphaerae bacterium ADurb.BinA184 | reverse complement strand
CCCCGCCCCGACAGTCGGGGACGGCGAAGTCGCCTGGGATCTGAGAGACCGGCCCAAGCTCAACGATATCTCCGCCCTCGAAGGCCTGCCCCTGACGTCGCTCTGTATCGGGGGCAGTGCGGTGGCTGACCTCGCCCCCCTCAAAGGCATGCCCCTGACTCGGCTCGACCTCTCGCGCGTGCCGGCGACCGACCTCTCGCCGCTGCACGGCATGCCTCTGCAGTCCCTGCAACTCACGGGAACGGCGGTCCGCGACCTGACGCCGCTCGCCGGCGCGCCGCTCGAGCGCCTCGCCTGCGGGAACGCGGCCATCACAGATCTCGCCCCCCTGGCCGGAATGCCGCTGCAGTGGTTGGCGATGGCCTGCGGCGCGCGGGATATCTCGGCCCTCCGCGACATGCCGCTCGAAGAACTCTTTCTCGGCTCCGCGACCGAGATCCAGGACTTCAGCGCGCTCGCCAGCCTCAAGAGCCTGAAACACCTGCAACTGATCATGTCCCCGATCCGCGACCTGAACGTGCTCGCGGGACTGCCGATCGAATACCTCGAACTCCATGCCAGCCACAACCTCGTGGATCTCAGCCCGCTGAAGAAGCTGCCCAGACTCAAACGGCTGAACCTTTCACAGGTCACGGAACGGGAGAACATCGAGGCGCTCGCCGGCCTCGACCTCGAATGGCTCTTCATCGACCGCACATCGGTGAAAGACCTGACCCCGCTCAAGGGCATGACGCTCACCAAGCTCGCCGTCCTGTCCCGCCAGCCGATCCTTGACTACAGCCCGCTCAAGGGCATGCCCATCGAGGATCTCACGGTCGGATGGATGCCGTCCCGGTACGGCTCCGACGCCTGCCTTCTCCCCGACAACCTTGGCTTCATGAAGGAACTCAAGACCTTGAAGTCGCTGCAGTTCGGACTCGGCCGCGGAGACCTGAAGGAGTACGCACAAATCCTCACGGTGGGCGACGCCCTGCGCGCCGCCAACCCCGACTACAAGGCCGGCGCCTTCTACCGCCTCGAAGGCGGGCAAATCACCGAGGTCTGGATGCACGAGTGCGGAATCCGCAATCTGTCGCCTCTGCAGGGGCTCAAGCTGACCCGGGTGGAGGCGGGCGGCATCCCCGTCACCGATCTGAAGCCGTTGGCCGGCATGCCGTTGCGGCGCCTCGGGCTCAGTAACGTCGCAGCCACCGACCTGACCCCCCTCGAAGGCCTGCTGCTCGTGTCGCTCGACCTCTCCGGCACCCCGGTCAGTGACCTCACGCCGGTCAAGGGCGCGCCGCTCGAGGAACTGGGACTGGTGGGCACGAAAGTCACCGATTACAGCCAGCTCAAGGCCATGAAACTGCGCCGGCTGTGGATCGCCGAGAACCTGCCGGCCGCCAGCCTCGAGATTGTGCGTGGCCTGGACACGCTCACCCACATCAACAACCTCGATGTCGGGGCGTTCTGGCGTAACATGATGGGAACGGGTGAGAACCCGCCGCGGGCCGACGGCGGCGAGGCCCCCAAGGCGCAAGAGCCGGGCGCGCCGGCTGGTGTGACCGCGGCCGCCATGTCCCCCAACCCCGACAACACGCGGGTGCTGCGCGAGAAGATGCTGGACGCCCTGTCCGGCTTCAGCGACAAGAAGACCGGCAACCCCGAGCGGCAGAAGACCGCCGCCACGCTGAGCTGGGACGCAGAGGGACTCGAAGTCGCCTTTGACTGCGCCGACACCGCCATCGCCGCGGTGTTCGCTGAGCACGATGCCGTCAAGATGTGGAAGGATGACTGTGTCGTGCTGTGGCTGGATCCCATGCACACTCACAATCCCGAAGACCGGTGTGTCATGGTGCAGCTCTCGGCGTCCGGGGCGGTGCACGACTGGCGGGATCGCGATCCCAAGTTCGATGTCGAGGGCCTGAAGACAGAGGTGAAGCGCACCGCGGCGGGCTGGCAGGGCATGATCCGGGTTCCATGGAAGGGCCTGGGGCTGGCAACGCCGAAGCCCGGGGATGTGTGGGGCTTCAACCTGACGCGGATCGACCAGAGCGTGCCCTACGACTTGGAGACGTCTGAATACACCTCGTGGGTCGTCACCGGCAGCGACGAGAAGCTCGACCGCTGGGGGCACCTCGTGTTCGCGGACGCGAAAGCCAAACCGGACGACAAGGCCGTTGCCCAGGCGCAGGCGGCCATCGAGGCAACGCACCGGAAGCGCAGCCAGGCGATCACGGAGAACACTCAGGACCGCTAACCGCAATACTCTTCACTCATTAGACGACAAGGGACATATTCACCAGAGGCTCTTGCAGAACCTCCGTCACGTGGCCGGGACGGAGCCCGGCCCTCCATCGGTGGCCACAAGGACTGCTGTCTGACACACTGGAGGGACGACCTCCGTGTCGTCCGGGTTCGTCCGCGGCAGACCGGGTCTTCGCGTATGACCTGGCGGACACCTGTCTGCGTCGTGTACGTCACGGCAGGCAGGCGGAGGTCCGCCCTCCATCGCACCAGGCCGTTGTCGTCCGCGGGGGTTCTGCAAGCGCCTCAGGCAGTTGTGCGGCGATTGATATCAGGCCCTAGCAGTCACTCGTCCAGGCGGGCGGGTTCGGCCGGGCCCGGATGATGACCGAGCCCGCCGCGCCGCCCGTCACGGTGAGGACGGGCAACGCCGCCGGCCACAGCCACGTCGTGCCCCGCCCGGCCGTCTCGCGTGTCTGCGGAGTCCGCAATTCGAGTTCGCCGTCGAGGACGAGCAGGAGCGAGACAAGCCCCCCGGACTCGAGGCCGATCTCGCGGCCGGGCCCTGTACACAGCGCTTCGACCAGGAACTCCGGGGTCGGCACGCGGTAGACCCGCCGACCGTCCGCCTCCACCTCTCCGCGCAGGATCTGCGGCCGTTGCATGCGGTAGGTCAGCATGCGGGTGAGGACATCGCGGTCGATGAACTTCGCGGTCAGGCCGGCCCGCACCACGTTGTTCGAGTTGGCCATGCATTCGATGATGGTGCCATGCAGGTAGGCGTGCGGCTCGTCGGGCGCCAGATAGACCGCCTCCCCGGGGCCGAGATGGATCAGGTTCAGGACGTAGACCGAGAGCGCGCCGCGGTCGCCGGGGTGCCGTGCGACGATGTCGAGAAACCAGCGGTCCGCCTCGGACAGGACGGGTTGCGCGCGCAACTGTGCGGCCACCCCGGCCATCGCCGCCTCGACCTCGGCCTGCGGCGCCGCAAAAAGGTGCGTGTACAGCGCCCGCAACCAGGCCTTCGAACCGCGACGCCGCCCGGACAGGACGCCGCCAAACAGGCTGCCGAGGGCGGGGAGGCGCGCCAGTTCGGTGACGGTCTCGTCCGCCGGCCGGAATTGGCAGAGCGCGGTCATGCCGGTCAGCCCGATGGCAATCTCGGGCTTGTGCTGGTCATCGGGGTAATTGGCCGGATCCCGGCGATGGAGTCGCGCCGCCAGGTTCCGGTCGGGGTGGGCCTGGATGGAGAGTGGCGCCTCGCAGTCGAGCACCTTCAACAGGAACGGCAGTTCGCGCAGCCCGCGCCCGGCCAAGGCCGGCCCAAGGATCCCGCGCGGATGGGTGGCGATGAGGGCGTCGAGGGTGGGCGCGCCGGCGCCGTCCACCACCCGCGCCGGCAGGCCGGGGTGGGCCCCGATCCACAACTCGGCAAACGGCTGTCCGGGCGCGGCCGGGCGGCCGGTCAGTTCAGCGATGTATGGCGGGCGGCCGTCGCGGGGCCTCGCCCCCCAAGCATAGTGTTGGATGCCGCACTCCAACCGGAACAACCGCGCGCAGTCCATGTCAGGCCCCCTCAAAACGATGCAGACGGCCCGCGTCTGCCAGACGTCCATTGCGGAAGCGGACGCCTTCGCGTGCGAGGAGGGCGCGTTTGCGCGCGACCTCCGCGCCGGCCCGTTCCCCGGCGAAACCGCCGATGTGGAGGCTGGCGGCGATGACGCGATGGCACGGCACCCGCGGCGCAAAGGGATTCCGCCGCAGGGCCTGCCCCACCGCGCGCGCCGACCCGCAGCCCAGGTGCGCAGCCAGCGCCCCGTACGTGGTAACCCGCCCCGGCGGCACCCGCGAGACGGCCGCGTAGACACGCCGCTGAAAATCCGTGATCCGAACCGCCGCCACCGCGCACTCCTGCCAGGGACCGATGCAGGCCGAAACGTCAACACCGGAACGTACTCCGTTGCGGGCCGCGCGCAATCCGCCCCCCCTCTGGCCAACCAGCCGGCGCGACGTCACCAAACACCCTCGCCGTGCGTGAAAACAAGCGCCCGTTTTCACGCACTCGGGGCCGGGCTCGACGCCCGCCGCACCCTGGCGGAGATTCCTGGCCTGGATGATTCGCCAAGAGGAGACGGAGGCAACGAAGCTCTTGCGTTGCAGGGGGTTGCCACTCCACATGCGGTTGGGCGGCGGGGAAACCGACGGCCCTGTCAGTGGTTCGTAGGGTATTGCGGACCAACGACATATACCTCCGTCATCTCCGTTGCCTTCCTGTTCATGAGTAGCTCAGGTTAGTGGCGGCCGCCGGGGCGCCGACTACATTAACGCATGCTCCCCCGCCCAAGACCCCACGGTGACTCCGACGGCCCGGACGCGCCGCGGGCCGACGCCGGCCGCGGCTGGCTGCCCGCCGGACAGACCGTCGTGCTCAACCGCACGCCCATCCCGCCCGGACGGCGTGTGCTCGTGCTCGCCCCGCACCCGGACGACTTCGACGCGATCGCCGTCACCCTGCGCCGGTTCCGCGACAACGGCAACCCCATCCACCTCGCCGTCCTGACCGCCGGCGCCAGCGGGGTTGAGGGCGGATTCGGGGGTGCCGTCACCCGCGACGACAAGGGCCGGTTGCGGGAGGCCGAGCAGCGCGCCAGCTGTGCGCTCTTCGGCCTGCCGGAGTCGCAGCTGCAATTCGTCGGACTTGCCGAGGACGGGGACGGGCATCCCCTGGACGACGCGGCCAACACCCGGCGCCTCGCGGGGATCTTGGCCTCGAGCGCCCCCGCCGTCGTCTTCCTGCCGCACGGCAACGACACCAATGCCGGCCACCGGCGGGTCCATCGCATGTTCCTGCGCGCCGTGGCCGCGCTGCCGCGACCGCCCGTCGCGCTGCTCGCCTGCGACCCGAAGACGCTCGCCATGGTGCCGACCGTCTTCACCGTTTTCGACGACGGGGCGGCCGAGTGGAAGGCCCGCCTGCTCCGCTGCCACGACTCCCAGCAGCAGCGAAACCTGCACACGCGCGGCCACGGCCTCGATGACCGCATCCTGAACGTCAACCGCCGCATCGCCCGCCAACACCCCGAACTGAACGCCGCGTACGCCGAGGCTTTTGAGACCGCCGGTTTGCACGATGCTGTCCTGCCATGCGGGCACCCCCGCCCGCCCGGCTCCCAAGGAGAACCCTGATGGCTGCTGCCCGCACGATCACCGCCGCCTTTGTCGAGGCCCCCTTCAAGATCACGTTCCGCCGGGTTGAGTTGCGGAGTCCGCAACGCGGCGAGGCGCTGGTTGACGTGCTGGCCTGCGGCATCTGCGGGCACGACATGGAGATCTGCTCGGAACTGGCGACGACGCCGCGGGCGTTCGGGCATGAGATCGCGGCCGTGGTGCGGGAGGTTGGGGACGGGGTCGCCCACATCAAGCCCGGCGACCTGGTGGCGCTGGAGTCGGCGTCGTTCTGCGGCGAGTGCAACCTGTGCCGCAACGGCCGTGTGGATCTGTGCAACAAGGCGCCCGGCTTCTGGGGCGGCCCCAGCATGGGCTTCAGCGACGCCATGCTGATTCCCGCCCACTGCGCCGTGCCCGCCCCGGACATGCAGCCGCTCGAAGCCGTGCTGGCCGAGCCGTGCGGGGTCGCCGTGGACATGATCAAAGTGGCCGAGATCGCACTCTCCGACCGTGTGCTGGTGGTCGGGGCCGGCGCCATCGGGCTGATGGCCCTGGCGATCGCGCGGCGCCTGACCTCGGGCGTGGTGGTTGCCACCGCGCGGTCGGACGCCAAGCTGGAGTGGGCGCGCAAACTGGGCGCCGACGCGGTGGTCAACACCTCGAAGGCGGCGCTCGCGGAGTGCGGCAAACCGTACGGCGGGTTCGACCGGATCCTGGTCACCGCGCCGCCGCAGACCCTGCCGGCCTGCCTGGCCGCCGGCGCCTACGGGGCGTACGTGGTCTACGTCGGCTTCGACTGGGGGCCGGGCGGCGTGATCCAGCTGGACACCACGGCCATGCACGTGGGCAAGAAGCAGCTGCGCGCGTCGTTCGCCTCCCCCGCCGTCTACTTCCCCGAGGCGCTACAGCTGTTGCGCAGCGGGGCGGTGCCGGCCCGCCAGCTCGTTTCGCACCGCTTCCCCCTGAGCCGCCTCGACGAGGCCTTGGCCACCGTGCGGGAAGAGCGCGGGACGGTGCGCAAGGCCGTCGTCATCCCCGACGCGCAGTTCGACAAGGTGCCGGCCTTGTGAACGCCAAGCAACGCGTCCATGCCGCCCTGCGCCGCGAACCGGCCGACCGCGTGCCGGTCTGGATGTGGTTCCATCCCGGCATGGCGGCGCGCCTGGCGGCGGATCTCGACCTCCCGGCCTCACAGCTGGCCGTTGCGCTCGGCCAGGACGTGCGCCAGTCCTGGGTCGGCAACAACCATGCCATGGAGGGCATCGTCCACGAGCACGAGGGGGAGACGCACCGCGACGCCTGGGGCATCGAGTGGGTGAAGGAAGGCCCCTTCAACCAGATCCGGCGCTACCCGCTCGAAGGTGCCGATCATCGCACCATCCGCCGCTACGCCTTCCCGTACGAAGCCACCGAGGAGCTTCTGGAGAACATGGTGCCGGCGGCGGCCGGGGGGGGCACGTGCTTCCTCGGCTGCGACGTCTCGCCGTGCCTGTTCGAGATGCTCTGCCGCCTGCGTGGCATGGAGGGGGCCCTCACCGACTTGGCGGCCGAACCCGAGCGCACCGCCGGCTTGCTCGACCGCGCCCGCGATTTCGCCGTCCATCTCTCCCGCCTGGCCTGCGAGCGCTTCGCCCTGGACTGGCTGTGGACCGGCGACGACGTCGGCGGACAGCAGAGCCTGATGATGAGCCCGGCCAGCTGGCGGGAGCTGATCCGCCCGCGCCTGGCCGACATCGTCGCCGTCGGAAAGGCCCGCGGCCTGTGGGTCGCCTACCACTCATGCGGCGCCATCCGGGACATCATCCCCGACCTCATTGAGATGGGCGTTGACGTGCTCAACCCCGTCCAATACAACTGCCCGGGCATGGATCCCCTCGACCTCAAGCGCGAGTTCGGCGCGCGCCTGGCGTTCATGGGCGGCGTGGACACCCAGCGGCTGCTGCCCGCCGGCACGCCGGACGACGTCTTCCGGGCCACGCGCCGCCTCATCGAGGGCATGACCGCCGACGGCGGCGGCTACATCCTGGCCGCCTCGCACACCGTCCCGCCCGAAACCCCGCTGGCCAACGTCTACGCCATGTACGGCGCCGCCGGCATCCCCCGCGAAACCATCCTCGACCGCGCCGCCGAGCTCCGCCGGCAGGCGCGTGACGGCAGCCCTCGCACCGAGGGGTGAACCGCCACCGAACCGTCCACCCTCATCGCCCCTCCCAGTGCGTGAAAACGGCACCGGGTGTTTTCACGCACAAGGATTGTTTCCACGCACACACGTTAGGAGGGGGCGGGGCAGGTCGCGCGCGAGGCTGCTGCGCGGCTGTCGTCTACTGCGCTGGGCTTGGCTGGCGGAGCATCTCGGCCACGGCGGCCGGCGTGGCGGCGCGGCTGAGGGCGGAGAACAGCGGGCTGTCCTCGCCGAACATGTGCCGGGCAATTTCGACGAGGAAACCGGCGCCCCCCCGGCCGGCGGCGGCCGCCGCCTCGGCAATCTCGCCCAGGAGGCCGGCCTTTTCCTGCGGAGTCCGCAACGCCGGCCGCCCGCCGCGGCAGGCACACTCGATGTCGTCGAGCAGCCAGGGGTTGTGGAGAAGCCCGCGGGCCGGGGCGACGCCGGCGACGCCGGTCTGGGCGTGCATCCGCAGCGCGTCGGCGGCCGTGGTGATGTCGCCGCTGCCGATCAGGGTCAGGGCCGGAGCCACGGCGCGGGCGCGGGCAAGCCGTTCCCAGCCGCCGGCGACGGCGTCGTAGTTCTCGCGCACGGTGCGGTAGTGCAACACCACGAAGTCAGGCGACGCGGCGGCCACGGCATCAAGGATGGCGGGCAGTTCGTCGGCGCGGTCAAAGCCGCTGCGCAGTTTGACGCTCAGTCCGCATCCGCCGCAGACCCGGCGCAGGGCGAGGAGGGTCTGGCGGAGGGATTGCGGGGTTCGCAAGACCGCCCCGCCGGCGCCGCTGCCGATGACGGTGCGGCTGGGACAGGCGCAGTTCAGGTCAATGCCGACGACTCCCATCGCCTGCAGGCGTTCCGCCGTGTGGCAGAGGAGGGCCGCCTCCGTGCCCATGAGCTGGGCGACGACGGGCAGCCCGGTGGCGAGGAAGGGGGCAAGCCGCTCGCCGAGCCGGGCGCGCCGCGGCACGGCGTCCGAGATGCGGATGAACGGTGTGATCCAACAGCGGGCCAGCCCGTGCCGGGTCAGCACGGTGCAGAACGACGGCCCGGTCACCCCTTCCATGGGCCCGGGCAGGATGCGGCCGGGCAATGCGTGGCCGCCGGCCAGGGGAAGCCTTTCCAGCCAGGGGTGGAGGGGGGCGGTGTGCGGCGTCGCCTTCATGCCTTGTCAGCCCGTCGGGGGCGCACCGGTTGGGGATGTCCGTGCCCGCGGCGGCGGGTGTGCGGCGTACACCGGCCACCGAGGTGGAGAGAAGGGGTGCCGTCAGCGGCGGCCCACCATCGGACCGCGCTCCTCAGACCGGCTTTGCCGGGGGGGCTTCGTCCTCCCGCCGTTGCCGCCGTTGGCACAGTGCAAGGTCGGCCAGCACCAAGGCGGCCATGGTCTCGACGATCGGGACGGCGCGGGGCACCACGCAGGGGTCGTGGCGGCCTTTGACGGCCAGGACAACGGACCGGCCGGCGTAGTCAACCGTCTTCTGTTCGCGCGCGATGGTGGCCGGCGGCTTGAAGGCGACCCGGAAGAGGACCGGCTCGCCGTTGGAGATGCCGCCCTGCACCCCGCCGCTGTGGTTGCTCTGAGTGCCCAGGCGGTTGTTCTTGAGGACGAAGGCGTCGTTGTGCACCGACCCGCGCAGGCGGGTGCCGGCGAAGCCGGAGCCGATCTCGAACCCCTTGACGGCCGGGATTGAGAGCATGGCCTGGGCCAGCCGGGCCGACAGCTTGTCGAAGACCGGTTCGCCCCAGCCGGCCGGCACGTTGCGGCACACGCAGGTGATGATCCCGCCCACGGAGTCGCCCTCGCCGCGCGCCTCCTCGATGGCCTTGATCATCTCGGCCGCCGCCTCCCCCTGCGGACAGCGCACCGGCGACCGCTCCACCGCCGCGCGGTCAACGCAACCGGGGTCCACGCCGTGCGCTTGGACGTGGCCGACGGCGCTGACCCAGGCGACGATCTCGACCGCATGCCAGTCCCGGAGCAGCTTCTCGGCGACCGCCCCGGCCGCGACCCGGCCGACCGTCTCGCGGGCGCTCGCCCGCCCGCCGCCGCTGGAGGCATGGATGCCGTACTTAGCCTGGTAGGTGTAGTCGGCATGGGAGGGTCTGGGGACGCTGGCGGACTCGCCGTAATCCTCGGGGCGGGGGTCACGGTTGGTCACGAGCAGCGCGATCGGGGTCCCCAGGGTGAGTCCGTTCTCCACCCCGCTCAGGATGGAGACGCGGTCGGACTCCTGCCGGGGCGTAGTGAGCAGACTTTGGCCGGGGCGGCGGCGGTCGAGCTGCGGCTGGAGATCGGCCTCGCTCAGGGGCAGCCGGGCCGGGCAACCGTCCACCACCGCGCCCACCCCATGGCCGTGGGACTCGCCGAAGGTGGTCACGCGGAAGCAGACCCCGAAGATGCTGGACATGGCGCGCGCTCCCGGTTTCCAGAGGCCGGGAGCCGACGGCCGCGGCGGCCGCGGTCTCCCGCCTGCCCCGGAAGATAACCTGCCGCCGATGCCTGGGCAAGTCCGCGGGCAGGGGCGGCGGCGATCCTCCCCGGCGCCGGCGCCTTCGCGGGGTCTGTCCCCTCGCCCCGCGCCGTCGGCCGGGCGCGGCGCCCCCAAACGCGCCGGCATGGCCCCTGGCGTGGAGAGTCATGCCTTGTATATTGCCGTCAAGTTCCGGTCGGCGGCAGGCGGCGGAGACCGGCGTCGCGGACGGGGGGCAGACCGGGTGTTGACATCCGGCGACAGAGCCGGCAACCCGCAACAGGAAAGCGTCTGCCATGGGCACCAAGGGCCGCGACGAGGCCGTGCCTGAGGAAGACCTGCAGGCGGAGATGGTAGATCTCGAGACGCTCCTGAAGTCCGCCGGGGTGTCGAAGTAGGCCGGCAACACGCGGGGCCGTGCGCGCAGGTCGCGGCCCCGGGCGCGCGGGACGGAGTAGGAACCGATGAGCCGCGTCTGGTTGGCCTTGGGTCTGACATTGTTTGCCGGGCTGGCGACCGGCGTGGGCAGTGTGATTGCCTTCTTCGCCAGCCGCACCAACTACCGGTTCCTTTCGGTGGCGACGGGCTTCTCCGCCGGGGTCATGCTGTACGTCTCCTTCGTCGAGATCTTCCAGAAGGGGGCGGCCGCGCTGGTCACCGCCTGGGGCGATCCCTGGGGGCACTGGGCCAATGCCGCCTCGTTCTTCGGCGGGATTCTGCTGATCGGCATCATTGACCGGCTCATCCCCTCGGCCGGGAACCCTCATGAGACGCACACCGCCGAGGAGACCGCGCCGCTGCACAACGCCGCGGCACCCCTGCCCGACTTCGACGCCGTCGCCGCCGACCCGTCGCACGCCGCCCCCGGCGCCCACGACCACCGGGTGCCGCACGCCAGGCTCCTGCGCATGGGGCTGTTCACGGCCCTGGCCATCGGCATTCACAACTTCCCCGAAGGCCTGGCGACCTTCCTGGCGGCGCTCGAAGACCCCGGCCTCGGCATGGCCATCGCCGTGGCGATCGCGCTGCACAACATCCCCGAGGGCATCAGCGTGTCCGTGCCGATCTTCTACGCGACCGGCAAGCGACGCCAGGCGTTCCTCTACTCACTGCTCAGCGGCTTGGCCGAGCCGGTGGGGGCCGGGGTTGCCTATCTGGCGATGTGCCTGGTCATGGGCGGACCGGCCGCCAAGGTGCCGCCGCTTCTGATGGGCACGCTGTTTGGCGGTGTGGCCGGGATCATGGTCTACATCAGCCTGGACGAGCTGCTGCCGACCAGCCGCGCCTATGGCAAGGGCCACGACAGCCTCATCGGGCTGCTCGGCGGCATGGTCATGATGGCCTTGAGCCTGCTGCTGATGCGCCGCCCCGCCTGAGCCGCTGGCGCCCCCCCTTCAGCGATCCACATTGGCTCTCCCTCCCGTACGCGGTTGCGGCTTGCCAACCGGTTGGCGCGGGAGTACCTCCTAGGATGATGAGGCGCTTGCAGAACCCCCTGCGGAGGACACGGAGGTCGTCCCTCCAGCACTGCCGACAGCGGGCCTTCTTGGGGGGCGATGGAGGGCCGGGTTCCGCCCAGGCCAGGTGATGCGGCGGCTGTGCAAGCGCTGCAATCAGTATAAGCCGCGCCGTCTGCACCGAACGCGGGCGCGCGGCCTGGCCCCCTCAGAACCAGCCGCGGCGCTTGAAATGGATGAGCATGCCGCCGGCGATGGCCAGCATCAGCCCCCACAGCGCCGGGTAGGCCCAAGGCTGGTTCAGCTCGGGCATGAACCGGAAGTTCATCCCGTAGACGCCGGCAATGAAAGTCAGCGGGATGAAGATCGTCGAGATCACGGTCAGCTCCTTCATGATCTCGTTCAGGCGGTTGCTGGTCCGCGACAGGTACAGGTCGGTCATGCCGGCCAGGACATCACGGAAGGACTCGACGGTCTCGATCACCTGGATGGTGTGGTCGTAGAGGTCGCGCAGGAAGGGCCGGGTCTGGGCGGTGATCAGGCCGGTGGCGTCACGGTCCAGGCCGTTGATGATCTCGCGCAGCGGCCACACCGCCGTGCGGAGGAAGGCGATCTCGCGCTTGATCGCGTGGATGCGGTTCAGCACGTCGGGCTCGGGGTCGGGGGAGAGCAACTCCTCGTCCAGCTGCGACACTTGGTTGCCGAGGCCCTCCAGGATGTGGAAATAGCCGTCAACCACCGCGTCCAACAGCGAGTAGGCCAGGTAGTCCGCGCCGGCGTTGCGCTGCCGCCCCTTGTTCTCGCGGATGCGCTGGCGCACCGGGTCGAAGACATCCCCCTCAACGGTCTCCTGGAACGAAATCAGGTTGCCGCGTTGCAGGACGAAACTGACCTGCTCGATGATGGTCTCCTCGCGGGCAGGGTCGCGCCGCAGCATCTTCAGCACGATGAACAGGTAGTTGTCAAAGGTCTCCAGCTTGGGCCGCTGCGAGGTGTTGACGATGTCCTCGAGCGTCAGCGGGTGGAGTTTGAGGCTGTCCCCGGCGGCCGCGACGAGGGCGGTGTCGTGGATGCCGTCAATGTTCAGCCAGGTGACGTGCGCCTGGTCGGCCACCAGCCCGGCACACTCCTTGACCGAGGCGATCTCGCACTCCACAAACTGGTCGGCGTTGTAGTGGAACACGCTCAGCCGCGGCGCGGCCGTCTGCTCCTTGCCGACGTAGACCATCGTGCCCGGAGCCAGCCCCGCCGCCTTCGTGCCCCTCGGCAGCAACCAGCGTGGAAACAACATGGCCGCAACCTTTCACCAACACCCTCGGCAGACCTGACACGGGGTAATATAGCCCGTCCGGGACGCTTGTCGCCGCCTTCGACGGCGCGCGGGCTTGACGGCGGGCGCGGAGAGGCGGTATTGACCCAGCACATGACGGCGAGAGTGGCGTCGTCACCAGGACAAGGAGGCTTACGGATGAGCGAGATCAAACCGGCGGGCGCGGACAAGAAGGTAGTGGCTGGGATCCTTGGCATCCTCCTGGGGGGATGGGGGATTCACAAGTTCTACCTGGGGTACACGAAGGAAGGCGTCATCCAGATCGTCATCACGTTCCTGACCTGTGGCGTCGCGGGATTGATCGGCCTGATCGAGGGCATCATCTACCTGACCAAGTCCGACGAAGAGTTTGTCAAGACCTACGTGGAAGGGAGGAAGGGCTGGTTCTGACGGGCCCCGTCGCCCGATCTCGGGAGGCAAAGGGCATCCGGGGCCGATGGGGCCTGGCGCGCTGCGGCGCGGGCTGCGCGTGGCCGACGGGTGGCATGCGGCTGGCCGGGAGAGCCAGCTCAAGGGGGGCGTGGCCGCAGCAACGCGACATGACGGCCGGCCCGGGCGGGGAATCACAACAAGGGGGCAAAAGAAAGGGGTCGGATGTGGCGTGTGGGGG
>MVZH01000111.1 GCA_002068325.1 Lentisphaerae bacterium ADurb.BinA184 | reverse complement strand
GCCCCGCCCGCCGGCACCGCCCTGGCCGGCGACTTCGGCTTCATCTCCTCGGACGCCGCCGGCATGATCAACACGGCCCGCACGTACTGGGCCAATCCAGCCACCAACTTGGTCAACGACGAGCCGCTCGAAGCCTGGTTCTCGCCGGCCGCCTGGGGTGAGCTGACCTTCGAGTGACGCCGGCCCGACCTTCCCGCCCGCACCGGCTTCCCCGTCACGGTTCACGGCAAGTCCAGGCGTTTTCACGCACTCCGCGGACACGTTGGATGCCACGCCGGCGCTCCCCGGCGCGGTTCACAGTCAGTCCGGGCGTTTTCACGCACTGGCCGGTGCGGAAGGCCGCCCGAGTTCGCGAGAACGCTCCGGATCCGCCCTCCGTCACAGGCCCAACAGCTTGGGCCGCCCCCTCCCCCGTACCACCGCCAGTCGTATGAGTTCGTGAAAACGCGGTGGTTTTCGCGAACTCCGCGGACACGTTGGATGCCGCGCGGGTCGTTCCCGTCGCCGGTTCGCAGGAATCCCCAGGCGTTTTCACGCACTGGCCGGTGCGGAAGGCCGCCCGAGCTCGCGAAAACGCTCCGGATCCGCCCTCCGTCACAGGCCCAACAGCTTGGGCCGCCCCATCACCCGTACCACCACCAGTCGTATGAATTCGTGAAAACGCGGTGGTTTCCGCGAACTCCGCGGACACGTTGGATGCCACGCCGGCGCTCCCCGTCGCGGTTCACGGCAAGCCCAGGCGTTTTCACGCACTGGCCGGTGCGGAAGGCCGCCTGAGTTCGCGAAAACGCTCCGGATCCGCCCTCCGTCACAGGCCCAACAGCTTGGGCCGCCCCATCCCCCGTACCACCACCAGTCGTATGAGTTCGTGAAAACGCGGTGGTTTTCGCGAACTCCGCGGACACGTTGGATGCCACGCGGGCCTTCCCCGTCGCGGTTCACAGTCAGTCCGGGCGTTTTCACGCACTGGCCGGTGCGGAAGGCCGCCCGAGTTCGTGAAAACGCTCCGGATCCGCCCTCCGTCACAGGCCCAACAGCTTGGGCCGCCCCATCCCCCGTACCACCGCCAGTCGTATGAGTTCGTGAAAATTCCGTGACTCCCGCCTGCTGGGGGGGGCGGGGAAGGGCGGCGGTGGGGAGGGTGGGGGTGGCGGAGTCGCGGCCGGGGTAGCGCGTCGCGGGCGCGGTGCGTACCGTCGCGGCAGGAAGACGCGTTTGGCGAGTTCGGAGGCTGTGCGTCACCGTCGCGGCAGGAAGACGCGTTTGGCGAGTTCGGAGGCGGCCAGGCAGAGCGCGCCGGCACCCAGGCACAGCACCCAGTCGTCGGCATGGAAGGCGCCGACACGGAAGAGACGGCTCAACGCCGGCACGTAGAGGATGAGCACCAAGGCGCTGAGGGCGAAGGCGGTGACTGCCCACAACGCCGTGTTGCCTGACAACAGGGTCGGGATGAAACGTCGGTGCCAGGAGCGGTTGGCGAAGATCAGCGCGAGGTTGCCGGTGACCAGCGCGGCGAAGGCGAAGCCGCGCGCGTCGGCCTCGGGGTAGCGCAGCGTGAAGTGGGCGAAGCCGAAGGTCGCCATCACCACCCCGAGCACAACCCCTCCCTGCACCAGGCACATGCCCAGGGCGCCCCGGCTGAAGAGGGGTTCGGCGAGTCGTCGTGGCGGCCGCCGCATGATGTCGGGATCCTCCCGCTCCATCTCGAAGACGACCGAGCAGGCGGGGTCGATGATCAGCTCGAGCAGGACGACGTGGACCGGCCACAGCACGAGCGGCCAGCCCAGCACGACCGGCAGGAGCGAGAGGCCGGCGATGGGGATGTGCACGGCGACGATGAAGGCCATGGCCTTCTTGAGGTTGTCGTAGATTCGCCGGCCGGTGCGGATGGCGGCGACGATCGAGGAGAAGTCGTCGTCGAGGAGGACGAGGGCGGCGGCTTCGCGGGCGACGTCGGTTCCGCGGCCGCCCATGGCGATGCCGATGTCGGCGGCCTTGAGGGCAGGGGCGTCGTTGACGCCGTCTCCGGTCATGGCCACCACATCGCCGCGGGCCTTGAGTCCGGTGACCAGCCGCAGCTTGTGTTCGGGGACGGCGCGGGCGAAGACGGCGGTTTCGCCGACACACGCGCGCAGGGCGTCCTCGCTGAAGCCATCGATCTCCGGTCCGGTGATGGCTTGGGTTGCGGGCAGTCCGGCCTGGGCGGCGATATGGCGGGCGGTCCCTGCGTAGTCGCCGGTGATCATCATGACGCGGATGCCCGCCTCGCGGCATTCGGCGACGGCGGCCGGCACCTCGGGGCGGAGGGGGTCGCTGAGTCCGAGCACGCCGAGGAATTCGAAGTGGAAGTCGTGCTGTTCGGCCGGCAGGTCTTCCTGGCGGAAGCGGGCGCGGGCGACGGCGATCACGCGCAGGCCGTCGTCGGCCATGGCGTTGATGTGGGGGGTCCAGGCGGCGATGCGTTCCGGGCCGAGGTGGCAGAGATCGGCGATGGCCTCGGGGGCGCCCTTGGCGGCGATCACCCGGTGGGCGCCTCGCCGCGACCGCCAGACGCGGGACATGGCGAGGAGCTGCTCGGAGAGCGGGTACTCGCGCACCAGCTCCCAGTCTTCGTGCAGGTGTTCGGTGTTGGCGAGGGTACGGCGGCCCAGTTCGGTCATGGCCTTCTCCATCGGATCGAAGGGGTCGGAAGGACTGGCCAGGAGGCTGAACTCGACCAGGGCATGCAGTGTTTCGGGGAGGGCTTTCTGTTGGTTGCTGACCTCATGGACGCCGGCGGTTGTGGCGAGGCGGGTGACGGTCATGCGGTTGAGGGTGAGGGTTCCGGTCTTGTCGGTGCACAGGGCGGTGGCGGCGCCGAGGGTTTCGATGGCCGGCACGCGCCGGGTGAGCACGCGGCGTTGCGAGATGCGCCAGGCGCCGAGGGCAAGGAAGATGACCATGACGACGGGGAACTCCTCGGGCAGCGTGGCCATGGCCAGCGTCAGGCCGGCGAGCACTCCGCCGAGCCAGTCGGCGCGGGTCAGTCCGTAGACCAGCACGACCAGCAGGCAGAGGGAGGTGCCGACGAGGGCGAAGGTGCGCACCAGGGCTGCGGTCTGGCGCTGGAGGGGGGTCTTCTCGGTCTCGACGGCTTGGAGGGATTTGCCGATGCGGCCCATTGCGGTGTCCGGGCCGGTCGCGACGACCCGGCCGATGCCGCGTCCCTTGACGACGAGGGAGCCGGAGTAGACTCCAGGCAGGGCGTCGCCGCCCGGGGCGCCGAGTGCGGTCTCGCCGGCGGCGGCGGTGCGTTTGGGCACTGGGACGGACTCGCCGGTCAGCAGCGATTCGTCCACGGAGAGATTGCGGGCTGAGACGAGGAGGGCGTCGGCCGGCACGCGGTCGCCCTCGCTGAGCAGGATAAGGTCGCCGCGGACGACGTCGCGGCCGGGGATGCGTACCTGTTCGCCGTCGCGCATGACGAGGGCGCGGGGGCTGGCGAGGTTGCGGAGGGCCTGGAGGGCGCGTTCGGTCTTGCGCTCCTGGTAGAGGGTGATTCCGATGACGACGAAGACGAAGGCGAGGAGCATGACCGCCTCGCCGGTGTCGCCGAGCAGCAGGTACAGCAGGCCGCAGGCGAGGAGCAGCAGGAACATCGGTTCGCGCACGACGTCGAGGCTGATCCGCCAGAGGTTGCGCGGCTTGGCCGAGGGCAGTTCGTTGGGCCCGTCCGCGGCGAGGCGGGCGGCCGCCTCGGCGTGTGAGAGCCCCTCGAAACCCGAGTTGGCGTGAGCTTCCGGCATGGTGGGAGGAAGATACGTGCGGCCGGCGCGAAGACAAGCGTGGCGGGGTTCGACTTGTCGGGCGCACGGGCTATCTTTGCGGCTCGCCGTCGCGCCCGCCGTGGCCGGAACCGTGCGGAGGTTTTTGTGAAAGCCGTCATGGTGATGTTTGACTCGTTGAACCGGCACATGCTGCCGGCCTACGGGTGCGATTGGGTGCACGCCCCGAACTTCCAGCGCTTGGCGCAACGCTGCGTCACCTTCGACAACTGCTACGTGGGGAGCATGCCGTGCATGCCGGCGCGGCGCGAACTGCACACTGGGCGGTACAACTTCCTGCATCGCAGCTGGGGGCCGATCGAGCCGTTCGACGACTCGATGCCCGAGCTGCTGAAGCAACACCATGTCCGCACCCACCTGGTCAGCGACCACTACCATTACTGGGAGGAGGGCGGCTGCAACTACCACACCCGCTACAGCTCGTGGGAGATCTCGCGCGGCCAGGAGGGCGACCCGTGGAAGACCAACCTGACCGACGCGGTCGATACCCGCCCCGCCAGCCTCAACCACCGCAACCGCCCCGGCGAGTGGCTGCGCCAGGACTGGGTCAACCGCCACTACATGCGCCGCGAGGAGGACCACTGCCAGACGCGTACCTTCGCAATGGGGCTGGAGTTCCTCGAAACCAACCACGCCGCCGACAACTGGTTCCTGCACCTGGAGACCTTCGACCCGCACGAACCCTACTTCACCTACGAGCGCTACAAGCAGCTCTACGCCGGGCTGCTTGACGACGGCATCGAGTTCGACTGGCCGCCCTACCGCCGCGTCGAGGAGCCGCCCGAGGTCGTCCGCCACATCCGCCTGACCAACGCCGCCCTCATCAGCATGTGCGACCACTCGCTGGGGCGGGTGCTGGACGCCATGGACCGGCTCGACCTCTGGAAGGACACCCTGCTGATCGTCAACACCGACCACGGCTTCCTGCTCGGCGAACACGGCTGGTGGGCCAAGTGCTGCCAGCCTTTCTACAACGAGGTCGCGCACACCCCGTTCTTCATTTGGGACCCGCGTTGCGGCCAGGCCGGCGAACGCCGGCAGAGCCTGGTGCAGACGATTGACATCCCCGCCACCCTGCTCGAGTACTTCGGCGTCGAACGGCCCGCCGACATGCAGGGCCTGCCCCTGCGCGACACTGTGGCCTGCGACACCCCGGTGCGCGAGGCCGGCCTCTTCGGCCTGCACGGCGGCCACGTCAACTGCACCGACGGCCGCTACGTCTACATGCGCGCCCCGCCCCGGCCGGAGAACGGGCCGCTGTTCGAGTACACCCTGATGCCGACGCACATGCGGCGGACCTTCGGCACGGAAGAGCTGCAGGACATCGGGCTGGCCGGGCCGTTCCGCTTCACCAAGGGTTGCCGCACCCTGAAGATCCCCGGCCGCTCCTGGGGCAACCCGCACACCTTCGGGACCCTGCTCTTCGACCTCGAAGCCGACCCCGCCCAAGAGCATCCCCTCCACGACGACGCCGTTGAGAGGCGAATGACCGGTCTGCTGACGGATCTGATGCGCGCGAACGACGCCCCGCCCGAGCAGTACGAGCGGCTGGGGCTGTAGAGGGACCGTGGGATGGCACCGGCCGGGGCCGCCGCCGGCCGCCGCGGGGTTCCCGGACTCCATCTTGCGCCACCAGGAGTCGTTGAGTTTGCTGAACCGCCCGCGCTGAACGCGGGCTTGCGGAGGATCGAACCATGGCTGACCCCGTGATGCACTACTCGCTGGATCGCGACCTGCCGGTCGTCGCCGCGGCGGACGTCGTGGTGATCGGCGGCGGGCCGGGGGGCCTGGGGGCCGCGGTGATGGCGGCGCGCGCCGGCGCCGACACCCTGCTGGTCGAACGCTACGGCTGCCTCGGGGGCATGGCCTCGGTCGGCGAGATCCACCCCTTCATGGGCAACCACGCGAAGGGCGTCAGCCTCGACAAGCCGGTCTACATCGAGTGGATCCGGCGCATGCGCGACTACCTGCCGCCCGCCCTGCGCGCCACCGTCCCCGACGGCGGCGACGCGGCCTCGCGCGGCGAACGCACCATCTTCAAGGACCTCGCCATGCTCGCCGCCGAGGATCTCTGCCTCGAGGCCGGCGTCCGGCTCCTCTACCACCACTGGCTGGCCGACGTGACCCTCGAAGGCGGCCGCATCAGCGCCGCCGTCCTGGTGTCCAAGTCCGGTTTCGCCGTCGTGCGCGGCAAGGTCTTCATTGACGCCACCGGCGACGGCGACCTTGCGGCACGCGCCGGCTGTGCGTTCGAGATCGGCGGGGCGTCGGGCTTCTGCCAGCCCATGACCCTGTGCTTCAAACTCTCGGGCATCGACCGCACCCGCATGCCGCCGGGCGACGAGATCACCCGCCTCTACCACGAAGCCAAGGCCCGCGGCGAGATCAGCTGCCCGCGCGAGAACGTGCTGTGGTTCACGCACGCGCAGCCCGATGTCATCCACTTCAACACCACGCGTGTCGTGCAGAAGAGCGGCGTCAACGGCTGCGAGCTGTCCGAGGCGGAGATCGAGGCGCGCCGGCAGCTGCGGCAGTACCTGGAGTTCCTGCGCCGGAACGTGCCGGGCTTCGAGCAGGCCGCCGTCTTCTCCATCGCCCATCACATCGGGGTGCGCGAGACCCGGCGCATCCTCGGACTCGCCTACCTGACGCGCGAGTCCTTCACACGCGCCGAGAAGTTTGCCGACGGCATTGCCCGCGTCTCCTACCCGATCGACATCCACAATCCGCTCGGTTCCGGGACCGAAATCGCCCGCCTTCCCGACGGCGAGTACTACGAAGTCCCCTACGGCTGCCTGGTGCCGCGCGGCTGCGACAACCTGCTCGTGGGGGGCCGCCCGGTGTCGGTGGACCACGCCATCCACAGCAGCCTGCGCGTCATGCCTCCGGCCTGTTCCATCGGCCAGGCCGCCGGCATGGCCGCGGCCATGGCCGTCGCCGCCGGGTGCCGGCCCGCCGACCTCGACGGTTGCGAGGTCCGCAAACGCCTGCGCGCCGCCGGTGCCAACCTGTGAGGCACGGGATCCGTGGCCAGGGATCGAACCGCCGGGGGCACGGCGGGACGGCAGGAAGTCACGGCGAGGGCGGCGTAAGAGAACGGCCAGCGCAAGGAGAGGAATTCAGACGATGAAGATCGGCATCATCGGCGGCAGCGGACTCTACGGTTTCGACGACATCCGCAACCCGCGCGACGTCACCCTTGACACCCCCTTCGGGCGCCCCAGTGACGCCTACCAATGCGGCGAGGTCGAAGGCGTCGAGACCGTCTTCTTGGCGCGCCACGGCCGCGGCCACACCTTGATGCCCTCGGAGATCAACTTCCGCGCCAACCTCTACGGCATGAAGGCGCTCGGCGTCGAGCGCATCATCAGCGTCTCCGCGGTGGGCAGTCTCCGCGAGGAGATGGCGCCCCGCGACGTGGTGCTGGTTGACCAGTTTGTCGACCGCACGAAGCGCAGCGCCGACCACACGTTCTTCGGCCGCGGCATCGTCGCCCACGTCGCCTTTGCCGACCCGGTGTGCGGCGAGCTCCACGACCAGGTCGCCGAGGCCGCCGAGCGGGTTCTCGAAGCCCTGCCGCCGGGGCCCGCCGGCCGCCGGCCGCACCTGCACCGCCGCGGCACATACCTCAACATGGAAGGCCCCGCCTTCTCGACCCGGGCCGAGTCCTACCTGCACAAGTCGTGGGGGATGGACGTCATCGGCATGACCAACCTCGCCGAGGCCAAGCTCGCCCGCGAGGCGGAGATCTGCTATGCCACCATGGCCCTGGTGACCGACTACGACTGCTGGCACGCCGTCCACGAGGACGTCACCATTGACCTGGTGGTGAAGACCCTGCTGGCCAACGTCGAGGCGGCCCGCGCCATCATCCGCCTGGCCCTGCCCCGCGTCGCCCGCCCCGGCGCCTGCGCCTGCCGCGACGCCCTGCGAAACGCCGTCATCACCGCCCCCGACCGCTTCCCCGCCAAGACCCGCGCAGAACTCGACCTCTTCCTGGCGAAGTACTTCCCGGCCAAGTAAAGATGGCGTGCGGGGCTGGACGGGCGGTCAAGCGGCCTCCGGCCGTGCCGTCGTCCGCCCTCAGATCCATTGCCCGCGCGCGGTGAGCTGGGCGGTCAGACCGCCATCCACGACCAGCGTCTGGCCGCAGATGTACTGGGCCTGGTGCGAGGCCAGGAAGGCGACTGCCGCCGCCACCTCGGGCGGCAGGCCGCGCCGGCCGAGGGGGATGCCGGGCTCTTCGACGGGTGCCCGCGACCCCTCGTGCAGGATGGCGCCGGGGGCGACGGCATTCACCCGGATGCCGTGCGCGGCCCAGTCAATCCCGAGGCCGCGCGCCAGGCCGATGAGGCCCGCCTTGGTCATGTCGTAGTGGGCAAACCGGTGGTGCGCGCGAATCCCCCCTACCGACGAGACGATGACCACGGCCGGCGCGCGCCCGCGCACCAGCATCGGGAACGCCCCCCGGATCAGGCGGAAGGTGCCGCCCAGGTTCACGGCCACCGCCTGATCCCACTCCTCGTCGGCCAGCTCCTGCGGCTCGAACCGGCGACGGGGCATGTAGGCGGCGTTGCAGACGAGGATGTCGAGCCGGCCGGCGACCCGCTCCACCTCGTCGAGCAACGTCTGCACCTGGGCCGGACTTGACAGATCCGCCGACAAGGCGTGGCCGGACGGACTGCCGGCGGGCAAACGCCGCAGCGTCTCCTCGAGCCGCCCGGCATCGCGCCCGCTGACGATCACCTGCGCCCCCTCGACGGCCAGCCGCTCGGCGACGGCCCGCCCGATGTTGCTGCCGCCGCCGGTGACCAGCGCCACTTTGCCCGCGAGGTCGGGGTACGAAGGCCCGGTCGGACAGGTTGGTGCATCCATGCGTGCCTCGTCGAAGCTGCTGCTCAGGGGCGGGCGGCCGTCCCGTCGGGAAGCCGGGCCTGGGTCCATTGATCCCCCCGCCAGCGCCTCGTCAAGGTCAATGCCGAGTCCGGGGCGGTCGTTCGGGTACATGTATCCCTGCCGCACCTCGGGGCAGCCCGGGAAGACCTCGGCCAGGGGGGCGGGGAATCCGGACCACTCCTGCACGCCGAAGTTGTGCAGCGCCAAGTCGAGGTGCAGGTTGGCCGCGTGCCCCACCGGCGAGACATCGCCCGGCCCATGCCAGGCCGTGCGGATCCCGTGCAACTCGGCCATGGCCGCCACCTTGCGCGCCGGCGTGATCCCGCCCATCTGGCTGAGGTGCATGCGGACAAAGTCCACCAGCCGGCCGGTGATCAGCGGGGTCCATTCGAGGGGGTGGTTGAACAGCTCTCCCATGGCCAGCGGCGTCGCCGTGCGCTGACGCATCGGGCCGAACCACCCGATGTCCTCCGGCGCCAGGGGGTCTTCGAGGAAGAAGAGCCGGAAGCGTTCGAGGTCGCAGGCGAAGCGCACCGCCTCGATGGGGGCCAGCCGTTCATGCACATCGTGGAGGAGTTCGACGCCGTCCCCGACCGCCTCACGCACGGCCTCGAAGGCGCGCAGAACCGTGCGGGTGTAGGCGCCCGGGTCGTAGTAGGCCCCGGGCGGCGATCCCACCGGCGCGGCCGGCCGCGCCGCCTGGCCGCCGTAACCCCCGCACTGCACGCGGACGTGACGGTACCCCTGCGCCATGAAATCGCGCACACGTTCGACCACCGCGGCGGGTTCGCGGCCGTCGGCGTGCCGGTAGACGGTCGCCGCCTCGCGGCAGCGCCCGCCCAGCAGGTCGCACAGCGGCATGCCGGCCAGCTTTCCCTTGATGTCCCACAGCGCCATGTCCACGCCGGAGAGGGCGTTGTTGAGCACTGGCCCGTTGCGCCAGTAGGCGTGCACCATGCCGGTCTGCCAAAGGTCTTCGATGCGGGCGGCATCGCGGCCGACGAACAGCGGGCGCAGGTACTCGGCGACCGCGGTCACGACGGCCTTGGCGCGCTGCGTGAACGTGGCGCAGCCCAGCCCGAAGAGGCCGGGCTCCGAGGTCTCCACCTTCACCACAACCAGGTTGATCCCCGCCGGGGCCGTCAGCACTGCGCGGACATCTCGGATGGTGATGGGCATGGCCTGGCGATGCTCCCGCCCCTGCCGGGACACCTCCCGGCGCGGTTGCGGGGACGTGTCTTGCGGCGTTGCCGGGTAATGTAGCGTCTGGCGAGCAGCGTCCCAACTGGCGTGCCGGGCCAATCCGGCAGTCGAGGGCGACTCTTCCCTCGAGGCTGTGCCACACTTTGCGAAGTGTGTCACAACCAGTGACGCCGGCCTGGGAGGCGGCACGGGCGGGTTGACAGCGGCCGATCCACGTTTATCCTGTGGCCATGCACCTCGCCTACATTGTGGCGGAGTTCCCGTCCCTGACCGAGACGTTTGTGCTGCGGGAGATCGAGGCCCTGCAGCGCCGCGGGGTGACCGTCACCGTCTTCGCCCTGCGCCGGGCGGCGGCCGGTGTGCCCGTGCACGCGTCGGCGGCGGCGTGGGTGCCGCAGGTCCGCTATGCGCCGAGGGTGTTGACGGCGGCTGTCGTGCTTGCCAGCCTGTCGAGGCTGCGGGGGTCTCCGCGCCGCTGTCTGCGATCCTTCGGGGCGGCGTTGCGGGGATGCGGCCGGCACCCGCGGCGGGCGCTGGCGGCCCTCTGGCACAGCGCCGTCGCCACCGCCTGGGCGGCCGAGGGCGAACGGCTCGGGATCGAACACGTTCACGCCGAGTTCGCTTTTGTCACCGCCGACGTGGCGCGAACGATGGCGGCGTGGCTGGGGCGGCGGTTCAGCGTCTCGGCGCACGCCTGGGACGTCTACGCGCAGCCTCCCGCGGAACTCGCCCGCCACCTTGAGGGGTGCGCGTTCGTGACGGCCTGCACGCAGGCGGCGCGGCAGCACCTCGATGCCGTCCTGCCCGTCCCCTTCCGTGAGCGGCTTCATCTGATCCGGCACGGGCTGGACTTCGGCTCGCCGCGCGTCCCCGACGGCGGGCCGTCGAACGCGGGACTGCCCCTCGTACTCGGCGTCGGCCGGATCGAGGAGAAGAAAGGCTTCTGCTATCTGCTGGACGCCTGTGACCTTCTGCGCGAGCGCGGGGTGACGTTCCGGTGCGTCATCGCTGGCGACGGTTCGTTGCTCGGGCGACTGGCCGCCATGGCGACCACGCTCGACCTCGGCGGTTGCGTCGAGTTCACCGGACGGTTGAATCAGGAGCAGCTTGCCGGGCTGTACCGACAGGCGGCGGTCTTTGTCCTGCCATCGGTTGTGGCGCGGGACGGTGACCGCGACGGCCTGCCCAACACCGTTCTCGAAGCGATGGATGCCGGTCTGCCCGTGGTGACGACCCGCGCGGCGGCGGCGTCCGAGGCGATTGCCGACGGCGAGAGCGGGTTCCTGGTCCCGCCCCACGACACGGAGGCGCTGGCCGACCGCATCGAGAGCCTTTTGCGGAGTCCGCAACTGCGGCGGACGGTGGGCGGGGCGGCCCGGCGGCGCGTCCGCGAGGCGTTTGACATTGATCGGAACGTGGAGTCTCTTATCCGGCTTTTTGAGGACTCGATCGGCGCGAAGTGATTGTACTTTCTACGTTGATGAGAGACTGCCGTTCAATGACCCGCTTTTCCGTGGCGACAGCGCTTGCCGTGGCCGTAGGCGCCCTTGCGCTTTCCGGCCTGGCGGTGCGATCCCAGGAGACAGGGCTGGCCGGGCCGACGGTGGCGGCCGGCTGCCCGGTGTGCGGGGGGTCGGGCAAGGCTTTGACGCCCTGCGGCAACCGCAAGTGTGTGAACGGCACGGTGAGTTACGAAGGGTTGGGGCGCAGGGGGGAGACGCGGGTCGAGCGGCCCTGTCCGGTCTGCGGCGGCAAGGGCCGGATCGAGTCGCCGTGCCCGGCCTGCGGCGGCACCGGCCGGGCCGCGCAGGCCGTCCCCGGCGGCGACGCAGCCGCTGCTCCGGCGGTCAGGCAGACGCCGGCTGTCAACACCGGGCCCGAGGAACCTGCCGAATGGCTGGACCCGGAGGGGGTGGCTCCGACGCCGCCAGCGGCGGACCCCCGCACGCCCGGCCTCGCCACGGCGCCGGCCCAAGCCTTGCCCGCGCAACCGCCGCCAACCCTGCCCGCCGACATTGACCGGCGGCCGCAGCCCCCGGGGCTGGCTTTTGAACAGGCCGCGGCCGGTCTGGAGGCTTATCTCGCGTTGCAGTACGACGACGTGCGGGTGGTCGAAGGCGAGCGCATCCGGCGGCTGGCCGGCGTCCGCCGCTACCTGGTGGACTGCATGCGGCACGTGCCCTGTGACGCGGTCGCCGACATCCGCCTGCGCAACGGCCAGGCCGTGAGCGGCGACATCCCCAACTGCACCGACGAGCACATCGTGATCCGCCAGGGCGGCCGGGGCGGGAAGAGCTACAAGGTGCGCTGGGAACACCTCGATGTCCGCCAGTACATCGCCTTTCTCGAATACTACGCGCGGCGGCGCATTGACGCCGGCATGGCACGCGACGCCGGCCGCGACTATCTGCTGGCCGCGTTGATTGCGGACTGGTATGGCCTGCCCGAGGAGGCCGTCGAGTGGCGGCGCAAGACCGTGCAGGCCAACCCCGACTTGGCGCGCGAAGTCAGCGTCCTCCTGTACTACCTGCCTGGCGGACCGAAGCCATGACGGCGCGCGCCAGCCGATTCTGGGGGCGGCGGCGGTATGCGGTCATTATCGTGCTGCTGGCCGGCCTGGCCATGTGGGGGTGCGGGCCGATGCGACGAACCGGGCCGTCTGACGGGGCGCCGCGCGTGGACGGCGCGCGGGCCCTCGAACGGGTCGAGGGGCTGGTGGGACTCGGGCCGCGCCCGGCCGGCAGCCCCGGCGCGAAATGGACGGCGGAGTGGATTGCCGCGTTTTGCATGGAGTGCGGCGGCAGGCCACAGATTTCCACCTGGGGCGAGGATACCGTCACCGGCCGGCGGACCTTCCGCAACGTGACGGTGGTTATCCCCGGCCGTCGCCGCCAGCGCGTCATCCTCGGCAGCCACTACGACACCAAGGAGCTGCCCGGCGTCCCCGGCTTCATCGGTGCCAACGACAGCGGGTCGAGCACCGGGCTGCTGCTGGAGATCGTCCGCACGGTCGCCGCGGCCGAACGCCCGCCGCCGTGGACGCTGGAGTGCGTCTTCTTCGACGGCGAGGAATGCCAGCACCGCTACGGTCCGCGCGACGGCCTGCACGGCAGCCGCCAGCACGCCGGGCAGATCCGCGTGGCCGGGCGGAGGCGCGACTACCGCGCCATGATCCTGCTCGACATGGTCGGCGACCGCGACCTGTCGCTCACTCTTCCGGCCGACACTGACCCTGCACTGGCGCGGCTAGCCTTCGCCTGCGCCGATTCCCTCGGCACCCGCGACCGGATCGGCTGGTTCCGCGCCGGCGACATCCTCGACGACCACGTGCCGTTCGCCGAGCTCGGGCTGCCCGTCATCAACCTCATTGACTTCGAGTACGGTCCGGGCAACGCCTGGTGGCACACGTCGGAGGACACCCTCGACAAGCTCTCCGCCGACAGCCTGGCGGCCGTCGGCAACCTGGTTCTGGAACTCATCTGGCGCCTGCCGGCGCGCTGAACGCCGCAACAGGCGGTTGGCCCCAGCCCCC
>MVZH01000110.1 GCA_002068325.1 Lentisphaerae bacterium ADurb.BinA184 | reverse complement strand
CTACTCGTTCGGGGCCACGCTGTACCACATGCTGACCGGTGCCCCGCCGTTCCCCGGCGACGACTCGCAGGAGGTGATGCGCCGGCACGTGCAGGAGCCGCTGACCCCGGTTGCGCGGTGCCGGCCGTCGGTGCCGGTCGAAGTCTCCGAGTTTGTCGGCGAGCTGCTGCGCAAGGATCGTGAGGGGCGTCCGCAGACGTGGCGGGAGGTGTCGCAGCGTCTGGAGAAGCTGGTGGCCACGCAGGCGCAGCAGTCGAGCGTGGCCATGCCGAGCCGGGAGGCGGCGACGGTGCGTCCGCGCCCGGTGGCGGTGCCGCGTCCGGCGCAGTCGCAGCGGCCCCGGAGGACGGGGGCGGGGGTGCCGCTGGCCATGGCGGTGGGCATCCTTCTGGCGTTGGTGCTGTTGATCGGCGTGTTGCTGGTGGTTTCGCGCCAGCGTCATCGGGGTGGCCGGCCGCCGGGCGGCCCGGTTCAGCCCAGTGCCCGCACCGACTGGGAGGCTCTGCGGGTGCAGCTCGAGAAGGAGAAGGATCCGGCGGCCTGCATCCGCCTGCTCGAGGACTTCCGGATGAACGGCGGCCAGGGGTTGCCGCCTGCCAAGTATGCGCAGCTGATGAACGGCTACCTCGCGTTGTTGCGGCCGTCCCCCAAGGTGACCGAACCCCCGCGCCCCTCGCCGCCGCCCGAACCCGATCCGCCCCCGCCGCCGCCGCCTCCCCCGCCGCCGCGGCCGGCCCCCGAGCCTGAGAGGGCGCCGCCGCCCGACCCGGCCGAACAGGCCCGCCGGGACCGCCAGCGCGGCGACGACTTCACCGAGCTGGCCTACCTGTTCAGCCGCCACCGCTTTGCCTTCAACCGCCCGACCGCCCCCCTGGCGGCCAAGGCCAACGAATGGCTCGCCGCCCACACCGAGGAGTCGCCCGAGCGTGCGCGCGCCGCCTTCCTCGCCGGAACCCTGTGCCCGGCCGCCGACCGCCTGCTCGCCGTCCTGGCCGCCAACAGCGCGCGGCTGGCCGGCAACTCGCTGCCTGGGTACGAGCAGGAGCGCATCAAGACGGTGACCGACAAGGGCATTGAAACCACGATCAAGGTGGGCGGCGGCGCGGGTTCCGGGACGGTCACCCGCCCCCTGCCGTGGTCCGAGCTGGACCATGCCAAGATGGCCGGCCATCTGGCCCGCCTGCTCCATCCCGTGGCCGACCTCCCGCTTGAAGACCGCCGGTCGCTGCTGGCCTTCGCCGCCCTGCAAGGCTCGTCGGCCGCCGTTCAGGAGATGCTGAAGCCCTCCGTGCCGCCGGACGAGGCGCGCCTCTGGCAGAGCGTGGCCTTGGACATTGAGAACGCCGGGCGCGACCGCTCCGCGCTCGACCGCCTGCGCGGCTGCCGGGAAGCCGTGGCCGGCGGCGAGCGGCTGGCGGCGTGGCAAGGCGTGCAGGAGGTCAAGTCGAAGCCGAATGTCGTCCGCACCCGGCACGCCGAGGAGCTGGCGGCGATCGAGGCGGCGTGCGCCCCGCACGTGCCCGAGGTGAAGGCGGCCCGGATTCTCGCCCAGGCCCGCGACGCGCTGGCCGACACCCCGGAACGGACGCTGGCCCTGCTGAGCGTGGCGACCGGGTGTTACGGCCGGTTGCCCGCGGTGCAGGACCCTGCGGTCAAGGGCGTGCGTGAACAGGCCCTGGCGCGGATCATGGACATCCTGCGGAAGCGCGAGGTGCCGCCCGACGTGTCCGTGCGCCTGGCCGCCCTGCTCCCCCGGCCCGGACGGCAGTTCGCCGGCCAGGCCCGCGCCGAGCTGCGCCTGCTTGACGAGGACGGCCTCATCCCGGCCGGCGTGCGCGACCAGCTGCGCGCCTTCGAGGGGTTGACCCTGATCGAGACGGGCGAGTGGGGCGAGGCCCGCGAGGCGCTGCAGGGGCTGTCCTACAGCGGCCGTTTCCAGCTGCCGTCGCACCTGCGCACCGCGTTGCTGCTCGGGCAGGGGCTGATTGCGGCGCGCTTCCAGCCGACCCCGTCGGCACCGCGCAGTGCCCTTGAGGAGATGTCGAAGATGCCGGCCCAGTCCGGTGCCTACGCCGTGGTGCAGCAGTCCTGTGCCGCCTGTGAGCTGGCGTTGGCCACCGAGCAGGCGGAGGCCGCGGCCGCGCTGACATGGCCCGACGCCCTGACGTTGGCGCGGGAGACCGGAAGCTCGTACGCCAAGCGGTACCTGCTGATGCGGTTTGCGTTGCTGGCCGACGCCGGCGAGTCGGCGCGCGCCGCCGATTTCCTCTCGGGTTTTCTCGATGACCAGGCGGTGCGGACGGTCTTCAACGACATCGGCATGCGCGAGGACGAATGGAGCTACCTGGCGCAGCTGCGCTCGGGGTTGCGTGGCGAGGGGTCGCCGCCGTCCTTCGAGGCGATGCCGCACCTCGGCTGGTCGGAGTTCTACGGCCTGGTCACGTTGGCGGTCGCCGGCGGATCCGAGCGCGCCGGGGCCCTGCTGACGATGCTCGACCGCCTGCCGGCGGCACCGGGGCCGCTCACCAGCCGGCTGCGCTTCGATGTGTTGCTTGGCCGTCTGGCGCTGGCGGCGGGCGACCCGCCGGAGGCCGGCGAGGCGCTGATCGGTCGGGCGTTGGACGGGCTGGACATGGGCAACGTCGGCGGCTACCCGTCGTTGCTGGCGTTGCAGGCGGGCCTCGAACTGCGGCGGGGCCGGCCGCGCGTGGCGGCCGAGGTGCTGGGGAAGATCGCGTTGTCCACCGTGGCCTCGGACTGGGAGCGCGGCCTGGCCTCGGCCCTCGAAGGCGACGCCGCGGCCCGCCTCACCCCGGCCGACAGCCTGAGCGACGGCAAGCGCGGCGCGAATGAGCTGTACTGGCGGACCTGGCTGAACGTCTGCCACTGGCTCGGGCAGAACCACGCCGTCAACGCCCGCGAGCAGGCCGACATTCTGAAGCGCTGCGCCACCTCGCCGGCGAAGCGTCGCCTGGCGGAAGCCTTGGCGGCCCAGGCCCGCGGCCCGGTGGCGGAGAAGTGACCGCCTGGGCGAGTCGTGGGCACGTTGCCGGTGAAGGGTCGAGGGGAGGGGGACAGACCCTTGCCGGTGGCGTTGGCGTCCGGCGCACGCCGGCCGGCCGACGGGTGGAGGTGATGCGAATGCACACGCATGGCTGCGGAATGTGGGACCCCGCCCGCCAACCCCGCCCGCCGTTTCCCCTCTGCCCCGACACCCAACATCAGAAACCCTGACCCCCGCGCCCATGCTTCGTTTCCTCTACGTCACCGACCTGCACGGCTGGGAGGCCGCCTACGAAGCGGTCCTCGACGCCGCGGTGGCGCGCGGGATTCCGTACATCGTCAACGGCGGCGACATGCTGCCGAAGGGATCGGGCATCCTCAAGGCGCAGAAGCGTTTCATCCAAGGCTTCCTGCGCGCGCACGTTGCGCGTTGCCAGGCGACGGGCGTGCGCTTCTACGGGATGTTCGGCAACGACGACCTGGCCTCGCGCCTCCCGTACTGGCGCGAGGTGCTGGCGGAGCATCCGTGCGCCGCCGACCTCACGGCCGGCTGGCACGAGTGGCCGGAGGGGTTGCGGCTACGCGGCGTCAACCACGTCCCCGACCATCCGTTCGGGATCAAGGACTGGTCGGTGATGGACACCCGCGCCTTCACCCCGCCGGCGCAGTGGTCGGCGCCGATCCTCTCGGGGCCGGAGGGGTTCGAGAAGATCCCCGACCTGCATGCCTTTCTGGCGGGGCGGCCGACGTTGGCGGAGCGGCTGGCCGCGGCGGGGCGCGAGGCGCCGGAGCTGTCGCGGGCCATCCTGGTCAGCCACTGCCCGCCGGCCGGCCTGGGGTTGGCGGTGACCGGCGGGCTGACGGGGGGGCGGGATGTCGGGTCAGTGGCCTTGCGCGGGTGGATCGAGCGCTGGCAGCCGCTGCTCACGTTGCACGGGCACATCCACGAGAGTCCGGAGATGACGGGCGTGCACACGGCTACGCTCGGCCGCACCCTCTGCCACCAGCCGGGCCAGCGGGGCGCGCCGGAGCTGACCCTGTCCATGGTCGAGATCGCCGGGGAAGCCGTCCGCATCGAGCGCGAAGTCCTCGCCGTGGCCGGCTCGCCGGACTGATCCATTGGCACGGGGGGGGCCGCCGGACGGATTTCACCACGAAGAGCACGAAGGGACACGAAGGATGGAGTCTGAGGAGCTGTCAAACTGGGTCACTGGCTGTACCATTGAGGTTCACCGGGAACTGGGTTCGGGCCTGCTGATCAGCTTCAACGTCGCGAAGCAAGAGACCGGAATCAAGCGCTTCGTTCTCTGGTCCCTTCGTGCTCTTCGTGTCCTTCGTGGTGAGAACAAACTGGACTGCGAACAACAGCATGCAGGCGGGCGCTCGTACCTCGCACCGCGGATGCCGGGCGTTGGCGAGACTCCGCATTGCAGAAAATCCGTTCACTTTCCACGTCAGCCAATGACGCCGTCCTTTCATCCCTCCCGCCGATGTGCAGGGCCATGAGTGATCGGCCGCGGACAGGACACGTTCACATGCCCACCGTCAGGACCCCTTGCCGCGCGGGCCTCGCCGTGGCGTTTCTTCTCCTGATCCCGGCCTTGCGCGCCGCCCCGGGGCCGGCACTCGCGCTGAGTCCCGACGATCTCGATTGGGCGCAGTGCCGCGCCTTCGCCGCGGACCAGGATCTGGGCCCGGCGCCGCGCGCCGCGCTGGCCGCTTGCCTGGGCCTCGGGCCCGCGCCGGACAAAGCCGCGGGGGGCTGGACGACCGGCCCGCAGGCGGCGGAGATCCGTCATTTCCGGGTGGCGTTCCGCCGTCCCGTCGAGGTCGGCACGCTGCTGATTGGCTCCAGTGACATGCGTGTCGGCACGTTGCGCGAGGGGGCGCCCTACCCCGGTGACCCGACGGACGAGAGCCATTGGCAGGCGCTGCCGGGGGGGACGGTGGTGACTTGGCCGAAGGCCTCGCCGGTGCGGGCCCTGCGTCTCACGCACATCAACTCGCCGCTGCCCTGGGCGCCGAACGACCGGCCGTCTCAGTTCCCGGAGCTGTTGCTCCTGCGCGGCCGTCATGCCTCGGCGTTGTCGCTGGGCAGCGAGGAGTGGCGGCAGGCGGGGCCTGGCGCGCCTCGGGAGTGGGTGGGGTACTGGGCGCGGCCGTTGCCGGTGATTGCCCTGGCGGTGCTGGGGGCGACGCCGCCCGAGCGGGTGCGTGTCCTGCCGGCGACCGCCGAACGGCACCCGCTGCTCGAACCGCTCGCCAACTGGCTGGCCGGCCCGACCACGCCGACGCCCGGCGACGCCCGCCTGGTCGGCCTTCCGGGCGACCTGCCGCCGTGCGTGGGGCTGGCGTTCGAGACGGCCGACGACAAGGGCGACGCGGCGCCGCGCCTGCTCCCGCTGGTCGAGCTGGCCGACGGCGAACCCGCGCCGGCCCTGCTGCCGCCCGCGCCCGTAGCCATCGAATACGACATGCCCATGGACGGCTTCGCCGCCGTGCATATCGCCGACTCCCAGGGCCGTCACGTGCGCCGTCTCGTCGCCGAGGTCGAACGCGGGGCCGGCCCGGTGCGCGAAGACTGGGATCTGCGCGACGACTTCGACCGGCCCGTGCCGCCGGGAACCTATCACTGGAAACTGCTGGCCCGTCCCCCGCTGAAACTGACCTACGAGGGAACGGTGTACAACGCCGGCCATCCGCCCTGGCGCGCGCCGGTGCCCGGCGGCGGCTGGTGGATGGCTGACCACTCGCCGCCCAGTGCGGTGGCGGCGGTTGGCGAACACATGGTCCTGGCCGCGCTCGGCGCGGAGTTCGGCACGCCGCTGATCGTGACCGATCTCGAGGGGCGCAAGCTCTGGCACGACGGCGACTTCGGCTCGCATTCCGGGGCGGCCCGGCTGACCAGCGACGGACAGGCCGCCTACGCGGTCAACGACGGCGACGTGCACCGCATCGTGCCTGGCAGCCCCGTGCGCCGGGAACTCATTCACCGCTTTGCCTACAGCGACAGCGTGCCCGGGCACGCGCCCAGCTACATCGCCGGCGACCGTAGCGGCGCCGCCGCCAAGCCGGGCGTGCTGTGTGTCAGCTACGATGCGCCCGCGCCGCCCTGGGTGACGTCGGCGATCCGCGAGGGCGACCTGGCGCTGGAACGCAGTTTTCCGCCGGTGGTGCCGCGCAAGGTGCACGACACCGCGCTGACGCCGGCCGAGGAGGTCACGTCGGCCTGGCAGTTGGGGATCAGTTCGCGCGCCGCCTTTTTCGGCGATGCCGTGGCCGGCGGTCCCCTGGCGGGCACGCTGCTGCTGACGCTGAAGCGCGAGGTGCCCATCGGCAGCATCGTCCTGCCCCCCGGCGGCGTGCGGGTCTACGCCCTGCGCCCCGGCCGCAGCCTGCCGGCACGCTTCGATGCGCACACCCTCCAAACCCCTTCCGACGTCGGCGGAACGGGCTTGGACGGCGACGGCCAGGATGATCTGTTGAACGACCTGGGTGACGGCGACCTGCGCTACCCCGAGGACACCTGGCTGGCGCTGAGCGGCCCGCCGGACGCGCCACGCCCTCACGTGGCGGTGCCCGAGGCCGGGATCAAGACCGCCGCCCTCGTGTTCACCGGGCCGAACCTGCGCCGCCTGCCATATGCCATGGCGCTGGATCGCCGCTACCGCGACGTGGCGTCCCAGGCGCGCCTGGTTGCGCTCGAAGGCGAGGCCACGCCCCAGGGCGGCTGGCGCACCAGCCGTGCCGGCAAGGCCCCGATCTCGCTTGCCGACCCGGCGGTGGCGGCGCTCGTCTGGGACACGCCCACCGCGATGCGCGGCTACCTGCTGATCGGCCCCATGGCCTGGGCTGGCCTCGCCGTGGATCTCTGGAACGGCCCGGACGATGCCGTCATCGCCCCCGCCGCGCTGGCCGCCGACGAGCACTGGCGCCAGATCCAGGTGCATCACCAGACCCGGAACCACGTCAAGTACAACTGGCACACCCCCATGACCCTGCGCGGGGACTTCGGCGACGTCGTCGCCGCCCGTGCCCTGCGCGTACGCGTCATCGAGCATCCGGCCGCCCCCGCCGCCCCGCCGATGCCCGGCGAGGGGGGCTTTGAAGGGCTGCTTGTGTTCCAACCCCTCGGCAAGGATACCGACCTGCCCGAGGCCCTGGCCCAGCGCCTCACCGTGCTGAACCTGCCCGCGCTGGACGCCCCCCGGCCGGAGGCCACGCTGCGCGCGCATCTGCCCCTCGACAGGCCGGGCGCGCTGGCCTTCGCGGCCGACGGCGTCCTGTACGCCGCCTGCGCCCACGGCGTGGTGCGCATCGCATCGGTCGAGGCCCAGACGCCGCCGCTGCGCTACACCGTCGCGGTGCCCCGCGCCGCCTACCGGCATGCCCGGGCCCTCGCCGTCGGCCCCGACAACCATCTCTACCTCCTCGACGGCGAGCAGCGCCAGGTTCTGGTCTTCGACCTCGCCAGTGGCCAGGAGCTGCGCCGCATCGGCAAGCCCGGCGGCCAGCTCGGGCGGTTCGATCCCGAGAGCTTCACCCAGCCCAGCGCCATGGCCATCGACAGCCGCGGCAAGTTGTGGGTGGTCGAGCAGCACTTCCAGCCCAAGCGCATCAGCCGCTGGTCATGCGACGGCCGGTTCGAAAAGGACTTCATGGGCCCGACCCACTACGGGGGCGGCGGGGTGATGGACCCGGGCGACCGCTCGGTCATCAACCACCTCGGCATGAAGTTCCGCTTCAACTGGCAGGATCGAAGCTGGAAACTCGAGAGCCGCTTGTGCTCCTACGACGGCAACATCCGCGCGCCCGACCGCGTCCTCTATGCCCACGCCCGACGCTACCTGACCAGCCCGGCCGGGGGCTGGCTGAGCTTCGGCGGCGGCGGCCCCATCGTCGCGCTGTGTGAGGAGCTCGACGGCGTCGCCGTGCCGCTCGTAGAGGTCGGTCTCCTCGAACCGTGGACGGCCTTTCAGAGGAACCGTGACATCCAGCAGGCCTTCCGCGACCTGAAGCCCGGCGCCACGCTGTTCGTCTGGAGCGACCACGACCGCGACGGGGAGGCGCAGGTCGCGGAAATCCAGCCGGTCCGCGGCCTCGAGTACCGCGGCGGCGTCCACATCGGCGATGACTTGTCGCTGAACTTCCAAGGGTACCGGCTGCGTGTCGCCGCCGTCGGCGAGAACGGCGTGCCGCGCTACGACGTGACGGCCTTGGAGAGGGTTCCCGCCCTGCAGGGTGACCTGATGGTTGATGGGGCCGGCCGCACCTTCGTCATGGGCCACACCTTTCTTGACCCCGGCGGAGGCGCGCTCTGGCACTACCCGGACGCCTATGCCTCCGTCCAGCGCTCCATGCGCACGCCATGGGGTTTCTACGACCGGCCCGCCGGCGTGCTCTGCGGTTCGATCCACCTGCTCGGGCACTTCGAGATTGGCGACGAACACCTGTATTGTGTCGGCGGCAACAACGGCGACTACTACGCCTTCACCGGCGACGGCTTCCTGGCCGCCGCCATCCTCGGCGGCCCGGCCGGCTACGGGCGGCGCTTCTTCTCGATGGCCGACTGCCGTCCCGGAATCACCGACTTGAGCGGCCTGCGCAAGACGGTCGAGGATTTCCACGGCCACATCACCCGCGCCGAGGACGGCAAGGTCTACGCGATTGCCGGCAAGAACCACATCAGCATCATCCGCATCGACGGCCTCGAGGCGATGCGGCGCGCCGAGGGACGCCTCGCCGTGACGGCCGAGGAGGCGGCCCGCACCGAACGCTGGGTGGCCGAACGCGCCGCCTGCGAGCGCCGCCGCCGCCGGCCCAGCCTGACCCGGCCGGCCTTTGCCCGCACGCCCATCCGCATCGACGGCCAGACCGTCACCGACTGGCCCGACACCGAGACGCTCATCCTCTACGAGCGGCGCAGCGAGCAGGGCCTGTTGCAGGAGCAGGCCACCGCGAAGCTGGCCTTCGACGGCACGCACCTTTACGTGGCCGCGCGCGCCACCGACGACACCGCCATGCGCAACTCCGCCGCCGATGCGGCACGGGTTTTCCAGCACGGCGACGCGCTCGACCTGCACATCGGCCTCGATCCCGCCGCCGATCCCGCCCGCCTTGACACGGTTCCCGGCGACGTGCGGCTGCTGCTGACCGAACTGGCCGGCGCCCCGACTGCCGTGCTGCTCCGCTACCAGGCCAGCCAGGACTCGCCCCGCGCCGGTGAACCGCGCACCTACACCTCGCCGATGGGCAGCCTCGCGGTCGCTGACGTCGGCGTGCTGAAGGACGCCAGGATGGTCATCCGGCGGGAAGGGGCGGCCTGGGTGCTGGAGGCGGCCATCCCCTGGCAGGCGCTCGGCGCCCCGCCGCCGGAGGGCAGGCGGCGGCTGCGTGGCGACATCGGGGTGCTGTTCTCCGATCCCGAGGGCATGGCCACGGTCGCGCGCCACTACTGGGCCAACCGCGCCAACGTCGTATTGGGTGACCTGCCTGCCGAAGCGCGCGTGCAGCCGGCCCTCTGGGGCGAGTGGGTCTTCGAGATGCCCGACCCCGTCGAACGGGCCTTGGATCTGATCCAGGACGCCCCCGACGGCCCCGACGCGCCTGGCCTGCCGGAATTCTGAGCCCGACACCCCGGCGCGCGCCCGGCTTGACGGCGGGCGGCCCCGGGACATTGTATTGCAGAACGTCAGTTCACTTTCCGAGTCAGCCAATGACGCCGTCCCCTCATCCCTCCCGCCGGCGCGGGCGCCCCCCGGATCGGATGGACGCCGTGCTGGCCCATCTGTGCCGTCGCCTGGCTGACGGGGCCTGGGCCCCCGGCGAACGCCTGCCGCCCCCGGCCGCCGTGCCGGTGGTGCGGCTCGGGTACGATTTCCGCGACCTCATCCGCGACGCGACCGACAGCATCGCCGCCCGCCGGACTGGGCAGCCTACCCCGGACCGAAAACTGTTCCCGGCCTTGTTCGAGCCCGAGTTGGAAAGCACCGAAAACAGGAGGCCATGATGAGTGAGCGAATCGCAACGCTGAACCGTCGGAACCGCCGAAACAAGTTGAATCAGTCCTGGCAACCGAGCCGTCTCGAAACCACTCGGAACAAAGCAGGCAATGAAAGGAAACGACAGATGACAATCAGCACACTCGTCAGCTTGTTGAGCATGTCAGCTTGGGTTATTCTGGGAGTCTCATCTTCCTCGGCGGCCCCGTTTCGCGGCTACTTGGGCGGACCGGACAACACGGTATTCTACAGCGACAATTCCGGCGCGAGCTGGACCACCCTCGATGTGAGCAGTGCCTACGCCGCCGGCGGTATCACCCGCAACTTCAGTGAAATCGCAGTTTTCAACGTCACCAGGAAAATGCAGACTGTTATCCTCGCCGGACAGCGCGGCGGCGGAACCAATGATCCGACCAACAACAACTACCCTGGCTATGCCCTCCTAAGATCCGAGGACACCGGCGCCACGTGGAGCGCCCTTGGCCCCATGAACAACTACTGGGACGGGTTCGAGTTTCCGGGCAACAGCACGTCCAGGCGTCACGACGGCATTGTGTCGCCTACGGCAATTGTGGGCGTCCCCGCTGCTGATCCCTACAACTGGCTTCCGACGACCCGTACCATGTCCGGACCGGTGGGCACAGCCCCCGGCAACTGGCCTGAGGGAACCCGCTATCTTGGAACCAGCGTGGTGACGTACAGTGCGGTTGACGGCAGCAACGTCTGGGTGCGCACTGGCAACAGCATCTCGCGCACCAGCGACGGCGGCAGCAATTGGAGTGTCCAGCTCGGCGGCCTCAGCGACAATGGCATGGTCGATATGGCATCGTCCAACTTTGGCATTGCCACCGACGGTGCCCAGACGTATTACACCACCGACGGCACAAACTGGAATTCCGGCGGCCCCCTGCCTGGAGGCGTCGCATACACAGACATCTCGGTGGTCGACAGCCAGGTGGCCTACATCTCCGGCTGGACATGGAACAGCGCCCTCGTTTGGAAGACCACGGACGGTGGACTGAACTGGTTGCTGCAACCAATTAGTGGAACACCGGCAGACTGGATCGAGTTGGTGTCTATTCATGCGTTAGACGCCAGCACGGCGTGGGCAGTTGGGCGCCTGCACCCTGCTTCGGGACGCATGAGTGGCAATTATCTGCTCGAGACCATCGATGGATCCACTTGGCACACAATCCCGCTGCCGTACGATATCTCCAACCAGGATGCCGATCGGTATCTCTCGGTCTTCCTGGCCCCGATGCCAATCCCCGAGCCGACCTCGGCGCTCCTGCTGGCCCTGGCCGGGCTGGGGCTGCTGCGCCGGCGGCGGTAGGCGCGGGCGCGAACGCGTGGCGCATAGGGCATGGCGCATGGCGCACGGGGCGGGTTGCCAGTCGACGCCAATCGACGGCCGTCGACTCGACTCGATTGGCGGCGACTGACGTCGCTGCCATCAGGGAGTCACGAAGTCATGAAGACACGCTTCACCCTCATCGAGCTTCTCGTGGTCGTGGCGATCATCGCCATTCTGGCGGCGCTGTTGCTGCCGGCGCTGAAGCGGGCGCGCGACGCGGCATGGACGACTGCCTGCCTGTCCAACGAACGCGGGGTCGGCATGGCGTTCGCGCTGAGCCGCCAGGACAACGACGACTACTACCCGCTGAGTCGCGACAACTCGGCGTCGCCGGCGGCGAGCCATTTCGCCGTACTGGCCAACCAGGTCTGGGCCGACGCCCTCATTGACGACGGATACTGCAGCAAGAAGCAGTTCCACTGTGCTGGGCTGGGCATGCCGGCCACCACGGACGGCCCGCACTACGCGCTGAACGGTTACCTCACCGACAACAACGGAAGCTACTATCCGGCCTACCCGCAGCAGTTCAAGAACTACAACGGCACGGCGGACTCGGGGCTGTGGGGACCGTGGCGGGATCACAAGGTGACGCGGCCGGAGCTGGGCATGATCGTCATCGAGACGGTCGGCTGGGTTGCCGACCCGCCGCGCGTCCACCCGTGGCTGTGGCGGTGGGGGGCTTGGAAGAACCCGCACAAGCAGGGCCGGGCGGTGAACCTGCTTTATTTCGACGGCCGGGCAGCCACACTGGACACGTTCAAGGTCAACTTCTGGGACTACATCCGCAACGGCGTGCCCGATGACACCTACACCCCCTTCCAGGGTGGCGTGCCGTACCCCGCCCCGGAGGGCATCCGCTGGCGGCCGTGGAAGATCGGAAGCTGGGATCCCTGACCTGGCGTCCGCATGAACCTCAGAGGCTCGAGGGGGTCCGACCTCCCGAAACTGACGGGCCGCGTTGTATTTCGTGCCCGAGGCCCGTATATTTGATTTAGTTTCTTCATCCGTACCCTCGCCTTGGCGCAGCCGCGTCCGGTGTGGGCGCGGGAGTTACGTGTTGCACGCCTGATGAGTCGGCGCACCGCACAATCCATTTTCGCGTTGGAGGCGCTGGAGCCGCGCGTGCTGCTTTCCGGCGAGGCCGCGCTGGCGGTTTCCGGCAGCGGGCTGGAGGCGTTGCCGGCGGCGTTGCAGCAGGTGGTGGTGGCGACGGCGGACGCGACGGAGGGGTTGCCGCTGATCGGGGCCGGGCTCGGGGAAGCCTACAATCCCGGTGCGCAGCTTGAGGGGATTTTCGGTGACCTGGGCGCCGCCGGGGCGGGGAGCGTCGGCGCGTGGGTCGAGGCCGTGGACGCGCGGCCGGACGCCGCGGCCGTGCTTTCGACCGACCCGGACACGGGGCGCGCGGTCATCACCCTTGAGCTGGGGGCGGCGGGGGCGGGGGTGACGGAGGCCGGCCTTGAACAGATGTTGCCGGAGGGCGACCGCCTGGCGGTGCAGGGCACGGCCGAATTCGAGGCGAAGTGGTCGCTGCGGGCCCGCCTGATTGATGTTGACCCCGGGCCGGGGTTGAGCTTTGCGTTTGACCCGGCGGGCACGTTGCTCTCGCTTGAAGTGTCGGCCGCCAACGTCGGGCCGCTGAGCGGCGAGCTGGCCGGTGCCCGGCTCGAGGTGGCGTCCGGCCAGTTGCGGGTTGAGGCGCTTTGCACGGTCGGATTTGCGGAGTCCGCAACTTCGTCCGAGCTGCTTCTGGCCGACGTGGCGGCGGGGATTCCCGACGGGGGAGTGCGCGACACCGTCACCGGCCAGGCCGAAGTGACCGCGGCGTTGACCGACAGCCTGCTGGTCGCCAACGCGCCCCCGGTGCGGGTCGAGTGGCGAAACCTCGAATCGGGCGCCCCCACCCTCAGCACCGCGGCGGAGGCGGCGGCGTGGTTGCGCGGGCGTCGGGCGGCGTCGGCGTCCGCATCGCCGGCGGTTGTCGGAACCCGTGCCGACGGGGTTGACCTGGTCATCACGACCACGACGGCCGGGCCGCTGAGCGGCTTTGTCAACGAGCGCTACGTATTCAGCTACACCGTCACCAACCAGGGGGACACGGCGACGACGGCGGGGATGTGGACCGACGTGGTGCAGGTCTTCGACG
>MVZH01000109.1 GCA_002068325.1 Lentisphaerae bacterium ADurb.BinA184 | reverse complement strand
CCCCCCGCCGTCGCCGCCGGCGCAAAGGCCGTGGCGGCGGACGCGACGGTGCGCGGCAGCATCCTCTCCGGCCGCTTCACGCTGATGTGGTGGATCTTCTTCTGCAACATCACCGCCGGCATTTCGATCATCGGCTTCCAGTCGCCGCTGTTGCAGGACATCTGCCGCAAGGCCAGCCCCGGGCTGAGCAAGGAGGCCCTGGCCGGGTATGGCGCCACCCTCATCGCCGTCAGCTCGCTATTCAACGGGGCGGGCCGGTTCCTGTGGGGGGGCATCTCCGACCGGATCGGCCGGCGGCTGACGTTCAGCCTCATCCTTGGCACCCAGCTGGTGGCGTTCGCCGGACTGCTTTACACCGGCAACCCGTGGCTGTTCTCGGCCTTGGTCTGCTACGTGCTGCTGTGCTACGGCGGCGGCTTCGGAACCATGCCGTCGTTCGTCCTCGACGTCTTTGGCAGCCGTGTCATGCCCGCAGTCTACGGCACCATCCTGACCGCCTGGTCGGCGGCGGGCATCGTGGGGCCGCAACTGGTCGCCGTGATCAAGGACCGTTACCCGGCGGCGACCCTCCCCGGCCGCGCGTCGTTTTACAGCTTCGCCATGGGCGCCGGGTTCCTTTCCGTCGGCCTCATCCTCTCGCTCCTGTCAGGCAACCGACGCCGCGAGTGACCCGCCGCCCGGCCGGCAAACCACGTCCCCCACCCGCGTTGTGCGTGAAAACGCACTGCGAGGGCGCGGCCCGCGAACCCCACCGTCCGGCTTGCGTAGTGCGTGAAAACGTAGCCTGATGAGGTAGTGTTTTCACGCACATCGGGATGCCGCGCGGTTCCGGAAGAGAGGGAGGAAACGGGTGTTTTCACGCACAGTCCGACCCGCTGGCCCGACGGGCCCGGACGGCGGGGCGGCGGGGGCAACGCGGGCGGACGTGAGAACGCACCGGGGGGCGCTACCCGCAACCGGCCACAGAACCCATCCCCGGCCCGCGTTGTGCGTGAAAACAGTGCGTGAAAACGTAGCCTGATGAGGTGGTGTTTTCACGCACATCGGGATGCCGCGCGGTTCCGGAAGAGAGGGCGGAAACGGGTGTTTTCACGCACAGTCCGACCCGCTGGCCCGACGGGCCCGGACGGCGGGGCGGCGGGGGCAACGCGGGCGGGGTGGGGGGGCACGAAGGGGGGGGCGACCAGGCAGGGCCGCCGACAGGTCAGGCAGGGCCGGACGACGGGGGTTGCCTCAGCTCGGGCGGCGGCTGGATGACGCTGCCGGGGCGCAAGGCCTCGATGCGGGCTAGGACAAGGCGGTGCGCCTCCTCAACGTCGCTGACTTCGAGCAGCATCTCCTCGGTCTGGCAGGAGATGCGCTCGACGACCTCGCCGGCCCGGTACCGGATGCCGTGCGCGTCGAGCACCTGTCGGCCGGACTGGCTGAGGACATCGGCGAGGACACGCCGGATGCCGAGCCGGGCCAGCAACAGGGCGGCGGCCTTGCCGATCACCTTGTCGTGCACACACAGGCTGGCGCGTGGCGTCCGCGTCTTGCGCAGGAAGGCTTCCAGCTCGAACAGCGGATAGAGCCACTTCCCGGCGCTCGAGAAGACGACGGTGCGCCGACGGTAGGCTTCGAGGGTGTTGACGGGCGTATTCATGCGGTCGGGCGGCGGCCCTCGCAGTCGGGCGGCATCTGCCGGCGGTCAGGCCGGGCAATGCGGGGGGGGCGGCCTCAGCCGCGCTTGCGCGCGGCAATCCGGGCGGTCTTGGCCCGCGCCTTGCACCGCTGCACATAGCGCTTGCGGCGGGCTCGCTTGACGACCTTCTTCAGTTGCTGACCCATTCGATGGACTCCTTCGTCTGGCCGGGGCCGTACCACGGTCAACGCAAACCAGCAATATAGCCGGGGGCAGGGCGGTTGTCGAGCCGCGTGGCGCGGTCGCGGCCGCGGGCTATAGTACGCGGCCCTGTGACGCCCCGCCAGGCCTTGACGGCGCGGCGGCCGACGCTGACGGGCCCAAGCAAGGAGTCCGCGACGATGACGGCAAGACGTAAGCAGTTCAAGACCGAAGTCCAGAAGCTGCTCGACTTGGTGATCCACTCGCTGTACACCCACAAGGAGATCTTCCTGCGGGAACTGATCTCGAACGCGTCGGACGCCATTGACCGGGCCCGTTTCCTCGCGCTTTCCGACAAGGCCATCGTCGAGGATGACCCGGTGTGGAAGATCCGGCTGGCGGCCGACCGCGAGGCGCGCACGCTGACGGTTTCCGACAACGGGATCGGCATGACCGCGGCCGAGATGGAGAGGAACATTGGCACCATCGCCAGCTCGGGCACGCGCCATTTTCTCGAAGAGCTGCAGCAGTCCGGCGGGGCGACGGCGCCGGAGCTGATCGGGCAGTTCGGCGTCGGCTTCTACTCCGCCTTCATGGTGGCGGACAAGGTGACGGTGGTCAGCCGCCAGGCGGGCGGCAAGACCGGGGCGCGCTGGGTCTCGGACGGCCAGGGCAGCTACACCATCGAGGACTGCGAGAAGGAACGCCGCGGCACCGACGTGACGCTGCACCTCAAGGAGGACATGGACGAGTACCTCGAGGAGTGGCGGCTGCGCAAGATCGTCAAGACTTATTCCGACTTCGTCGAGCATCCCGTCGTCATGAACGTCACCCGGCCCAAACCGGGCAAGGAAGACGCGGAAGCGCCGGCCGACCAGGGCAAGGAGGCCGAGCCCGAGGTGGAGACCGTCGAGGAGACGCTCAACTCGCAGAAGGCGATCTGGACGCGGGCCAAGGCCGAGGTCAGCGCCGAGAACTACCACGAGTTCTACAAGCACATCGCACACGATTTCCAGGATCCGCTGCGCACGATCCACTGGAGCGCCGAGGGCAAGACCGAGTTCCGCGCCCTGCTCTTCATTCCGGCCAAGGCGCCGTTCGACCTGTACATGCCGGAATCACACAAGCGCGGCGTGCAACTGTACGTGCGGCGCGTCTTCATCACCGACAACTGCGAGGCGCTGGTGCCGGGCTGGCTGCGCTTCCTGCGCGGCGTGGTGGACTCCGCCGACCTGCCGCTGAATGTCTCGCGCGAGACGCTGCAGGAGGAGCGTGTGATCCGCATCATCCGCAGCAACCTGGTCAAGAAGATCCTCGACACCCTGGCCGAGATGAAGGAGAAGGAACGCCCCGCCTATGACACCTTCTGGACGGAATTCGGCAAGGTGCTCAAGGAGGGCATCCATCTCGAACTGGGCAGCCGCGAGGAGCTGCAGGCGCTGGCCCTGTTCGAGAGTTCAAAGACCGACGCCGGCAAGTACGTGTCGCTGGACGAGTACATCGCGCGCATGCCCGCCCATCAGAAGGACATCTACTACCTGACCGGCGACAGCCGGACGGCGGTCGAGCAGTCGCCCCTGCTGGAGACCTGCCGCGCCAGCGATGTCGAGGTCCTCTTCCTCACCGACCCCATTGACGAGTGGGTGGTGCAGAGCACGACCTCGTACAAGGAGAAGAAGCTGGTGTCGGTCGCCAAGGGCGACATCGAGATCCCGTCCGCCCAGGCCGGGGAGAAGAAGGAGGCGCGCGAGGAGACGGAGACGACCTTCAAGGAGCTGGCGGCGTTCCTCAAGGATCGCCTCAAGGACAAGGTCAAGGACGTCCGGGTCTCGCGGCGGCTGACTGAGAGCGCCTGCTGCCTGGTCTCGGGCGAGCAGGATCTGGGCGTGCACATGGAGCGGATTTTGAGGAGCATGCACGCCGACCTGCCGGCCGCCAAGCGCATCCTCGAACTCAACCCCGCCCACGCGCTGGTCACGGCGATGAATGCCATGGTCAAGGACAGCCGCCAGCACCTCCGGCTGGCCGAGTATGCCGACCTGCTCTACGACCAGGCCCGGCTCACGGCCGGCATGGAGATCGCCAACCCCGTCGAGTTCGCCCAGCGCGTCAGCCGCATCATGGCCGCCGCCGCCGAGGGCGAGGCCGCACCCGAAGCCCCGCCGGCAGCCACCCCCGAGGCGTGAGGGCGAATCCGGCAGGGCGGTGAAGAGCAGGCAGCCTGCGCCTGAGGGCCGGTTTCTGCGTGGAACCGGAAAACCTGCGATGGGTGCCCGGTGTTCATCATCGCCAACACCATTGTCCCGTTCCTCATGATGCGCGTGCCCGCGTTGGGGCTGCTCTTCGTCCCCATCGTGCTGGTCGAGGCGGCAGTGGTTCATTACGCGCTGCGGCAGCCGTGGCGGACGGCCCTTCGGCTCTCGCTGATGGCAAACCTGTGGACCAGCCTGATCGGCGCGGTACTCGTGCTGCCCGAAACCTTGCTGGAGGTGATGTCCGCCAACCTCTGGGACCTGGTGTCGATCGTGGCCTTCTTTGCCCTGACCTGTTACTTCGAGAAACGCTACTATGCCAGACGCTGCCTTGATCAGTCTCCCCGCCGGGTGCTCTGGGCCACGCTCCTCGCCAACGTGCTCACCTATGTTCCGTTGACCGCCCTCATGTTCCTGTTCAGCGGCCGGCAGCATCAGTCCCGCATGGAGCGCGTCTACCAGATTGCGTGCAGCGCCAACCTGCACTCGATCGGCCAGGCCTTGGAACTGTATGCCCTCGACTGCGCTGGCCAGTACCCGCCCGCCAACGACCTCGGTGCCCTCGTCCGTGCGAACCTCCTGACCGACGACAGCCTGCATTGCCCCGGCCGCAACTGGCGACGGCCGGGGCGCGACCGGGAGAAGCCCGGCCCTGTTGACTACGTCTATCTCGGCGCTCCGGCGGCCGGGGCCCCCGCAACCACCCCGATCGTCTGGGATCACCGCGACAACCACCCCGACTTCGGGAACGTGCTGTTCGCCAACTTGGCGGCTGTCCGAGGCGTGCAGGGCGAGGAGTGGCACGCATTTCTCAGGACTGGGCGACTCGGCGGCCCCGTCCAGTCGGAAGAGGGGCAGGCTGAGCAGGCGCCGACCGGGCATTGAGCGGGGGAGGCCCCGGGGCGCGCCTCCGCGCGCGTCACACGTCTCTGTCTCCGCGGTCGGAGGTTTCCTCTGGCCCCAGTGTGGAACATGTCCCAGGCGTGTGTTGTGCGTGAAAACGCGGGTGTTTTCACGCACAACGGGGGGGACGCGCGGAGGGGGAAGCGCAGAGGCGGTCGGGGACTGCGTGGCGGCTGGCGCCACGATCAAGGAGGAGTCATTGCGGGGGCCGCGGGGGTCACCGCGCGGCGCGGCGGCGGGAGGACGGGGTCAAGCCGGGCCTCAGCTCGTGGGGACAGGGGCGGCCGTCGGGGCGACACTCGGGTACGTTCAGTGGGTGATCAGGGCCTGTCCTGGGAGTACTTGTAGCTGGCGGCGCAGCTGCCCTCGGAACTGACCATGCAGGGCCCGACCGGGTGTTCCGGGGTGCAGGCGTTGCCGAACAGGGGGCAGTCCGGGGGTCGCCGTTTGCCCTTGAGCACGTCGCCGCAGCGGCAGCGGCGGTCGGGGGTTCCGGGCGTAATGCGGAGGCCGTGGCGTTGCTCGGCGTCGAACTCGGCCGCCTGGGGGCGCAACTTGAGGCCGCTGGCGGGGATGACGCCGAGTCCGCGCCAGGAGGCGTCCGCGGGTTCGAGATGTCGGGCGATGACGGCTTGGGCGAGCGGGTTCCCGCCGGGCCGCACAACGCGCGAGTACTGATTCTCGACGCGGGCCTCGCCGGCGGCCAGCTGTTCGAGGATGCCCTTGACCCCCAACAGGATGTCAAGCGGCTCGAAACCGGCGATGACGCAGGGGACGCGGAAGTCGCGGACGAAGGGTTGATAGGCGTCGGCGCCGATGATGGCGCTGACGTGGGCCGGGCAAAGGAAGGCGGCGACGTGGATCTCGGGGTCGGCGGCCAGGGCGCGCAGGGCCGGCGGGATGAGCTTGAAGGCGACGAGCAGCGAGAGGTTGCGGATGCCGTCGCGGCGGGCCGCGGCGATCAGGCTGACCACGGGGGCGACGGTGGTCTCGAAGCCGATGGCCAGGAAGACCACCTCGCGGTCGGGCTGGCGGCAGGCAAGGTCGAGGGCGGCCAGGGGGGAATAGCAGACTTCGATGCGGGCGCCGGCGGCGCGGACGTCGGCCAGGCTGGCGGCGGAGCCGGGGACGTTGAGCATGTCGCCGAAGGTCGCGATGGTGAGTCCGCGGCGGGCCAGTTCGACGGCGGCATCGATGTAGCCGGCATCGGTGACGCAGACCGGACAGCCGGGGCCGCTGATCAGCTCAATGCCGGGCGGCAGCAGGTCGCGCAGTCCGTAGCGGGCGATGGCCATGGTGTGGCTGCCGCAGACCTCCATGACGTGGAGCGGACGTCGGCGCGGGGGCAGCCGCGCGGCTACCGCGGCGATCTCGGCCTGCAGGCGGCGCGCGGCATCGGGATTGCGGAATCCGTCAAGGTACTTCATGGCCCGCCGCCGTCGGTTGCACTGCGTTGGGCGCGCGCCAGTTCGTCGAACAGGGCCAGCCGGGCGTCGGCCTCGTCGCGGTCGAGCTTCTCGATGGCGAAGCCGGCGTGGACGATGACGAAGTCGCCGAGGGCCGGGTGTTCGATGAGCGAGAGGTCGACGCGGTAGGAGACCCCGTCCAGTTCGACGCGGCCGGCGGCGCCGGGGAGGAGTTCCTTGATTTCCATGGGGACGGCGAGGCACATGGGGCGGAGTCCTTTGAGTCGCGGGAGGCGGTGTGCAGGAGAATAGCAAATGCAAGATAGCAAATAGAAGAGGGAAGATGGCAAATAGAAGAAGAAAGACGGCAAAGGACGGAGGCAGACCCCCCACGATGCAGTCTACAGTTCCAGGCAGCGTCCGGCGAGGATGTCGGCGGCATTGAGCCGCACGACGGTTTCGGGCGCAGGGGTGCCGGCGTCGGCGGAGCCGTCGGTGACGAGGACGGCCTTGGTGTTGACGCCGGCCTGCGTCAGTTTCTCGAAAAGGCCTCGCCGTTCGTCATCCCACTTGAACAGCACGAGGAAGGCGGTGCTGATGTAGGCGATCTCGCGCACGACCTCGGGCGTGAGTTCGGCGAAGGGCTCGCGCTCGGCCGGCTTGATGCAGGCGAGGATATCGAGGATGTCGTCAACGTAGGCGAGGCCGCGGCCGCTGCGGAACCTGTACACCTGCGGCCCGGCGGCAAAGAGATCCACGACACAGTCGTTGCGCCCGAGGCGGTCGCTGAGGGCGGCGGCCAGCGAGATCATAGCCTCGAAGACCGGATCCGGGCGTTCGGGCCGCAGCCGCTGCATGAGCGTGCGCGGCCGCTGGGTGTCGAGGATGAGGGCGGTGCGGGGGAAATACTCTTCGCGCAGTTCCTTGACCACGGGGTAGCCGACGCGGGCCGATGAGCGGGCATGGATGTGGCGGGGGTTGTCGCCCTCGCGGTACTCGCGGCAGCCGTAGAACTCCGTCGAGTCAGCGACGCTGGCGGTCAGTTCGATGCCACCGGGCTGGTAGCGGCGTCCGACGGGCATGGCGAGGCCGGTGAGCGGCGTGAAGGTCGGGTAGACGAGGAGGGGCTGGGGCGGCGCACACATGACGCCGAGCCGCCAGAGGTTGAACGGGAAGGAGGAATCGGCCCGCACCGCCGGCAGCACATACTTGCCGCGGCGCAGTCCGCGGATCCGGGTGGCGAGGCTGGCGCCGGCCCGGGGGGCCAAGGTTTGCAGGTAGGGCGTGCCCTGCTCGAAGCGCACGCCGGCCGGCGGCGGCAGGCTGTCCACATGAAGGCCGAGAACCGGGCGGCGGGCCAGGTTTTCGACGCGGTAAGTCACGGCCACGCTCGCCCCGACGGCGATCCGGCGCGGCAGATGGCGCACCACCCGCACACGGGGGCGGCCCACCCAGCCGACGGCCAGGTCGGCCGCAAACAGCATCAGCAGGGGAAAGGCGAGCAGGTAGACCGGCATCTGCAACCCGAGCAGCGAGTAGAAGAGGATCAGCCCGGTGCACAGCAGCACGATACGGCCGGGCAACGTCAGGAAACGCGCGCCCCAGGCGTAGAGCCAGAGCCCGGCAGTCACCGTCGGCGACTGGTATCCGTTCCGCCGCGGCGGCTGGATGCCGAGGAAGCGCGGCCCGTCGTAGAAACGCACCCGGAACTTGCGGAACCCCTGCAACATGATCCCGAACCATGGCACGCCGACGCGGGGAATGCAACCGGCCCCGTCCGGACGCCGGCAACGACGGCGCGTCGAGGCCGCGTCGCGAACCGGCCTGGGCTTTGCTGACGAGGCGGGGCGCGCCGGGGGGGAGTGTTCCCCGCGGCGGCCGGGCCGGGGTTCACGGCCGCTTGGGCGGGCGGATGCCGGCGTGGTACTCCTGGAGGGACTTGACGTGGGCGGTGCCGTGCCGCCGTTCCTCGATGCCCTGGACGGCGGCGCGCGCGGCCGCCGTGGTGGTGATGTAGGGGACGCGGTACTTGATGGCAGTCTTGCGGATGTACGAGTCGTCGGTCTGGCTGAGTTTGCCGGCCGGGGTGTTGATGACCAGCTGGATGCCGCCGTTCATCACCTCATCAACGATGTTGGGGCGGCCTTCGAGCATCTTGGCGATGGGGGTGGAGGAGATGCCGTTGCCGTGCAGGAACTCGTGGGTTCCGCGGGTGGCGCGGATGCGGAAGCCCATGGCGGCGAAGCGCCGGGCCACTTCGAGGATGCGCGGCTTCTCCTTGTCGGTGACCGAGAGCAACACGGTGCCCTGCATGGGCAGGGCGGGCTGGGCCGCCTCCTGCGACTTGAAGTAGGCCAGGCCGAAGCTGGGCGCCAGGCCGAGAACTTCGCCGGTCGAGCGCATCTCCGGCCCGAGGACGGGATCCACCTCGGGGAACATGTTGAAGGGCAGGACGACCTCCTTCACGCCGACGTGCGGGATGGCGCGCCGCTCCAGCCGCATGTCGGCCAGCCGCGCCCCCATCATCAGCTGCGTGGCGATGCGGGCCATGGGCACTGCGCACACCTTCGAGACCAGCGGCACGGTGCGCGAGGCGCGCGGGTTGGCTTCGAGGACGTAGACGGTGTCGTTGCAGACCGCGTACTGGATGTTCATGACGCCGCGCACGTTGAGTTCGCGGCCGATGCGCAGCGTGTAGTCCTCGATGGTGTCGAGGTGCCGTTGCCCGAGGGTCACCGGGGGGATGGCGCAGGCGGAGTCCCCGGAGTGGATGCCGGCCAGCTCGATGTGCTCCATGACGGCGGGCACGTAGGCCTCGGTGCCGTCGGCGAGCGCGTCGGCCTCGGCCTCGATGGCGTTGTCGAGGAAGCGGTCGAGGAGGATCGGGCGGTCGGGGGTGATGTCCTCGACGGCGGCGCGCACGTAGTGGCGCAGCATGTCGTCGTCGTAGAGCACTTCCATGCCGCGTCCCCCGAGCACGTAGGAGGGCCGCACCATGAGGGGGTAGCCGATGCGGCCGGCGGCGTCGAGAGCTTCATCGAGGGTGACGGCCATGGCGGACTCGGGCATGGGGATGCCCATGGCCTCCATCTTCTGGCGGAAGCGGTCGCGGTCCTCGGCCAGGTCAATCATGTCGGGGCTGGTGCCGAGGATGGTGACGCCGGCGGCGGCGAGCTGGTTGGCGAGGTTGAGCGGGGTCTGGCCGCCGAACTGCACGACGACGCCGACCGGCTTCTCCTTGTGGTAGATGCTGAGCACGTCCTCGAAGGTCAGCGGCTCGAAGTACAGCTTGTCCGAGGTGTCGTAGTCGGTGGAGACGGTTTCCGGGTTGCAGTTGACCATGATGGTTTCGTAGCCGAGTTCGCGCAGGGCGAAGGCGGCGTGGACGCAGCAGTAGTCGAACTCGATGCCCTGGCCGATGCGGTTGGGGCCGCCGCCCAGGACCATGACCTTGGGCCGGTCGCTTGCGGTGACCATGTCGGCGCCGTTGTAGGTCGAGTAGTAGTAGGCGGCGTTGGCGACGCCGCTGACCGGGACGGCGTCCCAGGCCTCGACGACACCGAGGGCGGTGCGGCGGGCGCGGATGGCGTCTTCGCCGGTGTCAAGGATCTGGGCGAGGTAGCGGTCGGCGAAGCCGTCCTTCTTCGCTTGGATGAGGAGGGCGTCGGGCAGTTCGCCGCCGCGGCAGGCCAGCAGGCGCTCTTCGAGTTCGACCAGCTCCTTCATCTGCCCGATGAACCAGGGTTTGATGTGGGTCAGCGCCGACAGCTCCTGCACGCCGGCCCCCTTGCGCAGGGCCTCGTAGAGGATGAACTGGCGTTCGCTCGACGGCTCGCGCAGCCGCCGCATCAGCTCGGCCAGCGGCAGCTCGTTGAAGTCTTTGGCGAACCCCAGGCCGTAACGCCCGTTCTCCAGCGAGCGGATCGCCTTCTGCAACGCCTCCTTGTAGGTCTTGCCGATGCTCATGACTTCGCCCACCGCCCGCATCTGGGTGCCGAGCTTGTCGAGCGAGCCGCGGAACTTCTCGAACGCCCAGCGGGCGAACTTGACGACCACGTAGTCGCCGGACGGGGTGTAGCGATCCAGCGTCCCCTCGCGCCAGTACGGGAACTCGTCCAAGGTCAGGCCGGCGGCGAGTTTGGCGGAGACCTGGGCGATGGGGAAGCCGGTCGCCTTCGAGGCCAGGGCCGATGAACGGGAGGTGCGCGGGTTGATCTCGATGACCACCACGCGCCCGGTCTCGGGGTCGTGCGCGAACTGGATGTTGGTGCCGCCGATGACCTGGATCTCCTCGACGATGCGGTAGGAATAGTCCTGAAGCCGCCGCTGCAGCTCGGGGGCGATGGTCAGCATCGGGGCCACGCAGAACGAGTCGCCGGTGTGCACGCCCATGGCATCGACATTCTCGATGAAGCAGACGGTGATCATGCGGTTGTCGGCGTCGCGCACCACTTCGAGTTCCAGTTCCTCCCAGCCCAGGACCGACTCCTCGATGAGCACCTGTCCGACGAAGCTGACGGCGAGTCCGCGGCCGGCGATCGTCCGCAGCTCCTCGATGTTGTAGACCAGCCCGCCGCCGGTTCCGCCCATGGTGTAGGCCGGCCGCACCACCACGGGGTAGCCCAGCTCGGCGGCCACCTTCTCGGCCTCCTCGACGGTGTAGACTGTCCGGCTGCGCGGCACATCAATGCCGAGCTTGCGCATGGTGGCCTTGAAGACTTCGCGGTCCTCGCCCTTCTCGATGGCGTCGGCGGCAACGCCGATGATGCGTACGCCGTACTTGCTGAGCACGCCGGCCTTTTCGAGTTGCGCGGTGAGGTTCAGCCCGGTCTGTCCGCCGAGGTTGGGCAGGAGGGCGTCGGGCCGTTCCTTCTCGATGATCTCGGTGAGGTGTTCGAGGTTGAGCGGTTCGATGTAGGTGGCGTCGGCGAGGCCGGGGTCGGTCATGATCGTGGCCGGGTTCGAGTTGACCAGCACGATCTGGTAGCCGAGGGCGCGCAACGCCTTGCACGCCTGCGTGCCCGAGTAGTCGAACTCGCAGGCCTGGCCGATAACGATGGGGCCGGAACCGATGATCAGGACTTTCTTGACGTCGTCACGACGCGGCATCGGCGTCTCCTCTCGCTGTTCACTCAGAGCGGCTGGCCGTCCGTGGTCTGCGGCCTGACGCATGTTGTTGTCATCTGCTATCTGCTATTTGGCATTTGCTATTGGCTGTCCGCGACTGCCACGCCGCCCCAGGCGAGGCGCGTCGTTTCCCCTACGGCTACGCCGCCCGCCCGGCCCGTCTGCCTCGCCGCCCGCCGCCGTCACACGTATTCGACGGTGGCCGGCGGTTTCGGCGTCAGGTCATACAGGCAACGGTTGACGCCCTTGATGGCGACGATGCGCCGGCAGATGCGTGCCAGGGTGTCCCAGGGCAGTTGCGTCGCCTCGGCCTTGCGCGCATCGGTGCTTTCGATGCAGCGCACGACAATGATATGCCCGAACTCGCGGCGGTTGTCGCGGATACCGGTGGCGCGGTCTTCGAGCAGCACGGCGAGGTATTGGAACGCCCCGCTGTCAGCCAGCTCCTCCTCGACGATGGCGGTGGCCTGGCGGACGAGGGCGAGCTTCCCCTCCGTGACCTCGCCGACGATGCGGGCGGCCAGCGCCGGGCCGGGGAACGGCATGCGGTAGGCCACCTCGGCCGGCAGCCCCAGCGCCGTGGCCACCTCGCGGACGCCGTCTTTGCGCAGGGTGCGCAGCGGTTCGAGCACCCGGTAGCCGTAGGCCTTCTGCGGGTCGATGCCCAGTTGCGCCAGGATGTTGTGCTGCCGTTTGATGCCGGCCACCGTCTCCTCGATGTCGGTGAGGATCGTGCCGTGCAGCAGAAAGCGCGCCGTCGAGTTCTTGACGAGCTGGCCGAAGACCCCCGAGTAGAAGGTCTTGGTGATGGCATGGCGCTTCTCCTCCGGATCGGCGAGTCCCTTCAGCGCGTCGAGGAACTCGCGGCGTGCATCGATCACCTCGACGGGAATGCCGAGGCGCCGGAAGGTTTCGACGACTGCCTGCGGCTCGCCCTCGCGCATCAGGGCGTTGTCAATGAAAACCGTGCGCAGGCGGTCGCCGAGCGCGCGGTGGCCCAGCACGGTCACCACCGAGCTGTCAACCCCGCCGCTGAGGGCATTGATGGCCGTTCCGTCTCCGACCTCTGTCCGGATGGCGTCGATCTGGCTCGCGATGAAGTCTTTGCAGTCCATGCGTGTCTCCCGGTTCGCCTCGTGCGTCACGGTGTCCGCCTTGCGTCGGCCAAACCTGCGCCGCACAAACTGGAGAACGTAGTGTCGCGCCCCGCCGGAGTCAAGGCGGGCGGCCCGCGAAGGGAGGCTGGCCGGGAGGCGCTGTGGCTGACGGGGCCACGCCGGTTGCCGAGGGCGGCAGAGAGGGCTGGGGGGCTGCAAGGGAGGTGCAACGATGCAGGTTCGCGCCGGGCGTCCAGCCGCCGCCCCGACTACAGGGAGCCGGTGCGGAACTGCACCCACGTGCTGGACTCGAACCAGACGTCGCCGGTCGTCACAACCTTGGTGACGGTGAGCCAGCACCACGAGTTGGCGGCGAGGGCGTCGGCAAGGGGAAGCTGATGCCGGTCGGCGGGGACGTCGCCGCCATCACGGTTGTGCTCGTACAGGAAGTTGCCGACGTTGTCGTAGAGCTGGAGGAAGTCCCAGTCCGCCACGTCGAAGTCGAACAGCGGCGTACGCGAGATCCCGGTGCCGCCCCAGGCAGGCGATTCGACGACGACGTACCCGGGAAGGCTGGCGGCCGTGTAGGACTCGACCGTGAACTTGAAACGCAGCGTCCGGTTGGCGCGGCCGTCGGCGAGCAGGGCATAGACACTGTACTGGCCGGGGACGATGTCCGCCTCCAGGACAGCCAGGGTCGAGCTGCTGTAGGTGTTTCTGGCGTAGACGTAGCCGTCGCCCTCGAACAGGCCTTCGACGGGAACCGACGAGCCGGCCGGCTTGGTGAGCGTGCCCTCCACGAGGTATTCGCCCGGGTCGAACCAGCACAGCATCTGGTACCCGAAGTCCTCCTTCGTGGGATCGATGGCGCCGGCGGCGGACTGGTTGCCGGAGCGCATGATCTCGAAGCGGAAGTCGTCTTCGGTGAGGGCGTTGGCGGGGTTGCGGGTCGAGCGCGCGTCGGCGGGGTCGGTCGAGCCGTCGCCGCCGTTGTACTCGATGCCG
>MVZH01000108.1 GCA_002068325.1 Lentisphaerae bacterium ADurb.BinA184 | reverse complement strand
CTTGCGGCGGCTGGTTGTGGTCGAGCGCGCCCGCCCCGGTCTCCGTGACCCAGTAGCGCCGGCCAGGCTTGATATTCCGGAACACATTCATGGCGAGGACATTATGATCCATGGTCGCGATGTCGAAATAGAGGTCGTCGCAGGCCACGTCCAGGAAGGCGAACAGCTTGTAGTAATCCATGGGCGAGAAGATGGGTCCCATGCCGTTGGTGCTGACAAAGGCGCCCGGATGGAGGCGGCGGAGCAGCTCGGTCTGAAAGCGCGCGTACTCGATCATCATGTCGCTCCAGAACCGCTTGCTGTCGAGGTTGCGGCTGGAGTACAGGCTCTGGGCGGCGTCGCCGAGGCGGATCTGCCGCCAGTCGCTGTAGTCCACGCTCCAGAAGCCGGTCTTCCACGCCTGGCCGAGGGCGTCGAGACTGCCGTAGCGTTCGCGCAGCCAGGCCTGGAACCGGGACTGGCAGTTCTCGCAGTGGCACCAGCCGGCCTCGGGCCCGAACTCGTTGTCCAGCTGCCAGCCGACGACGTTCTTGTGTGGCCGCAGCTCCGAGGCCAGGGCGGTGATCACGCGGGCGGTATGGCGGCGGTAGGTTTCAGAGGTCGAGCAGTAATGCCGGCGCGAACCGTGCTCGGCGCGGCGGCCGTCGGCGCGCACCAGGCAGACGTCGGGATAGGCCTGGGTCAGCCAGGCGGGGGGGGCGGCGGTGGGGGTGCACATCACCACGTCAATGCTGTGGCGGCCCAAGGTGTCCAGGCACTCGTGCAGCCAGTCGAGCGTGAAACGCCCCTCCTCGGGTTCGAGGCGGCTCCAGGCGAACTCGCCGATGCGGGCGATGTTGATGCCGGCCTCGGCCATCAGCCGGGCGTCGGCCTGGAAACGCTTCGGCCCCCAGTACTCCGGGTAGTAGGCACAGCCAAGATACTTCATGGGTCGCAGACCTCCTGCTCGGGCGGCACCGGCACAGACCGGCCAAAATAGCTGTTGTCCGCCGGAAGGCAACCACCGCCGGGCTCGACGTCAGCACGGCGCGCCGCCGCGACGCGCCACGCCGGGGCCGGACGCCAAACGCGTCGCACCGGCTTGCCCCGCCGCCGCGCCCCCTGTATAGTTACCGGGTGGCGGGTGAAGCTCACCGCGGACACGGGCGCCCAGGGAACTGCGATGACAGCCGTACAGGCGACCAGACTATTCGTGCGCCTCGCGTGCGCCGCCGCCGGGCTGCTGCTGGTGCCGGCGCTGGCCGCATGCAAGCCGCGCCCCGCCCCGGCGGCCGGCGTGCGCGTCCCCCAGTTGCTGAAGGCGGCCTTCTCAGCCTCCGAGTTGGGCCGCATGCCCGACCCCGCCGGCATGGCCGCCGCGGACCGCGCCCTCTACGAGGCGTTGCGCGAGGGCAGCCTCAAGGCCGCCCTGGCCGCCTTGGAGGCCGGCGCCAGCCCCAACCTCGACTGCGGCCACGGCTGCACCGCCCTCATGCTCGCCGCCGGCCGGGGCGACAAACCCCTCGTCGCCGCCCTGCGCAGGGCCGGCGCCGCCGAACCGCCCGACGCCGCCCCCTACCTCGATGTGTTCGCCTTCGCCGACCGCGCCGCCGCGCCCGAATACCAGGCCGCCATCGCCGAGGCCGGCCGGCTGGCCGGACAGCCCTTCGCCGCCCGCGGGGAGCGCGGCGAGTTCGTCCTCGAGCTCCCCGAGGCCGAAGCGCAGACATTCGTCGAGAAACACCAGGAAACGCTCCTTGCCATGGGCGTTTTCGCCTTCATCGCGGAAATGCACTTCGCCATCGATGGCCGGCCCGACCTGGTCGCCTGCCTGCCCACCCGCGACAAGTTCGCCGTCATGGTCTACACAGGCGTCAACGGCGTCAACTACGACATCACCAACCACCTGGTGCTGAAATGGATGCGGCGACTGGACGCCCAGCACCCCTACGCCCTGCACGGCAGCGGCGCGGATTTCCTCAGCGGACGCTTCGCCGCCGCCGTCACCAACCCGCGCGTGCTGGCCGAGGCCATGTACGCCTTCTGCCCGGACATGGTGGATCAGGGCGCCGGCACCGTCGAGGAACTGACGGCCGACCTCGAACGACGCAGCGACTTCTACTTCTGGTGGGACTAGCCGGCCCGGCTTGAGCTGCTCATGAACAAAGAGGCAACGGAGATCACGGAGAAGCATCTCATGGGTTTGCCATGGCCTGCAAACCACTGAGAAAGCCGGCGGTTTCCACGCCGCCCAACCGCACGCAGGGTGGTATCCCCCCCAAGCAACGCAACCCCTTCGTTGCCTCCGTTTCCTCTTTGTGAACAATCCAGGCTAGTGTCAGTACGCTTCACATAGGGCCGGAGACTACAGTAAAGACTAGGGTAAAGACAAAGGGATTCCCCACTGTATTTGCCATCGTCTTTACCCGTGTCTCCCCTACGTGAAGAGCATCGCGGCTAGTAGGTGCTCCGCAAGTCATACACCTTCAATGACTTGGCGAATGCCTTCGGTGTGACCTTCCGGGCGGGCGTGAAGCGCACGCGCGTCACCTCGCCCGGCAACACCGTGAAGCCGTTGTCGGAGAAACGGCCGGGCAGGCCCTCGGCTTCGAGGCAGACGAAGAAGGCCGGCCGCGCCGCCCGCACCTCCACCGTCAGGCCCGCGCCGTCCGGCGTCACGGTGGCGCGGACGCCCGCCTCGCCCAGCTCGCAGCGCTTCCACTCGGTGAAGAAGTGTTCGTTGTGTGAGACCTCGCCGCCGCAGCGCAGGGTCAGGAAGAGGAATCCATCCTGCGGCCGGGCGACGAGGTCGCCGACTGCGCAGGCCTTGACCCGCTTCGCCGCGCCGGCGGCGACCCGCGCGTCGAGGGCAAGCCGCTTCAGCTCACGGCCGGCGAAATCCATGACGCGCAGTTCGATCTCGGCCTTGACCGTCTGCGGGCGATCGTTGGTCAGCCAGACTTCGAGCTGGCCGTCCTTCTGGAAGGCGCTGAGCAGCACCGGCGCATAGAAGCGCTTGGCGGCGTAGTGCAGCAGCTTCCACTTGCCGCCGTACTCCAGGGAGGCCCACGAGCACACCGGCCACACGTCGTTGAGCTGCCAGTACAGCGTGCCCATGCAGACGGGCCGCAGGTGCCGCCAATACTCGACCGCCGTCTTGATCGCCAGCGCCTGCTGCACCTGGCTGAGGTAGACGAAGTTGGCGAAGCCGCTGGGCATGCGGAAGTAGCGGCTGAACATCTCGATGATCTTCGAGTTGCCGCCGGTGTTGCGCTGGTGGTGCTCCATGACCGGCGAGGTGACGTTCAGCTCCGACGGGCCGGCGTAGCGGCGGATGGTCTCCAGCGACGGGAACGACTGGTAGCCGAACTCGCTGCAGAAGCGCGGCGTCACGCGGTAGTAGGCGTCGAACGACTTGCCCTCGTGCCAGACCGACCAGTAGTGCATGTCGCCGCGGCGGTCGTCATGCCAGTTGTCGGAGTAGTCGCCGCGTCCGCCGCACGGCGAGCTGGGCCAGAAGGTGCGGGTGGGGTCGAAGGCGTCCACCGCCCGCCCCAGCACCCCCTCGTTGAGGCGGTCGTAGTCCACCAGGTAGCGGTCACGGTGCTGGCGTGACTCCTGGAACCAGCCCAGCGCCCCCAGGTCCTCGTTGTTGCCGCACCACAGCGCGACGCAGGCGTGGTCGCGCAGCCGCTTGACTTGGTACTCGGCCTCGGCGGCCACGCCATGCAGGAACTCCTCGCTGGCCGGGTAGAGCGAACAGGAGAACATGAAGTCGTGCCAGATGAGGAGGCCCTTCTCGTCGCACAGGTCGTAGAAGTCCTCCCGCTCGTACTGTCCCCCGCCCCAGACGCGGAGCATGTTCATGTGGGCCTCGGCGGCGCTGCCCAGCAGGTCGGCGTAGGTCTCGCGGGTGTGACGCCGCGGCAGGGCGTCGGCGGGGATCCAGTTGGCCCCCTTGCAGAACACCGGGCGGCCGTTCACGCGGAACCAGCACGAGAGTCCCTTGGCGTCCTCCTGGGCGACCAGTTCGAGCGTGCGCAGCCCCAGCCGCCTGCGCGCCGTCGCCCCGCCCAGGCGGACCGTCAGGTCGTACAGCGGCTGCCCGCCCTCGCCGTTGGGCCACCACAATTGCGGATTCCGCACGGTCACCTCGGCAAACACGGTCTGCCGCCCGGGCGCCAGCCGCACCGGCACCCGCGCCGTCGCCTCGCCCAGGCGGATGTCAAGCTCGCCGGCATACGGTAAGACCGCCGTCGCCTCGACCGCCACGACGACCCGGCAGCGCCCCTTCGCATGGAACTGCTCGGTGTAGACATGCTCGATGACGACCGCCGACGTCGCCTCCAGCCACGCCTCGCCGTAAATGCCGGAGACCATCAGGCAGCACCCCCAGTCCCAGCCGGCGTGGCACTGCACCTTGCGCACCAGGTTGCGGTGCGGCGAGAACACCGGCGCCCCGCCCGTCGGCACCGGATAGGGCAGACGCTGGTTGCGCTCCAACGCCTCGTTCTCGGACGAACGGAAGCGCACCTCGATCGTGTTGGCGCCCGCCTTCAGCGCCGACTTCACCTCGCGCCGCCATCGCACAAACATGTTGTCCGATTCGCCCACGGTCACGCCGTTCACCAGCACCGTCGCCACCGTGTCCAGCGACTCGAAGGTCAGGAAGACGGCCTCCTCCCGCAGGAGCGCCGGGGGCACAACGACCTCGCGCCGGAACACCCAGTCCTCGCGGCCGACCCATTGGACGTCGAGTTCGTTCATGCCGACGTAGGGGTCGGGGATGGCCCCGGCTTCGAGGAGGGCGCTGATGTTGTCTCCCGGCACCTGGGCCGGCACCGCGGCCCCGTTGCCCACGCGCACCAGCGTCCATTCGCCATGCAGGTCAATCCGTGCCATGCTTGCTGTCTCCGTCGGCTCTGTCACGCCTGTACGCCCCGATCGGTGCCGGCGCCACGCCCCGTCACCCGGCGTTTTCGTTTCTGCGGTCGGCCCTCAGCCGGGCGTAGACCGCCACCAGCAACGCCATCATCACCGGGCAGACGGCGGTCGCGAGCAGCCCGGCGCGCAGCCCGAGCTGGTCGGGGGGCAGCCCCCGTCCGAGGACGGCGCCCAGCCACGCGACATGGGCGGGCGCCCAGTCGGCGATGGCGCCCACGCCCCATGGCATGAAGCCCGCGCCAGTGTCCCCGGCCGCCGCCAGCATGGCGAACATCGAAGCCCCCGCCAGCGGGAAGCGGGCCGCCGCCAGCGAGACCGTGCCCGGCCACAGCAGACTCACGAACAGCCCGGCCAAGCCGCACGCCGCCAGCGACAGCACCGGCCACGGCGACAACGCCATCACCAGGCACATCACCGCCGACAACGCCGCCCCCCAGGCCATGTTCCGCGGCAGCGCATCGCTCTCGCCCTTGAACCCGAACCAGAGCCGGCCGACGATCATCCCGACGCCGAACAGGCTGAATCCCACCAGGTCGGCCACCACCTTGGCAAAGCCCAGGCCGCGCTGGACGAAGGCCGACGTCCATTGGGCGACCGTCACTTCCGTCGCCCCCGCCAGCCCGATCGCCAAGACCAGCAACAGGTAGGCCGGCGCCCGCATCAGCCGGCGCAACGTGTGGCGCTGCCCGCCCGACACCAGCGGCGGCAACTCCACCATCAGGAATCCCACTGTGTTCAGGAACGGCACGACCGACCAGGCCAGCATGATCCACCGCCACGACGACGCCCCCAGCCCGTACAGGAGAAGCCCAGTGACCAGGATCACCACCACCTTGCCAATCGGGTACCAGGCGTGCAACAGCGCCATGTCGCGCGCCTTGCGCGCCGACGGCACGGCGTTGACAATCGGGCTGAGCAGCACTTCAAGCAACCCGCATCCGACGGAAAACACCACCGTGCCGATGACCAGGCCGTCGTACGGGCGGGACATCACCGCCGGGGTCAGCGCAAACACCCACAGCCCAATCCCGGCCAGCAGGTTCGCCGCCACCGTGAGCGGCTTGAGGCTGACCCGGTCCGCCAGTCCGCAACAGGCCAGGTCCACCAGCATCTGCGTCATAAAGTTGATGAAGACCAGCCGGCCGACCTGCTCGAACGTCAACCCGTACTGATCCTTCAGCGGGATGAACAGCAGCGGCGCCAGGTTGATGACCATCGCCTGGACGAACATCCCGATGTAACAGCAACGCACAACAAGCCGGTGCGGATGGCTGGCCATAGGAATCCTTGCCAGAGGCTGGCGCTTCGCGGACGGCCACGCTGAACGCGCGGCGGGAAAAAGTCTAGCATACACGGTGCGCCCGTCACCGTCAACCGGAGACGGACGCGCTTCCCGGGGTCAGTCCTAATAATTGCCTTTATCTCAGCGGCGGCGCGGGCGGGGTGGAGCGTGGAGGATCGAGGGTCGAAGGTTGAGGGTGGAGGGTAGAAGGTGGACAGTGGACGGTGGAAAGTGGAGGGTTTCCGGCGTGACGGGTCTGCGGTGCGCAGCATCGCGACGGGGGGCGTGCCGCCGGGCTTTCATCTGAACAGGGTTTGAGGGCCGGGACGCCGGTGCCGATGATCGGGTGGTTTCGCCTCCTCACCCGGTCAGGTCCCAGATGATGGGGGGCATGAGCATGGCGCGGGCGAGTCGGGCGGCGGTCGCGACGGTTGCCTCCGGTCCGAGGATGAGGCGGATGTCGAAGTCGTGCCAGCCCTGGTCGGTGACGGGCTGGTCGGGCAGGGACGCGGCGGGGGTCGGGTCGTGATGCGCGACGTGCGGACTCCGCAGAAGCGTGAGGTTGACGCTGTCCGGCGTCACGCTGACGCTGAACACCTCGGGCGCCACGACGGCGAGTGCGGCGCCGTCGGCGGTGCGCACGGCCAGCCCGCCGCCCAGGGGGTATTCGCGGCGGTCGAGGGGGCGCGCGAGGGGGCCGCCGGCCACGAGGTCGCGGCGCTCGGTGATTGCGGCGGCGGCCTCGAGGCGGAGGCGGAGGAGCTGCTGCGGTTGCGCCCAGGTCACTCCGAGGCGCAGCCGGATTTCGGGACGTCCGGGGGAGAGCAGGAGTCGGCACCAGACTCGCGAGTTGCCGTAGTCGGCACGGGCACGCAGGGCGGCGCGGAGGGGGCCGCGCTCGACGACGTCGGCCGGGTGCCTCCAGGCGAAGGTGCCGGCGACGGGGCCGGGGTAGACGAACGGGACGGAGTGCGACCAGGTGTCCGACGGATCGTCGAGCACTTCGAGATGCAGGCGCCACTCCCAGGAGGCGGGGCCGCGCCGCGGCGTCGTCAGCGCGCACAAGGCGTCGGCCGCGGTTGGGGTGCCGACGTCGGCGGCCAGCGCCGGGTTGGCCAGCCGGGTCTCGGAGGCCTCAAGTCCCGCGCCTGCCTCGCCGTTGGGATTCGGGTTGTCGTCCTTCTCGACCAGTTGCAGGATCCGTGTGACGCCGGGGGGGATCTCGATGGGGAAGAGCAGGCTCTTGAGCCAGGTGACCGTGGGGGCAGCGACCACCTGCATGGCGACGGGCTGGCCGGTCTCGTCGCGGAGGGCGAGGCGGTCGTGCCCTCCCAGCCACGGCACGTCCTCGACCAGGCCGCTGAACGTCTCCGGCAACGTGTTGCGCACGAGGATCTTGTGTTTTCCGGGTTCGGCCAGTGGGCGGGCCGCGCGGCGGGTGACCGTGGTGATCAGCTCGGTGGCGTGCACTTCGGCGTCAGTGATCTCGGCGGCGGCACAGAGGCTGGAGTAGTCGAGGCAGGTGCCGCCAAGGATGTCGTGGAACTGGTTGAAGAGCACGTTCTGCCAGGCGTTGTTGAGCACTTGGGCGGCGTCGGCCGGCGCCTGGGCTGGCGAAGCGGCGACGACGGCTTCGGCCTGGAGGAGTCGGTGTTCGGCCCGGCGCATGGCGAGTTTGAGGCGGCGTTCGACGCTGTAGCAGCCGACGGCATGGTTCTGCAGTTCCTGCTCGACGAGGGGGAGGCCGTCCAGGCGCGAAGCGATGGCGTCGAAAAAGGCGCGCGGGTGGCTGAACACCAGCCGCAGGCCGTCGAACGACGTGGCATGGGCGAGAATCCATTCGATCTGTGCACGCGTCGGGCCTCCGCCGTGGTCGCCGACTCCGTAGAAGCACATGGTGTGCCCCAGGTCGGCCGGCACGCCGACGAGGGCGTCGCGGAGGTGCTGGGTCGCGTCCTCCCCCCACAGGCCGTAGCCGCCGTTGATGCGGAAGACGGTGACCTCATGGGCGTCCGGGCTGCGCCAGCGGAACACATTCGAAGGCAACGCTTTCTCGGCCTGGGAGGGGCGCATCATGACGTAGGCATCGAGTCCCGCCTGGCGAAGGATGCGCGGCAGATAGGCGTCGTGGCCGAAGGAGTCAACGTTGTAGCCGACGTCGGCGCGCACGCCGAGGGTGCGTTTGAAGTAGTCCTGGCCGTGCTGGAGCTGGCGCGTCAGCGACTCCGCCGAGGGCAGGTTGCAGTCTGGCTGGACCACCATGCCGCCGACGATCCGCCAGCGTCCGGCCTCCACCGCCCGGCGGACGCGGGCGAAGAGCTCGGGGTCGAGGCGCTCGACCTGGCGGTGGAACCAGCTGGCCGAGCAGGTGAAGATGAAGTCCGGGTACTCGGCGATCCGGTCGCAGGCGCTGCGTGCCGTTGCCAGGACCGCGTCAATGCCGTCGGCCCGTCGCCACAGCCACACCGGATCCATATGCGCATTGCCGATCATGTGGACGGTGATCACACAATACCTCCTGTCGGGTTGCCGTTCTCCGTTCGTCGTCCGGGGTCAGCCGGGGCCCGGGCCCAGCGGCAGTTCGCGTCTCGCTTCGAGGTGCCTCAACGCGTTCGCGTCCTGCCGGCCTCCGAAGTGCCGGTGAAGGGCCTTGAGGAGGAGGCTTTCGGGTTCCGCACGGAGGGCGAACAACGTCATGCACGAGTGGAACGTCATGCCATCCGCCCGGCCGGAAGGGGTGGCCGGGCAACCCCACGCAGGGCGCCTGGAAGCGTGGGGGCATACCCTAGTGTGACGCGGCAGGGGATTCAAGGCAGCGGGGGAGACGGGGTTCAGGAGACCGGCGCGGTCATTTGGAGATCGAAGAGTGTCGCATCGGTCGCGATGCCCCTCGAAACCTGTGGAAAGCCTCCGAGCCGCGGCGGCGGATCGGGCTGGTCATGGGCATCGCTGGAACATTCCGCTATTTTTTGCTTGACAACGGTGGCCGCGGGCTTTATTTTATTGGTTAGTAAGTTTGCGCACGTGGTGAACTGCGCAGCCTCAGCGGCCGTTTCCGCCGGCTGCGCCCCGGCTCGGGCAGGGCAGAAACCGAAACCCCATCTAGGCAAGGAGTACCGGAATGAGAGGCCTGACTGAGAAACAACAGGAGATGCTGGACTTCATTGATCACTTCTCGCGCAGCGAGGGCATGGCGCCGACCGTGTACGAGATCGCCGACCATTTCAAGATCAAGTCGGCGACCGCCTTTGCGCATCTGCGGGCGTTGCAGCGGAAGGGCTACGTCACCCGTTCGTCGAAGGCGCGCAGCCTCACGCTGCTGCGTTCCGACAGCCCGCGTCACCTTTCGCTGACCCTGAGCATCCCGCTGCTGGGGCGGATCAGCGCGGGCGTGCCGCTGCTGGCCGAGGAACAGGTCGAAGCCACCATCAAGTACGACCCTGCGCTGCTGCCCAAGGGCGTGGGCGGGCACAAGCTGTTCGCCCTCCGTGTCACCGGCGAGAGCATGCGTGACCTCGGCATCTTGGACGGTGACATTGTGCTGGCCAAGCAGACCCCCGACGTGCAGATCGGCGACGTCGTGGTCGCCCTCGTGGAGGACGAGACCACGGTAAAGTCGTTCTACATCCGCGACGGCCAGGTCGAGTTGCGCCCCGCCAACCGTGACTTCAAGGCCCGCACCTATCCGCCGGACAAGGTGTTTGTGCAGGGCGTGGTTTTCGCGCTCCACCGCTCGCTCTGAGGCGGCGGCGTGTCCGGGGGTTCCGCTCCGGGCGTCACGGTTGGGGAAAGCCTCGTCCGCCGGCCGGATTGGCGGCCGGCCGGCGGGCGACGTCGTCAAACCAGAAGGATGCACCCACATGTCGGCAAGGATTTCCGGGGTCGTTTGTGTCGCGGTTGGGCTGGCCCTGGCTGGGGCACGGGCCGATGACAAGCCATTCTTGCACCGCGTTTTCGGCGACAACGCGGTGTTGCAGCGTGACATCGAGCTGCCGGTGTGGGGGTGGACGGCGCCGGGGGCGGCGGTGAAGGTGACACTGGCGGGCCAAGCGGCCGAGACCAAGGCCGGGGCGGACGGCAAGTGGAGTGTGCGGTTGCCGCGGCTGCCGGCGGGCGGCCCCCACGAGATGACCGTCAGCGGCCCGCAGACGGTGACGGTGAAGAACCTGCTCATGGGCGACGTGTGGATCTGCTCCGGGCAGTCGAACATGGACTGGCCGGTCACCGCGGTCAACAACAAGGACGAGGAGATCGCGGCGGCGGACTTCGCGCAGGTCCGGCTCTTCCAAGTGCCCAAGAAGATCGCCGTCCGCCCGGAGGAGTTCTGCACGGGTTCGTGGCGGGTGTGCAGCCCGACCGGCCTGGTGGAGGGCGGCGCGTTTTCGGCGGTCGGGTATTTCTTTGGCCGGGAGGTTCACAAGGCGACCCAGGTGCCGATCGGGCTGATCCAGTCGGCATGGGGCGGCACCATTGCCGAGGCGTGGACCAGCGCCGAGGCGCTGGCCGCGACCCCGGAGTTCAAGCCGGTAATTGATGGCTTCCTGGAAAAGGTGGCGGCGCAGCAAGCGGTCAAGGGGACGTTTGAGGATGCCGTGCGCGACTGGTGGAAGGCGAACGATGCCGGGTCGGCCGCCAACCCGCCGTGGCAGGATCCGGTGTTCGAGGCCGCGGAGTGGCAGACGATGACGTTGCCGGGCGCCTGGGAAGGCAAGGGCCTGGCCGGTTTCGACGGGGTGGTGTGGTTCCGTCGGACCTTCGACCTGCCGGAGGAGTGCGCGGGGACCACCGGCCTGCTGGCGCTGGGCAACATTGACGACCGGGACACCACCTGGGTGAACGGCCTCCACGTCGGTTCGGCGGATGCCGTCGGTCAGCCCCGCAGGTATGCCCTGGGCAAGGGGGTTCTGAAGCCCGGCCGCAACGTGATTGCGGTGCGGGTCCTGGACACCGGCGGGGGCGGCGGCCTGGTCGGCAAGGCCAGCGAGATGATGTTGCGCGTGGAGTGCCCCGGGTTCGAGCCGGTTGACCTGGCCGGCGAGTGGTCGTACCAAGCCGGCAAGGCGCTGGCCGAGATGGCCCCGGTGCCGCAGCGGCTGGACGCCCATCCCAACCAGCCCTCGGTGCTGTACAACGGCATGATCGCGCCGCTGTTGCCGTTCCCGATCAAGGGCGCCATCTGGTACCAAGGCGAGTCGAACGCGGGGCAGCCCGGCCTGTACCAGACCCTGTTGCCGACTCTGATCGCCGACTGGCGCAGCCGCTTCAAGGCGGGCGATTTCGCGTTCCTGATCGTGCAGTTGGCCAACTTCACGCCGAAGGTGGCGGAGCCGGTGCAGAGCGGCTGGGCCGAGTTGCGCGAGGCGCAGACGATGACCGTGGAGCGGGTTCCCCGGACCGGGCTAGCCGTGGCGATCGACATCGGGGAGGCCAACGACATCCACCCGCGCAACAAGCAGGACGTGGGCAAGCGCCTGGCCCTGGCGGCGCAGGCCATTGCGTACGGTCAGGACAAGGTGGTCTACTCTGGGCCGGTCTTCACGGAGATGGCCGTCGAGGGTGACAAGGCGCGGCTGTCTTTCGGCCACATCGGGGGCGGTCTGGTTGTGAAGGGCGAGAAACTGACGGGCTTTGCCGTCGCCGGTGCCGACGGCCAGTTCAAGCATGCGACGGCGGCGGTCGAAGGCGACACGGTGGTGGTGTCGGCCGAGGGGGTGTCGGAGCCCAAGGCGGTGCGTTACGGCTGGGCCAACAACCCGGACTGCAACCTGTACAACCGGGAGGGGTTGCCGGCCGTCCCCTTCCGCACCGACCGCAAGTAGGGGCGGGACGGGCATGCGACCGGCTTGAAGGCGACGGGACTGCGACGGGGCCGCGTGGGGCGGCGGCAGGGCCGGTGACGCGGGGCGGTTCCGCGGCGGGGGTCGGTTGATGGCCCATGCCGACCGTGGGCGGGTGCCCTCTGCTGCAGGAGCCTGGGCGCCGCGCCGCGTTGAGCGGTGCCGGCGGGGGCGGCTCAGTCCCAGGATCGACGGGCCTTGACGCGCGACTCGCCCTCGTCGCGTCCCTCGCGGGCGGTGACGCTGGCGCGGTGTGCGTCCAGCCCCTCGACCTCGGCCAAGGCCTCGATCGTGTCCATCTCACGGCGGAGGGCGTGGCGCTCGTAGCGGATCACGCTCATGCGGCGGCAGAACTGTTCGACGGTCAGTCCGCTGAACAGCCGGGCGCTGCCGCCGGTGGGCAGGACATGGCTGGGGCCGGCGACGAAATCGCCGACCGGCTCGGGCGTCCACGGCCCCAGGAAGATGGCGCCGGCGGCGGTGATCTGGCGGGCGACGGCGCCGGGGTTTGCGGTCATGATTTCGAGGTGCTCGGGGGCGTAGGCATTGGCCAGGGCCGCCGCCATCTTGAGGTTTTCGACGAGGACGAGGAAGGTGCCGCGTTCGAGGCAGCGGCGGATGCGCGCCGAGCGGCTGCGGCGGGCCGTCTGCCGTTCGAGTTCATCGCGCACGGTCTTGAGGAGGCCATCGGCGGTGGTGACGAGGACGGCCTGTTCGCGTCCAGAGCCGTGTTCGATCTGGGAGAGCATGTCGGCGGCGATGAACTCGGGCCGGGCGTTGCCGTCGGCGATGATCATGACCTCCGAGGGGCCGGCGACCAGGTCGATGGAGACGTGTCCGTAGACCTGTCGTTTGGCGGCGGTGACGAAGGCGTTGCCCGGGCCGACGATCTTCTCGACCGGGCGGATGGTCTCGGTGCCGTAGGCGAAGGCGCCGATGGCGTAGACTCCGCCGAGGCGGTAGATCTCGGTGGCCCCGGCGCAGGCGGCGGCGTAGAGCACGGCCGGGGGCAGGCTCTTGTCGCCGCGGGCGGGGCTGGTGACCACGATTTCGCGCACGCCGGCGGCGGCGGCCAAGGTCACGGTGTGCAGGACGGTCGAGACCAGGGGGGCGGTGCCGCCCGGCACGTAGCAGGCAACACGGCTGAAAGGGGCGAACTGCTCGCCCAGCATGACGCCGGGCCGCGGCGAGCACAACCACGGCCGCGGACGCTGGCGGCGGGCGAAGTCTCGGATCTGCCGGTGGGCGTCGCGGATGGCTTTGCGCACCCTGGGCGGGGTCTGCCTCTCGGCGGCCTCCACCTCGGCGGGCGAGACGGCGAACTCCTCGGGGGTCAGCTCGACGCGGTCATAGGTCAGGGCGCATTCGACCAGCGCCTTGTCGCCGTCCTCGCGGACGTCCTTGAGGATGGTGGCGACGGCGCGTTCGATGTCGGGGTCGAAGGCCGAGCGGTTGATCAGTTTGCGCAGTCCGCGTTCGAAGCGGGCGTTGGTGTGGCGCAGTGTCTCCATGCGTGTGCTCCTGAACCTGTCATGGCCGGGGCGACGGCGCGCTTTTTCGGGGGGCGTGGCTCGCCCCGCCCCGCC
>MVZH01000107.1 GCA_002068325.1 Lentisphaerae bacterium ADurb.BinA184 | reverse complement strand
AGGCGGTCTTGGTGAGGTTCTTCACTTGGTCCCGGAGGCGTTTCAGTTCCTCGCCCTTCCGGGCCGGCACGGCGGAGAACCCCTCGATGACAGGCAGGGCGGCGAGAATCTGTGCCTGGCCTGCCGTGGGGTTCCAGTGCTCGTAGATCCGTGTGATCTCGGTGGACGAGTGCCCGACCCATTCCCGAATCTGGCCAATCGGTACGCCGGCCCTTGCACACTCGGTGATGAAGCTGTGGCGCAGGCTGTGGAAGCCCCGGCGTGAGATGCCGCGACGGCGTCCCTGCGCCTTCTCGACCGTCGTGATCCCGCACCGCTCGAGATGTCCACGTACGCGTTTGCTCACCAACGTGTGGCACCGGAGGTACTCAGCCGCCAGGTCCGGACAGAGGTATCCGTGACGCTGGTCTGGCGGAGTCTCGTCCAGGACTGCCTGAAGCGACGGGTGTACGGGGAAGGAGACCTCCTTCTTCGTCTTGGCCGTGACGCGGATGATGCGGCCCTTGCGCAGGTGCTCCCACTGCAGCAGCACGCAGTCCCCAAGGCGCATGCCGGTGTACAAGCCAATCGCGAGAAGGCGCCGCAGCTCACCGTCTGCCGCAGAACAGACCTTCTGGAGCTCGTCCACCTCGAGATTGCTGCGTGACTCGTGCTCGACCTGGAACCTGACCACATCGGCAAACGGGTTCGGCCGCCCCGCGAGGCGGCACATGACTCCAGCGATGGTGAGGAGCTTGTTGTGCCGGCCTGCCGTCAGGCGCAGGTGCTCCTGGAGGTACTTGGAGTACTCTTTGGCGATCTCCGCGGTGACGTCCTCCAGGTTGACGCACTCCGGATGCTGCTGCCCTGCCCAGCCGACGAACTTGGCCCATGCCGCCCGGTTCTCCTCAACGTTGCGCGGCGTCAGCTTCCTCACTGCCCCCCGCCGCGACGACGACTGGTTGTACGGGAACTGGCTCCAAACGTCCGCCAGGGGCAACCGGGGGCGGCTCTGGTCCTTGAGCTGCGCGATCTGCGACTCCGTGTCACTGAGGTCGAAGATGACCGACTTCAGCTTGGCGGTCCTGTCGGCCAGTGAGATCGGCTTGATGATCCTGTCCCGCTCCTGCTCCGCCTTCCTCATGTCGCCGGTCTGCAGCGAGACACGCACCCGTCGGCCTGCCAGGTAGTACTCGAGCCAGTAGGTCTTCCCGCGCCTGTAGATCGTGCCCTTGGTCGTACGTGGCATGGCGGCACCCCTGAAGGTTCACTCCGTTGCACCGGACTGCCTCAAGCTGCAGTAAGATAAACGGGCCACCGCAGATAACAACCACATAACAACCACAATGCTGAGTACGTCATTCGGCAAGTACCAGCTTCCCAAGCTGGCCACGTGGGTTCGATTCCCATCACCCGCTCCATCCGTTTCCGCTTGACCGTCAGGCACTTCCGCACGGCTTTCTCTCCAAGGGCGCCCCCTCTTGACACCAAGGACGGGTGTGTGTTGACACCCCTGTTGGCAAGGCAAACCCAACGCCCCCCCCTTTCCAGGGCGCCCGCGGCAACCCGGGAAAGCCCGCCGTGTCACCTCGCCCCACGGAAACCGCGGAACGGGGCCGCAACGTTCCACCGATTCGCGAGCCGGAGTCCGCCCGCACGCTCTGTCGCTCTCGTGCGCCGGCTGGGCACCAGCCTCGAACGGGCCGGGGGTCCTGCCCTTGCCCTGGAGCCCCAGAGAGCGCGCTACCCGAGAGTGGCGACGCGGTGCAGGCCTGGTTGCGGTGAAGGGCGACGTGGGGCCAGCCAAGTGGCCATCCTGGGTCTTCACGGCCCGGCCCGCCACTCCGACGCCGCCCCGGCGACAGCGTCAGTCACGCGCGGCGCCCCGCTCCTCCGGCACCCGCGGATTGGGCTCGGCGCGGACGCGCAGCGTGTCGCAGCGCTCCGGCAGCACCCGCGCCTCGATCGGAGCCCCTCGCCCCCTCTCCGGCCGCGCGGCGACCGCCTCCCGCAACTCGTCGTTCTCGATGGCGACCGGCACCGCGCACCCGCCGATCTCCGCCGTCAGGTCGTCGTCGAGGTAGTACCCCCACGACTGCCCGCAGGCGCACCGCCGCAGCGCCAGCATCCGCAGCTTCTTCATGTCCAGACACTTCGGGCAGTAGATGAGCTTCAAGGTGAATCCCTACCAGCGCAAGGGGTCAGGCTCAGGATCGGTCGGCAAGCTGCCGCGGGCGGAGGCCGCTGACTGTGACATGGCCGCAACCGCCGCTCTGCCTCGGCGGCGGGCGCTTCGCCACGCAGAGCTGCCACACCTGGCTGTCGTTCGGGATCAGGGGGCCGCACGGCCGTTCGCGTTTGGGCCCGCCGACCCGGCCCTGCAGGGCGTCAAGCACGTCCTTGGTTCGGTTGTCCACGTCGTGGCGTCCGAGCGCGGCTCCCTCGAAATACAGCACAACCGACACCTTGAGCCGGTCCGACGCCCGGTACTCCGCGCCCGCCGCCCGCGCCGCTTCCCACGCCGCCTCCCATATGTGCCGCCGCCACGCATGCCGGGGCGCACGGTATGGCGGAATCCGGAAATGGATGCGGGTCCGGTGCTTCGTCATCTCCCGCCTCATTCAGTGTGCAGCCAGGCCGACGATGGAACAGGTTGGGGGCGGCAAACTGGGGGACACCCGCTCTTGGGTGAGGCGGATGGCCTCGTGGGCCGGCAGCCAAGTCTTGAACGCCAGGCGCCATGCCGTCTCGGCGGTCTGGGGGCGCCAGTCGTTCACCGATTCGAGGGATTCCGCGGCGATGACGATGATCCGGTCTGTCACCTCCCGTCGCTGCCTGCGGTCTATCATAGCATGCGCCCGGTGCGAAGAGAAGACTTCGCAGGCGGTTTTCGGCCGACGCAGCGTCGGGGCGGGTGGTTGGGGTCTGCGGCGGCTGCCTGGCCCAGACACCGTGAGGGTCGCCGGCGGTCTGGCCGCCGCGGCGGGCACCGGTCGGCGTTGCAAAGGGAGGGGGCGGCCGTACGTTACGGGTTTGCGGAATCCGCAGGCACGGGGCTGGCGGATTGCGAGGCAAAGACAGGAGTCCCACGATGGCGCGTCCGTCCACGTTGCCGTTTCAGGTAGGCGACCGCTACGCCGGCTTCACCGTCCGTCGGATCACGCCGTTGCCGTCGCTGCGCCTGACCGCCTTCGAGCTGGAGCACGACCGCACCGGCGCCCGGCTGCTGCACCTGCACGCCGCCGACGCCGAGAACCTGTTCTCGATCAGCTTCCCCACCCCGCCGCCCGATGACACCGGGCTGCCGCACATCCTCGAACACGCCGTGCTCAGCGGCTCCCGGCGCTTCCCCGTGCGCGACCCGTTTTTCGAGATGCTGAAGATGAGCATGGCGACATTCCTCAACGCCTTGACGGGGTGGGACTGCACCTACTACCCGGTGTGCAGCAACGTGCGCAAGGACCTGTTCAACCTGGCCGAGGTATACTTCGACGCTGTCTTCCATCCGTTGCTTGAGGAGAAGACCTTCAAGCGCGAAGGGCACCACCTGCAACCGGCCGACCCGGAGGCGCCGACGGGCGCACTCACCGTCAACGGCATTGTCTACAACGAGATGAAGGCCGCCTTCTCGCGCCCCGAGGGGCGGTTGTTCCGCCTTGCCTGCCGGGGGCTGTTCCCCGACACCTGCTACGGCCGCGAGTCCGGGGGCGACCCGGTCTCGATCCCCGACCTCACCTACGCCGATTTCCGGCGCTTCCACGCCACCTGGTACCACCCCAGCAACGCCCACTTCGTCCTCTACGGCGACATCCCGACCGCCGACCACCTCGATTTCCTAGCCGAACGCCTGGCGCCCTTCGACCGCCAGGACATCCGCCCGGACTTCGGCCGGCAGCCGCGCTGGACGGCCCCGCGCCAGCTCGCCGAGCGCTACGCCCTCGGCCCCGACGAGGAGGCCCGCGAGAAGACCTTCTTCCAGATCAACTGGCTGGTCGGCAACGCCACCGATGCCACCGACGCCGCCATGTTCAACCTGCTCACCATCCTCCTGCTCGGCGACGATGCCGCCCCGCTCAAGAAGGCCATCATTGATTCAAAATTGGGGCAGGACCTGATCCACTCCGGCTTCATGGGAACCGGCCTGGAGACCGTCTTCGTCGTCGGGCTGAAGGGGTCGGAGCCCGAGCGCGCCGACGCCTTCCGCGACCTCGTGCTGGGCACGCTCGAACGGCTCGCCGCCGAGGGCTTCGAGGAGGCCCTTGTCACCTCCGCCTTCCGTCGCTACACCTACGAGTGTCTTGAGGTCAAGCCCGAGCAGCCCCTTGAGATCATGGAGTCGGTGCTGGAGTCCTGGATCTACGGCGCCGACCCGCTGCTGTTCCTGCACCAGGACGAGATCCTGACCGACTGCCGGGCGCTCTACGCCGGCCGGCCGGAGGTCTTCCGCCGCATGATCCGCGACCGGCTCCTCGACAACCCGCACCGGTTCGATGTCGTCCTGTCGCCCGACCGCGAGTGGCAGGCGAGGGCGGACGCGGCCTTCGAGGCGCGCATGTGCGAGGTCCGCAAACAGTTCACCGACAATGAGATGCGTGACCTGGCGGCCGAGGCGGAGACGCTCGAAGAGGACGCCGGCACGCCCAACTCGCCGGCCGCGGTCGCCTCGCTGCCCCAGTTGCAGCTTGGGGATCTGCCCGACCGGCCCGTCCACATCCCCACCACCACCGAGCGGCTGCCGGGGGGGCGCGAGCTGCTGGTCAACGATGTCTTTGCCAACGGCGTGAACTACCTGCAGGTGGCCGTTGACCTGCACGGCCTGCCGGGCGAGCTGTGGCCGCACCTGCCGCGCTACCTGGAGACCATCAACCGGCTGGGCGCCGCCGGCATGGACTACGGGCAGATCGCCCGCCGCAAGTCGGCCTGCACCGGCGGGTTCGCGTGCGGCAGCAGCTTCTCGGTGCATGCGACCGATCCGGCGACGCCGTGCCGGTACCTGTGGTTCTCGCTGAAGACGCTCGACGATCAGATCGAGGAGGCGCTGGCGCTGTTGGAGGACCTGTTTTTCCGGCCCGATCCGCGCGACCGCGCCCGCTTCGCCGACGTCATCACCCAGGGCATGGCGGCCCTGCGCACCGGGCTGGTCAACGCCGGGCCCTCGACGGCGCTGCGCTACATCAGCCGCGGCCTGACGCCCGAGGGGCACCTGAGTGAGATCACGCGCGGGGTGACCCAGCTCGACCGCATCACCGCCCTGCACCGCGCCTACGACGAGCAGGCCGACGGCGTGGCCGGGCACGCCGAGGCGATCGCCGCCTTCCTCCGCCAGCACGCCCGCCTGACCGCCAGCTTCACCGGCTCCGAGCGCCCGGCCGCCGTCGTGCGCGAGACCTTGAGTCGCTGGCTGGAGGGGCTGCCGCCGGGGGAGATTGCGGACTCCGCAACCGGGTTCGAACCCTTTGCCGGCGTGCCGCGCTACGGCCTGGCCGCGCCCATGAACGTGGCCCACTGCGCGCAGCTGATCCCCGCGGTGCATTGCTCGCATCCCGACGCCACGCTGCTCACCCTGGCCATGTCCATGCTGAAGGTTGACTACATGGTCAGCGAGCTGCGCTTCAAGGGCAACGCCTACGGCGCCTCCTGCTCCTACGACGGGGCGACGATCAGCCTGAGCACCTACGCCGACCCGCACATCACCCGCACCTTCGACGTGTTCGCCAAGCTTCCGGACTACATCCGGGAGGTGGACTGGCAGGACGTGGATGTGGCGCGCGGCATCATCGCCACCGCCAAGTACGCCCTTGAGCCGATCCGGCCGGAGGAGGCCACCGGCTGGGCGCTGTCGCGGCGTCTGACCGGGGAGACCCGCGAGGTGCGCGAGGCCCGCTACGCGCAGCTGCTGGCCGCCACGCCTGCCGAGGTCAAGCGCGCCGTCCTGGCGGTGCTTGAGGCGGGCATGCCGCGGGCGCCGCTGGGGGTGCTTTCGAGCCGCGAGAAGATCGAGGCGGCCAACCGCGAGATGCCGGGCCGCGAGTTCGAGGTGCGGGACGTGCTGAGCTGAGCCGGGCCGCGCGGCGGGGGGGCGGGGGGCGACGCGTCAGCCCGGCTTGTCGGCGTAGGCCGGGGCATGGGTGGGCGGGAGACGGAGCCCGGCCCTCCATGGGCGCCGACACGGGCTGCTGTCGGCCAGGCTGGAGGGACGCCCTCCGCCCTCCATTGCACGAGGCCGCTGTCGTACGCGGGGGGTTCCGCAAGCGCCTCGATAGGGGTCGGAGGTGTGAGACCACTCCTCCCAGGCCACGTGATATGGGAGGCGCTGGCAAGCCCCCCCCTTTTTTCGCGGAAGAAATGGGGGATTGACAACGGCCCTCGCCGCACCCATGGCAAACGCGTGGAAGGCAAGGTCCGGAGCCGCGCCGATGGAGTTTTTGCAGGAGCCTCCCACGCTCTCAACCACCCCCTGGCTTTGGAGGCAGGACGATGAGAACAACTCCACAATCTGGACCCGGCACTTGGTTGAACGCTTCGTGTGGCGTTCTGTCCGACCGTCTTCGTCAAGCACAGCCACCGTCAGAGAGTCCTTCCGGAAACCCACACCGGTTCCAGTACTTGGACAAGGATCCGTACCTGGGCCGCCAGTGGGGCGAGTACCGGGGCCGCAACCAACTGTTCATGGACGGGCATGTCGAGTGGTTCAGCACCGGCACCTACCGCGCCACGGACATGGAACGCCAGAGCGACAACGACCTAGTCTACGTCATAGAACCCAAGTCAATGTGACGGTGTGACGGGGCCGGGCGCGTGACGGGGACGCGCATCCACAAGACATTGGCTCGCCCCCCGCCCGCTGCGCGGGGTTCACCGGACGCCTGCGCAAAGGAGCCCTCGGGGTGCGGGTCACGCAGGCGCCGCGGAGACCGAAAGGACGTACAGCGAATCGGCGCCAATGGCGGTCTTGACTCAGGGCCGGTTCAACCGATCCGCTTCACCGTAAGTAACACGGCAACAGTATGTTACCAGAGCCGTTTGCGGAACCCCAGCGGACAACAACCGCCGTGTGCGATGGAGGGCGGATTTCCAGCCCGACCGGCAGCAGTCCCTGTGGGGGCCGGTGGAGGCCGGTTCTCCATCCCGGCCACTCATGCCAGGGTTCCGCAAGCGGCTCCAGGTTCGTCCGTGCAGCCGATGCGCGTATTCCCGGGTGGCGGGCGGTCCGCCCCACGCGGCGGTCGCGGACGTCCCTTCACATCCGAGGCGCCGGCGGCGAAAGACGAGTGAGCCGGGCGGCGGGACGACGCTGCCCGGCTCGGGAATGACCCGTACCACGACCCGTGCCGGCTCGGATCACCTGGGCGCCCAAGGCCGGCCTCGGTGTGCCTGCCTGGGGCGTAGGCCAGACCGGCGATCGGCAGGCTGGTCAGTTTCGAGGGAGACCGTGCCGGCGGCGCAGCACGGCCGCACCCGCACCCAGCGCCAGGACTGCCAGCGCCGCCGGTTCAGGGATCACAGGGACAGCCGGCACGCCCTCAAATTGGATTTCCGCGAACCCGACGTACTGGGTGGATCCCCACGTCGAATTGACCTTGAGCAACGCGTAGCGCCCGTTGGCGGTGATGTCGAAATTCTGCTGGCTGTAGTCGTTGAGGAGCGAGCCGGTGAGGACGGGCGAACCCCACGCGGCAAGTTCGGGATCCGTCAACGGCCCGTGTCCGAAATCAGCGTAGCTGTCGAAGTTCGAGGCACTCGAGGTGAAGTACAGGGCGAAGTCCTTCACCCCGCGATTGCTCGTGGTGTTCCAGATGGACATTTTGTTGACGTCGAAGTTCATGCCGAGGTCATACATGAACCAACAATTGACCTCGTTGCTCAGCGTCTCGAGGGCGCTTTTGTTGCCGTCGACCGTAAAAGACGGCCGGTATCCGAGGCTGTTGTCGGCGATGGAACTGGCCTTCGTCCAGGCGATCTGGTACGTGTCGTTCCCCGCGGGTTCGGGGACGACATCCGGCTGATTGAATGCCACTTCGGTCAGGCCGGAGTTGATCGGGGCGCCATAGTTAGAGTCGATAACCAGCAGCACATACCGCCCCGTGGCCGAGATGGCCACCTGTTGCTCCTGCCAGACCGGCAACATCCAGGCTTGCTTCATCGTGTCGTCCTTCAGCGCCGAACCCCACGAGGCGTCGGCCGGGGCGCTGTTGGCGTAGCCCGTGGAGGTATCCGTCACATACAGTCTGTAATCCTTCACTTGAACGGTCGTCGAGTTAGCATAGTTCCAGTAGGAGAACCGGTTCAGGGTGGTGGAGGCGCCCAGATCATACATGATCCAGCCGGTGGCCGACGTGGTGTACCACACGGTGCTCACCTTATGGTCGTAGGTATTGGTGCGGGGGGCGCCTTCGCTGCTGGCCTTGCTCTCGCTGATGCTTACCGGCCACGAGCTTGGAGTCTGGGGGTCGTACCCGATCACGGCTGCGGCGGCCATGCCGGCGAACCCAAGCAGTCCCAGACCCGTCACAACGGACACAACTGTCTTTCTCATTGCATGCCTCCTTCTATAAGAACAGAGCCACTGGGGAGTGCGACACCGAGTCCCCGTCCCAAGTTGATGATAGAACAATACCGCGGGAACCGGGCGCCGTCAAGCCCCCCGCGAATTCGTTCGGGGGTATCTCCTTGGCGCCAGCTGCGCCCGGTTGCGCGCCGCCTGCCGGCTGGCCTAACGGGAGCGGAAGTTTTCCTGCCAACCGGCATGGTCGAGCACACCCTCGCCCGGCCCTCCATCGGCGCCGACACGGGCTGTTGTCGGCCGGGCTGGAGGGACGCCCTCCACCTGCCTGCCGCGCCAGGCCGCTGTCGTCCGCGGGGCTCGAGCAAGCGCCCGGTGGCCAACGCTTGCGGGACGTGCTGAGCTGAGCCGGGCCGCGCGGCAGGGGGGCGGAGCGTCCTCAGCCCGGGCGCCGGCGGCGGTGGAGGAAGGCGGCCGGGCGGGCCCGGCTGAGGGCCTCGACGGAAGCGTTCTCCCACCCCGGCAGGTGGAGGAGGAAGTCGAGCAGGCAGGCGCAGCCGATGGCGTCGTAGAGGGCATCGTGGGGCTGGCGGCCGGGACACAGCTGGCGGGCCTTGGCGTCGAGGCCGAGGGCGGGCAGGACGTCTTCGAGCTGGTGTGAGCGCAGGTCGGGGAAAGCGACGCGCACGAGGGCGAGGGTGTCGATCCACGGTCCCAGGCGGTGCAGCGGGAAGGCGTCGGCCAGGCAGTGCTTCTCGCCGGAGACATTGTGCGCGACTAGGGCCGCCCCGAGCAGCCACGGCCGCAACGCCGGCCACAGCGTGTCCAGGCTGGGCGCGGCCGCGATCTCGGCCCGCAGCAACGCGTGGCGCCCCGGCGCGTAGGGGTTGAACGGGCGCTGGCCGACGCGCAGCAGGCTTTCGAACTGGAAGTCGGGCCGCACGTGCCCGTCGCGGATCTGCGCCAGTCCGATCTGCCAGGGCTGGTTGGGGAAACCCTCGACGCGGCCGGTCGTCTCGAAATCAATGACGGTGAGGGCGGCGGTGCGGGCCATCATGGCGTCCTCAGAAGGTGCTCAGGCCGGTGGCTTCCATGAGGCGGTACAGGATGACACGCCAGCGCGACTCGTCGGCGTAGGCCGGGTAGGGGACGCTGATGTGGCGGCCGGGGGTGTTGTTCCAGGCCGTCTCGACGAAGGCGTCGGCCTCGGCGAAGACGGCGGCGTCGGCGGGGCCGCGGACGCGGACGTTGGTTTCGAGGTTGAGGTCGGCGAGGTTGCGGCGGGTGAAATTGGCGGAGCCGAGATGGAGGCTGCGGCGGCCGTCGGCGGCGCGGAGCAGGAGCAGTTTGGTGTGGGCCTGCTCGCCGTGGGTGTCCATCCATCGCACGGGGATGCCGGCGGCGTTCAGCTCGCGGGCGACCTGGCGGTTGGGGATGCCGTTCTTGGTGCGTCCGAAGGCGTCCTTGTTCGGGTCGAGCAGCACGCGCACTTGGGCGCCGCGGCGGTGGGCGGCCTTGAGGGCGGCGATCACCGCACGGTCGGAGAGGTAGAACATGACCAGGTCGGCGCGGTCGCCGGGGCCGGCCTGGCCGAGGTCTTCGAGCACCGCCTCGCGGATTTTCCCCTCGGTCAGCACCTGGGCGGTCGGGGCGGCGGCGGCGGCGTCGGCGGCGGGCGCCGCGATTTCAGGCGGCCACTCGGGTGGCGGGGCCGTGGACGAGAAGGCCAGCACCGCCCGTTCCGAGTTGTAGAGGTCGAGGACGGCGGCGCCGTCGAAGACCAGGGCGCAGTTGGAGTGGGCGCTGCTGGCGTCGTGGGGGTTGGCGGAGGCGACCAGGCCGAGCATGCGGCCGTCGCGGTCGGCGATGAGCACCTTGCGGTGGTTGGCCTTGAAGTTGAGCAGCCGTAGCCAGGCGCGCAGTCCGATGCGGCCTTCGCCGAATGGATTGGGCAGCCAGCCGCCCGAAGCGCGGCTTTGGCCAAACGGCTTGACGAGGAGTCGCCACGGCAGGGAGTAGAGCGGCACGCTGTCGGGGAGGCGGTCGAGGTTGGTGATGACGACGGGGATTCCGGCGGCCCGCAACTGGTCGAGGTGCGGGGCGGCGGTGCCTCCGTAGGCGGTGTTGATCGGGTCGGTGATGACGACGATGTCGAGGCCGGGATGGCGCTGTTTTTGTTCGAGGAGGGCGCGGGTCAGCTCGCCGCACAGGGCGCGGTGGCGTTCGCGGCTGTTGCCCTGGAACTCGTTGTAGAGGAAGAAGTCGGCCAGGATGAGCCGGCGGGCGCCGCGGATGAGGGCCATGGCCTCGTCGAAGATCTCCTGTTCGCTGTGGCGCTGGCCGTCGGCATCGAGGTAGGTCACGTCGAGGAGGAGGCGCGCTGCCGGGGCGGGGGCGGGCTGGCCCTGGCAGGACAGGCCCGGCGGCAACGGCCGGCGGAGGCTGACACAGCCGGAGCCGGCCGTGCAACTGGCCAAGGCCAGGGCCGCGCGGCAGAGATGGCGAGCCATGCACGCCCTCGACGATGTCGTCCGGTGGTGCTTCATGCCCTCGCCCAATGTGGCGTGCACGGACGGCTTTTCAAGCGGCGGAGGGCCACCCCGGTCAGGGGTTCCAGTCGGCGAGGGCGGCGCGGGCGGCCTCGTAGCCGGCCTCGATGGCGGGCTGGGGGCGGTCGAAGTCGGTCAGTCCCACCGCGGCCAACCCGGGCTGGATCAGGAGGTCGGCGGGTTCGTCGCGCAGGCGGGCTTCGGTGAGCTGCTGTTCGAGGATGACGAGGGCGCTGCCGACCACGTCGAGCAAGTGGCGGCGGCGACGCCCCCGGAACCACCGCCGCGGGCGGATCTCGGCCCGCGCCGCCGGGATGTCGCGGTTCAGCCCCACCGCAATCACCCGCGCCGCGCCCAGACGCCGGACGACGCCGACCGGCATCGGGTCGAGCAGGCCGCCGTCGGCCAGCAGCCGCCCCTCGGACTCGACCGGCGTGAAGACCCCGGGGATGGCAATGCTGGCGCGCACCGCGGTGACCAGCGGCCCGCGGTCGAGGACGACGGCCCCGCCGGTAAGCAGGTCGGTCGCGACGGCGGCATAGCGGACCGGCAGGTCCTCGATGCAGGCATCGCCGAGGTGGTCGCGCAGGAACGCCTCGACGCGGCGGCCGCCGACCAGCCCTGTCCCCGACCAGCCGGGGTCGAAGAGGCGAAGGAACCGCAGCGGCCCGAACTTCGCGACCGTGTCGGTCAGCACCGCCGTCTTGCCGGCGGCGGCGAATGCGCCGACCAGGGCGCCGATGCTGGTTCCGGCCACATGGGTGACGCGGAGGCCGGATTCGGTGAGGGCGCGGAGGACGCCGACGTGCGCCCAGCCGCGTCCCGCCCCGCCGCCGAGGGCCAGCCCGGTCTCGACCCCGTTCGCAGGCATGTTCTCCGGCTCCTTTCCGGCCTCGTCCGCCGCGACCGTTGACGGCCCCGCGCGGTCGCCGGCCACCCCGCCGAACTTCGCGGTCCGGGCCGCCGCGGCGGCCGGATCGCCCGCCGGCGGCGGCCTCCGCCCGGCTTGAATGCATCACTGTACTGCATTACCGTCTGTCACGCCATGTGCGTGAAAACGGTCACCCGAGGGCGCGACGGGACGCGGCCGCAGTTCTGTGTGTTCTCACACACAACGGGGTGCAGACGGTGAGGTGCGCGGTGAAGGCGAGCCGGGTTGGACTGGGTGTGCTGCTGGTTGTCTGCATGACAGGGCTGGCGGCGGAGCCGGAGGCGGCCGGCCCGGCCCTGTCGGTGCTGGCGCCGGACGGCGTCGTGAGCTTGGGCGACCCCGTGCGTGTCCGCATCGGGCCGGGGGCGGGCGGCGGGCCCCTGACGTTGACGGCTGAGGATGCAGCCGGAACCCCAGTGACGGCTTTGACCGTCGCCGCGGCGCCGGGCGCGGCACGGGTCGAGCTCGAGGTGCCGTGCGAGGGCCGTCGCTGGCTGCGGCTCCGGCTCGCGGAGGCGGCAGCCCCGGCCATCGTGCTGGCGGAGCGCACGGTTGCCGTGTTGCCGCCGGCGCCTGTCGCCGACCGGCGTTTTGGGTTCAATGCCCCTCCCGCGCTGGCGCCGTTGGTTCGGCGGCTGGGCGCGCTGTGGGTGCGCAACCACATTCCGTGGGAACAGGCCGGCGAGGGCAAGCCCTTCGGCGGCAACGGGATCGAGAACACAATCGGCCCGGTCAAGGCGGCCGGCTGCGAGACGTTCGGCATCTCCAGCTACAGCCTGCCATGGGCCTCGGTCCACGCGCCCGACGACCCCCGTCCGATGCGCGAGTTCTTCTCGCCGCCGCGGCCGGAGGCCTGGGACGCCTACGTGCGCGACGCCGCCGCGCGCATGGCCGGGCGCGTGCCGGTCTTCGAGGTGTGGAACGAACCCAACTTCGACCACTTCTGGCGCTCGGTCCCGGACACGTTCGGGCAACGGGTGGCGGACTACTCGGCACTCCTGCGACGGACCGCCGCGATCCTGCGCGAAGCCGCGCCGGAGACGCGCGTGACCAACGGCTCGGTGGTGGACACGCGGCACGCCTCGGCCCACGCGTTCCTGCGCGCCCTCCTTGAGGCCGGATGCGGGGACAGCTTCGACATCCTCAACATCCACTACTACAACGGGACGCGGCCGCCCGAGAGGCTGCCCGCTCCGCCCGGGGGCGAGGCGCCGGCCCGCGACCGCAGCCTGGAGGCCTACCTCGACGGGTTCCGCCAGATCCAGGCCGAGTTCAAGACAGCCAAACCGGTATGGATGACGGAGATGGGCTGGCCGACGGTTGACCCCGGCGGCTGGGGCGCGGTCAGCGAGGCCGAGCAGGCGCAGTTCATGGTCCGGTCGCACGTGTTGTGCTTCGCGGCGGGGGTCGAGTCGGTGCTGTGGTTCCAGCTGGCCGGCAGCGAATTTGGCCTCTGGCAGGCGGAACGCGGGCCGAAGCCGGGGCTGGTCGCCTATGCGCAGCTGATGCGGGCGGTCTGCGGGCGGGCGTTCCGGTGCTGGCTCAGCGAGGGGATGGTGAGGGCGGCGGTGTTTGGCGCGGGGGAGGAGGCGGTGATCATCGCCTGGTCGCTCGAAGCGGCCGAGTGGCGCCTGCCGCCGGGAGCGCGGGTGGCGCGTGCGGAGAACATGCTGGGCGAGGCGTGCGGGGGTCCCGTGGCGGGCGGAATCCGTCTGGACGGGTCGCCGGTCTACCTGTTCGGC
>MVZH01000106.1 GCA_002068325.1 Lentisphaerae bacterium ADurb.BinA184 | reverse complement strand
CGCCGCGGCATCGAGGGTGCAGACGACGGGGTCGTTGCGGTTGGCGCCGCCGGACAGCGCCGCGCCCTGGCCGTCCTGCGAGGGCGGGCGGTTCACGTCGTGCAGGGTTCCCAGGTGGAAGACGCGCTCGGCGGTCGCGCCGGCGTTGTCCTGGACCACAACCTTCTTGTCGATAGTGTCAAGACGAGTCGCAGGATGGATCACCGTGCCGTACCCCAGGATGCCGCCCTGGATGGGCCGGCTCAAGGGGTCGCCGGGGCGATCGAGGATTTGTCGCCACTCGCCGCCCGCGAGGCGGTACCACCATGTGTAGCGGAGGGTGTTGTAGGGGTCGGGATCGTGAGCCACGACCTCATTGCGGAAGCTGTCGCCTTCCCAGGCCTCGGCTTTGCTGACGTCCGTGGCCGGGACATCGATGACCGGCGGCTGGTTGGGCGCGGCGAGGACGAAGGGGATATCCTGCGTGACCGTCTGCCCGGCGGCGACCGTGAACGCCGCCGACGTGTAGGGCTGCATGCCCCGCGCCACGGCGTGAAGCACGTAGGTGCCGGCCGGCAGATCGGCCAGCAGAAAGTCGAACGACGGCCCGGCCTGGCCGACGGCACGGCCCAGCGGCGCGGCCGAACCCTGTACGCGGAGGAAGATCATGTGTGATATCTCGCTGCGGTCGGGGACGTACCCGGCCGGAAACGAGAGCGTGCCGCGCACGCGCGCACTGCCGATCGGGATCGACAGACTGAGGCCGCTCACGACCTGCCCCGCCGTGAGGGTGCGCGTCTCCGGATCACTGAACAGTCCGGACCACAGCCCGTCAACGTTCGTCTCGCGGATCGCACCGACGGTCATCTCGCCTGACGGCACCTCTTCGAGGCGGAAGGTTCCGGCCGCCGCCCCGCCCGGCTGGAAGTAGTCCGTATACCCGTCCGCCACCGTCTCCCCGGCCGCGAACCGGGCGTCCGGCCACAGCAGTTCATCGTCCGTCCAGGGGGTGTCGGTCGGGTAGCAGAACGCCGACAGTCCGAAGGCCAGACTGCACTCGTCGTACTCCCCGATCGTGTAGGGGAGGATGGCCCCGTCCGCGTTCTTCGGGGCGACGGCTGCGAAGTTGGCGAGGCTGCCGGTGAGGGTGCCAGTCCCGCCGGCCGCCGGCAGCACGACCACCGGCTGGGCTTCGGCGCCGGACGCGACTGCAAACTCTTCGGCCACAACCGGCACGCCGCCCTCGCCAACCACTCTAGCCTGGTAACGCCCCGGCGGCAGATTGGCGTAGGACGCCTGGCCGGCCGCGTCAGTCGCCACCTCGTCTTCATCCAGTTCAACCCAGCCGCCAAAGATGTCGAAGCCCGACAGCCAGACACGCGCGCCCTCGAGGGGGTCGCCGCCCGTGTCGCGCACCGTCAACCGCGCGCTGCCGGCCTCGGGAAGATACAGCGACGGCATGTCCTGGACGTCTCCGGCCGCGACTCGGAACGGCCCGACCAGCCGTTCGCCGTGGGCGTACGTTTTTCCGTTGGCCTCGGCGAGGATCGAGTCGTTGGTCTCGAACCAGACGTCAACTCCCGCCGGAAGGCCGTCAATCCGGAACACGCCGTCGGCGTCCGTCGGCGTCGCCATCGCATCAATCCGGCCGCCCGGCGTCCAGACCAGCGCATCCCCGGCGGATATCCCGGGTACGGGCGTGCCGTCCGCGGTCGTGAGGCGGCCGCGCAGCGTCCCGCCGGTGACGAGCGCGAAGTCCGGCCCGCGGGTCGTCGCCTCGCTCGCCGCATAGAGTCCCGGGGCAATCTGCGCCGCGTAGGACTGGTCGGTGCCCGGTTTCGGTGCGTTCGCGACCCGCACCGGATAGAGGGCGTCCATCGTCGGGGCAAGGAAAACCTCGTAGAACCCGTTGGCGTCGGTGAGGGCGGTGTGCCAGCCGGCGCCGTCCTCCACAAAGGGCATCTCGACCAGAATCTGGACGCCCGGCACCGCGGCGTCGGTCTCGGCGTCGCGCACGAAGCCGTACAGCATGCCGGCCCTGCGGAGGGCGAAATCCACCGTCGTCGTCGCCCCTTCCGCGACACTCACGTTGTAGAGCCCGTCGCCGATGTAGGGGTGGCCGCTGCCGGCGCGGCCGTCGTTGGCCTGTACGTTGTAGTGGCGGGCCGGCAGGCCGGCGATCTCGTAGTGCCCGTCGGTGTCCGTTTCGGACGCCCCCACCCATTCCCAGTCCTCGTCGCCGGCGTGATCCGGGTTCGGCCCCTGGAACACGTTCACCCAGATCCCGCGCAGGGCGGCCAGCGTCACGGCGTCCCTGACCGTCCCCTGGATGGCGCCTGCCCGCGAGGCAAAGGGCGCGCCGGCCAAACTCACTGCCAACGCGAGGATTGCATTGAAGGCATGCCGTTTCATGAGACCCTTCCTTTTCCTTTGGCAGGTCGGTTCCCCGCCGCCATCCGGCCGTGCGGCCATCCCCACGGGGGCGTGGCTGCCCGCGCCCCCCGGCGGCAGTCAACGCAGCGCACAGGCCATAGCATAGCGTCGCTCAGCCGTGGCCGCAAGACCTCGGCGGCTCGGCCCAGCGGCTGTCCTAAGATGGGAACAGGCGGTGCGTGGGGAGGGGTGCGTCCGATGATCGCGACCCGGGCCGGCTGTCAGGCAACGCTTGCCGAAGCGGTTTCTGAAGCAACAGGCGAGGGGGACGTCGCCACCCTGCGCTGCCGCTGGGAAGACCTTGCCGCCGGCCTGCCACGGAATACATTACAGTTGCCCGGTCCGCATGGGGCGCCAGATCCTTCCCCGGCGGACGCCCCGGCGCGTGACGGCGCCGCATCGGCACCCGAAAGGCCATACCTGTGAACGAATGCGCAACCCCTGCCGGCAGTGCGAACCACCCCTGGCGTTTCTTCCGCGCCGGCGGCTGCGACCAGGTCAAGATCGAAACCGCCGCCGACCTGCGCGCCCTCGGTAGCCTCGACCCCAAGCTGTGGGTGGCGCTGAGCTGCCCGGTGCGGGGGCTGGAGTTCGACACCCGGACGCTCGAACTCATCGACACCGACGGCGACGGCCGCATCCGTGTGCCCGAGATCCGCGCCGCCGTCCAGTGGGTGTGCAAGGTGCTCAAGCGCCCGGCCGACCTGCGCGAGGGCGCCGCCGCGCTTCCCCTGTCCTCGATTGAGGACGGCGGTGACGAGGGCCGGGCCCTGCTGGCCTCGGCCCGCCGCGTCCTCGCCAGCCTGGGCAAGCCGCAGGCCGCCGAAATCACCGTGGCCGACACCACGGATACGGCTCGCATCCTTGCCCAGACCCGGTTCAACGGCGACGGCGTGATCCCGCCCGAGGCCACCCCTGACCCCGCCCTCAAGGCGGCCATCGCCGAAATCATGGCCTGCATCTCCGGACAGACCGGACGCTGCGGCAAGGCCGGCGTCACCCAGGAGTCCGTCGACGCGTTCTTCGCCGAGCTGAAGGCCTTCTCCGACTGGTGGAAGAAGGCCGAGGACAACGCCGCCGCCGTCCTGCCCCTCGCCGACGGCACCGCCGCCGCCCACGCGGCTCTCACCGCCGTCCGCGCGAAGATTGACGACTACTTTGTCCGCTGCCGTCTCGCCAGTTTCGACCCGCGCGCCGGCGGTGTGCTGAACCGCTCGGAGGCCGAGCTGGCCGCCTTGGCGGCGAAGGATCTTTCGGCCGGCGGCGCCGAAGTCGCCTCGTTCCCGCTGGCCCACGTCGAGGCCGGGCGGCCGCTGCCCCTCGGCCTGGCGACCAATCCCGCGTGGGATCCCGCGATGAACGCCTTCCGCAACGCCGTGCTCAATCCGCTCCTTGGCAAGGACAAGGAATCGCTCAGCGCGGACGAGTGGGCCGGCCTGCTCGCCCGCTTCGCCCCCTACGAGGCGTGGCTGTCGGCCAAGACCGGGGCCCGCGTCGAGAAACTCGGCATCCAGCGCGCGCGCGAACTGCTCGCCGGCAACGTCAAAGCCTCCCTCGATCAGCTCATCGCCCAGGACAAGGCCGGCGAATACGAGATGAGCCGCATCACCGCCCTCGACCGCCTGGTCCGCTATCACCGCGACCTCTTCCGGCTGCTCGACAACTTCGTCTCGTTCCGCGAGTTCTACGGCAGGGGCAAGGCCATCTTCCAGGCCGGAACCCTCTACATGGACGGGCGCAGCTTCGACCTCTGCGTCCGAGTCGCCGACACCGCCAAGCACGCCACCCTTGCCACCCTCGGCCGCAGCTACCTTGCCTACTGCGACTGCACCCGCCCCAAGAGCGCCGAGAAGATGACCATCGCCGTCGCCTTCACCGGCGGCGACGCCGAGAACATCATGGTCGGACGCAACGGGGTGTTCTTCGACCGCGCCGGGCGGGACTGGGACGCCACGGTCGTCAAACTGATCGAGCATCCAATCAGCATCCGCCAGGCCATCCTCTCCCCCTACAAACGCATCGGCCGGATGATCAGCGCGCAGATCGAGAAGATGGCGGCCGCGCGCGAAAAGGCTGTCGAGGACAAGGCCGCGCTGCAGGTCGCCGCCACCGCCCAGGCCGCGGCCCAGCCCGGCAAGCCGGCCGCCCCCCCCGGCGCCCCGCCCGCCGGCATCTCGAACACGGTCGGCGTACTGGCCGCCATCGGGCTGGCGATCGGCGCCATCGGCACGGCCCTGGCCACCGCGTTCAGCGCCTTCTTCGGCCTGAAGTGGTGGCAGATGCCGCTGGCCATCCTCGGCATCCTGATCATCATCTCGGGACCCTCCGTCGTCATCGCCTGGCTCAAGCTGCGGCAGCGCAACCTCGGCCCCATCCTCGATGCCTGCGGCTGGGCGGTCAACGGCCGTGTCAAACTCAGCATCCGTTTCGGCGGCACCCTGACCAAGCTGGCCGAGCTGCCGCCCGGCGCCGTGCGGTTGCTCGATGACCCCTACGCCGACAGGGCCGGCCGCGTCCGGCGCTGGTTCTGGATCGTCTTCCTGCCCGTCGCGGCGGCGTTGATCGTCTACTTTGCGCTCGTGCTCAAGGGGGTCATTGATCTGCCCGGATTCGCGACGTCAAAGCCCCGCGTGACCGCGCCGCCCGCCCCGCCGCCCGCCGCGGCCGAGGCTGTGCCCCAAGCGCAATGACCGGAGCCGGGCTCGCGCGCGCCTCCCGGTGCCCCGCCCTTCGACCGCCATCCGCGCGGTTTGAACCGTCGGGGTTCCTTGAACCTTGCCGCCTCCCCAGTGTGCGTGAAAACACGCGGCGTTTTCACGCACATCGCCGACCGCGGGGTCTGTCCCTGGGGGGGGTGCCTCCGGGCGTTTCTGCGGACCTCGCAAAGTGTGGGGTCCGTCTCCGTCGGGCCTGCCCAATGTGCGTGAAAACACACGGCGTTTCTACGCACATTGCCGACCGTGCGGGGTCTGTCCCTGGGGGGGCTGTCGCCGCCGCGCCCCCCGAGTTCCCCGATCTCGCGGCAGGCCGGTTTGACGGCCGCGGGAGCGCAGGTATGGTTGCGCATGCCCATGGAACTGCTTGACGTCCAGTGTGGATTCGGGACGGCGCCGGGCCAGCGTCAGCCGGTGACCGCGGCTGACCTGTGCGACGAGATGGAACGCATCGGGGTCGGCGCCGGGCTGGTGCGTCTGACCCCGCCGACCCTGCACTTTGACATCGCCGCGGGCAATGCCGCCCTGTACGCCGTCCATGATCAGTCGCCGGCGCTGATTCCCTGTCCCGTGGTGATCCCCGATGCGGCGCACGACCTGCCGTCGAACGACGCCCAGGCTGCGGAGGCGGTCGGCCACGGGGCCGGCGCGGTCTGCATCCGTCCGCGCACCGACTGCTGGAGCCTGGCGCCGTGGGCGAGCGACGGGCTATTCCGCGCGCTGTCGGCCCGGCGCCTGCCCGTTCTCTGTTCCAGCGACGAGGTTCCGCTCGAGGAACTCGGCGGCCTGGCGGGGCGGCATCGCGGGCTGCCGTTGGTCATCCTGGGGGCGAACTACCGGCAGCAGCGGATCCTCGCCCCGCTGCTCGAGCATTTCCCCAACACCTACCTGTCCATCGGCTCCAACTACTGCGTCCACCACGGCATCGAAGCCCTCGTCGGCGCCGTCGGGCCGACCCGCCTGCTGTTCGGCACCGGATTTCCCGACGTCGATATGCTGCCGACCGTGACCTACCTGTCCTACGCCGACATCCCAGACGATGCCAAGCGCCTGATCGGCGCCGGGAACCTGCGCCGGCTGATGCGGGAGGTCGTCCGATGAGCGCCCTGCTGGACATGGGCCGCGCCGGCCGCCGCCTCGACGGGGTGGACATCGTCGACATGCACGGCCACCTCGGCCCCTACGCCTACGGCCAGCCGCAGGCCACGGCGGCGGCCCTGATCGCCGACATGGACCGTGTGGGCGTCGCCGCCATCGCCTGCAGCCACATGCAGTGCCTGGGCGACGACATGGCGCGGGGCAACGACGAAATCCTCGCCGCCATGCAGGCGTGGCCCGGGCGCATCCTCGGGTACGCGTGCGCCTGGCCGTCGGACCGGGACAGCGTGCGGCGCGAGATCGAGCTGCGCCTGGGGCAGGGCTTCACCGGCATCAAGATTCACCGTACGCCGGGTTTCTCGTATCTTGACCCGAGCTACGAGCCGGCCTTTGCCCTGGCCCATGAACAGCGGCGTCCGGTGCTGTTGCACACTTGGGCGGAGGATCGCGACTTCAGCGAGCTGCGCGAACTCGCCGGCCGTTACCCCGAGGCGCCGATCCTGATGGCCCACTCGGGGGTCCACTCCGAGGGGCGCCACATCGAGCTGGCCCGGCAGTGTCCCAACATCTACCTGGACACGGCGATGAGCCGCATGCCGCGCGGGGCGATGGAGCGGCTGGTCGCCGGGGCCGGGGCCGAGCGGGTGCTGTGGGGAAGCGATGCCCTCTTCCTCAGCCTCACCTACGAGGTCGGGCGCGCCCTCGGGGCGCGGCTGCCCGACGATGTCAAGCGCCAGATCATGGGCGGCAACGCCCGCCGCATCCTCGGGAGCATCCGCTCGTGACCTTCTCCGCCGCGCTCCGTGCCGGTTATGCCCAGGCCTGCGTCACGCCTCCCCTCGGCCTGCCGATGGAGGGGCTGGGCCAGCAGGGCGGCATCGCGAAGATTCACGACGACCTCTTCGTCCGCGCCCTCTTCCTCGCCCACGGCCGGCGGCGGGCCCTGCTGCTGGGGTGCGACCTGCTGTTCTTCGAGCGCGGGGATGTGGACCGCATCAAGGGCGCCATCGGCCGCCGGCTGGATTTCCCCCCCGGCCAGATCCTGCTGAACTGCTCGCACAACCACGCCGGGCCGCGCCTCACGCGCTGGTCCTACACGGGGCAGGCCGACCCCGCCTACCTCGATGAGGTTGTCGAGGCGTTCGTGGACGCCGCCGTCGCCGCGGCCGCCGGGCCGCGCCCGGTCTCCGTATGGGCTGGGACGACGACGACCGCGGTGCCGGTCTGCCGCCGCAGGATTGATGCCGCCGGCCGTGCGCAGTGGGCGCCGACGCGTTCGGGGATCACGTGCAACGCCTTGCCGGTGTGTGTGTTGCGCGATGACGGCGGTGGCGTCCTGTCGGTGCTGTTCTCCGTCTCCTGCCATCCGTCCATGATCTACTTCAATGAGGTATCGGCCGAATATCCCGGTGCCGCGGTGCGTCGCCTCAACGCCCGGCTGGCCACGGGGGGCGCCTTCTTTCTGCAGGGGGCCGGCGGCGACGCCAAGCCGCGGCCGGTGGCGGTCGGCGAGGAGCACTGGCGTCAGGGCACGTGGGAGGAGATGGAGGCGGTCGGCGAGGAGCTGGCGGACGCCGTGGCGGCCTGCGTCGGGACCGGGTTGCGTCCGGTGCGGCCTGACCTTCGGCTGGCGTCGGCGAGCATGGAGTGGCCGTTGCAGGAGGTGCCGGCGTCGTCGCATTTCCGGGCGGTGGCGGCGGACGGCGTCGAGCGGGAGGCGCGGCGGCTGTGGGGGCGCGACATGCTGGCGCGGATTGAGCGCCGCGGCGGGCTGCCGGCGGCCATCGCGGTCGAGGTGCACGCGTTGCAGCTGGGCGAAGGGTTGCGGCTGATCGGGCTGAACGGCGAGCTGGTCGGCGAACTCGGGAACCTGATCCTCGACGTCTATGACCGCGGCGTCACGTTCCCCATGGGTTACACGGACGGTGCCGAGGTCTATCTGCCCTCGGACCGGATGGTGGCCGAGGGCGGGTACGAAGTGGACTCGTACTGGGAGTACCACTGGCCGGCGCCGCTGCGGCCCGGCATGAACGGCAACCTTGAAGGCTGCCTGCGCCGACTGCAGGCCAGCGGCCGCCTGCCCAACTCGACGACGGGATGACGGGGGGAGGCGGCGCGGGGTTCAGGCGTCCGCGCCGCTCATGGGGTGGAATGCCGGCGCCCTTGTCCATGCACGGTTCCGCGGTGCTGGCGGAGGCTGTGGCGTCGCGGCGCGTTGGTCGTCTCCTGACGCCGGTCTGGCTGTGCGGTCTTGACGACGGCGTGGGCGCGACACGGGCTGGGTTGAAGGCACCCCCTCTGGCCGTACACTCCATGTGCGTCTGCCCCCGCACGGCCAGCGCCAGGGGAAACCGGACCGTCAGCGCAAAGGCGTGGCGCCGCAGGGGATCTCCGGCCGGGCGAATCTCCGCCAACGGTTTGGAGACGGGAGTCCAGGGCTGGGGCGTCGCAGGCCGTCAACAGGGCACCAGGGTCAAGGCGTCCGTTGGCATCGGCGAGAGCGCCCTACCGGGAGATCCAGCCCTCCGGTGAAGCGGTGCGCACTCACCTCCTCACTGACTCCCCTGCAGTGAGACCGTGCTCCCTCATGATCTCATAGACTCGATCGGCGATGTCCGAGCCGAGTTTCTTGACCTTCCTCTCAGGCGCCCGCTTTGTCAAGATGAACTTTGCACCTGCGACGTAGACATTCCGGGTGACCAGGGCTCCGGGCATCCTGTTTTTCATTCCCTCGACTGTCGAACCATAGAAGGGGCTGACGACCCCGTCCACGATCTCACCGATGACGATCTCCACCTGCAGACTCGGCGAGCCGCTTCCGAAGCCGATGATCGTTCTCTTCAGGCGGCTGCCTTCGTCATATTCAGAGAACTGGCCTTCGATCAGCCACGCTCTCCGGGACAGGTCCGACTTTGCCGAGAACCTTGCCGCATTGATCCCCTTGTCATTGAGCCGGGACACGATAGACTGGGCCAGAGTCTCGATGATCCTTGCCGCCTCCTCTTCAGGACGGCCTTCCCGGTCGGGGCCAAGCCGGTTGACAGCCTCCTTGACCTTTCCCCGAAGAGGGGGCGCTCCCGTTTCGACAGTGCGATCCCCCCGGACTTCCAGGAGGAAATCAGAGACATAGACAGCCTCTGGCCTTGCCAGCGGTTTTGCGTCCGGCTTCTCGGGCGTTCTTCCCGCCGCTGCCCCGAGTACGCTGAGAAGGAGAAAGATCGGGACGCAGCCGGCCTTTGCACGCATCGTTGACAGGCCTCCTTGCTGTTGGAGCATCCCGAGGGTCATCTGGCTGCACAGGCGTCGCATGGAATGCCATCCTCCATTCCGGGCACGGGAAATGCAGAATGGGTCATGAGGCCAACCGACCGCCCTGCGCTCGGAAGGCCAAGGAAGAAGCGCACCTATCGAGCACCTGTGGGATGGCAGTGTACTGAGGTCAAAGGTAGCACGTGTGGCGGCTCAAGCAAAGCCCCACATGGGTTGGCGGCCGGCGGGCCGGATGCGGCCAGGGCGGTGGCGGGTCTTCTGCACGGGGGCTGTGCTGGTCCGGTTCCTGCCTTGGCGTCGCTCGATGTACAAGGCCGTCCAGGGGTTCTGACGGGCCGTACCCGCCGAGGCACCAGCCATGAGACGCGCAGGCGTGGCCGGACTACCTCGACCCACCCGGCGTCACCTGCAGCGCCCCGGCACGGGCGCCATGCTCGATGCGCGGTTCCATGACGCCGCCGCCAGGTGCCGCCGCCATGAGGGGAGATGTCCCTTGACGGCACTTGCACGGCGACGTTCCGCGGTGTCCGGACACCATGCCTCGGGGCCGGAATGCCAACAGAAGCCATGACGCCCGCCGAGCCGCAGGCATGCGACGCCCCTTGAAAACCGTGGGTTCGACGACTATTGTATGGGTTTGTCATGCCAGCCGGCAACCTGTCGCCTCCGCTCCGCTCCTGCCTGTCTTCCATCTGTCCATCACTCGCCGGTTGTTTGCTTTTCTGGCGTTTGGCCTATAATGTATATGAGACTTTGCTGTTGCCGGTGGCTTGGGTACCCCTCCCCGGCGGTGGTGCGGCGTCTTTCGGCTTGGTTGCGCACGGCCCGGTGTCACGGGTTCGTGCGACAGCCAAGAGGAGACGGTCTGTGGTGAGGATACCGCGGAGCACGTTCATCCGGAGCCTGGCACGGACGGGCGGGCGCATTCCAGCACGGCAACCCCATGCGGCGCCAGTGGCCGCCCAAGAGACGAAAGGAATCCACCGATGCCTGATCTTGCCAAAGCCCTCAAGAGTGAAATCCGTCGTTTGTCACGTAGCGAAGCCAAGGCCTTGGTCGCGCCCCTGGTCAAGACGCTGGTTCAGTTCCGGCGCCAGTTGCGCAGCCTGAGCCGTGCGCAACTCGCCCTCGAACAGCGGCTTGCGCAGGGGGGCGGATCTGCCGCCGCGCTTCCCAAGCCCGATGCGACGGTTCTGGCCAAGGGGCGGCTGGGCCCGCGCCTGATCGGCAAGATCCGCAACCGCCTGGGCCTGAGCCGGAACCAGTTTGCGCAGTTGCTTGACGTCAACAGCAACTCCGTCTTCAACTGGGAACACGGCAAGAGCCACCCCACGGCCGCCCTGCGTGCCCGCCTGATTGCCGCCCGCCAGATTGGACGGCGGGAGGCCCGGCGCCTGCTGGCTGCGAAGTCCGCAGAGACGTCCGCCTCGGCGAAGTGACGGGGGCTGGGCGTGGTGGCAGGCGGCGACGCGGCCGGGGCTGGCGTGGCCGTCAGGACGGTGGCAGGTAGGCGCCGTGTCCGCGCAGGCGGTGGCGGATCTCGTCCGTGTCCACGGCGTGCACGTCATGGGCGGGGGTGTTGGCCGCCAGCGCCGCCGCCGTCCCCGCGGCCTCGCCGGTCGTCAGGCAGCAGGCCATGATGCGGACGCTCCCGTTGACGCGGCGGTCTGTCGAGATGCAACGACCGGCGACGAGGACGTTGGGAAGCCCCTTGGGCGTCAGGCAGCGGTAGGGCACGCCGTAGCTCTCCCCCCGGCCGAGCTGGCGGATCTCTTCAGTCAGCCGTTTCTTTGCGGCGGCGATCCCGTCGGGGCTGGCCTTGATGGCCTCTTTGGCGCGGCCGTGCACATCAATGTTGTAGGCGTTCCGGCAGATTTCGTCGTTGAAGCGGCGGCGTGCGAGGTAGTCCTCGACGGTCAGCACATAGTCGCCGATGATCCGGCGGGTCTCGCGCACGCCGAGCAGGGCGCCGGTGGCCACCAGCATGGCCTCGGCGAAGGCGGGGTGGAACTCGGCGAAGGCGTCGCGGTACTGCGCGGCCTGGCGTCGTCCGCGGATGAGGGCGGCGGAGACGTTCTCGGGGTCGGTGTTGTCAACGTCGTAGATATGGCCGAAGTTGTACCCGTAGGTTCGCGGGCCGATCTGCATGCTGCAGGAGTGCACGTCCACGATCAGCGGGTAGCGGCCGCAGGCCATGGCCTTGTGGACGGGGCTCTGGGGGTCGAAGAAGTGGAGGCTGGGGGCGGCGAGGCCGGGCGGGGCGTCGTCGGGCACGGGCGTGTCCCAGGTGCGGTAGGGAGCGACGTTGGTGAGGATGAAGCAGTGGGTGGCGGGTTGGAGCTGGCCGTCGTCGTCGCCCTTCTCGAAGTCGGCGCCGGCCCACACGGCCAGATTGCCGTCGCCGGTGCCGTCCACGTAGACCTTGGCGCGGTAGGCGCTGAGGCCGCGTTGGTTGGAGACGGTCAGCGTCTCGACCCGTCCGTCGTCGGTCCGTTCCACCGAGCAGAGGCGTGAGTGGAAGAGCACGGTTGCGCCGGCCGCGGTGACCATCGTGTCGTAGATGCGTTTGAGGACTTCCGGGGCGATGGCGGGGGCGCAGAGCGGATTGTGGGCCATCCATTCGCGAAGGTGCGGCATGCCCTCGCACAGGCCCTGGCGGACGTGCGCGGCGAGGCCGCGGGCGAGGATCTTCTCGCCGTCGTCATAGCCACAGAACCACGGCACCAGCCCCAGCGTCCCCATGCCGCCGAGGGCGCCGTTGGCCTCGATGAGCAGTGTCCGGGCCCCCTCGCGTGCGGCGGCGGTGGCGGCGGCGCATCCGGCCGGTCCGCCGCCGACCACAATCACATCCCAGCCGTCCTGCAGCGGGATGTTGCGGGAACGGAGCCGGTAGTGCGCCGGGCGGGTTTTTGACGGTTTCCGGTTCATCCGGGGGAGGGGGTGTTCCATTGTGCGATCCTTCCGTTCGTCGCCGCGTCAACCGCCGCGACGGCGCGTGTTCACGTCAGCAGGGGCAGGGTTCCGGTGGCGGGGTCGTAGACGCCGAGCACCTTGGCCACTTCGACCATGGCCCGGAGGTTGGCCTCGGGGGTCTCGCGGCCGCACTGGTCGCCGGTGGAGAGGACGAAGCCGCCTCCTGGCCCGCCCGCCCGCATGGCTTCGATGGCGGCCCGCCGCACCTGGTCCGGCGAGCCGTTGAGCATGACGTCCGTCGTGTGCAGGTTGCCCATCAGCGCGATCTGGCGTCCGCGGGCGCGCTTGACCTCGGCGAGGTCGACGTCGCCCATCGGCGCGATCTCCAGGGGGTTGACGCAGCCGACGTCCGTATGCTCGGCCAGCAGATCCACCAGGTCGCGCGACTTGCCGCAGCTGTGCAGCATGGTCGGGATGCCGGCGGCCTTGCACATGGCCGACCACTTGGCGAGGGCGGGGATGGCGTACTTGCGGGCCAGCTCGGGCGATGCCAGGGTGATGGTTCCGGAGCCGCCGAACAGCAGGTAGTCAGGCCGGGCCTCGATGATCAGCTCGACCGCGCGGGTGCCGTTGGCCAGGTCGAGTTCGAACCATTCGTCGAGGATCTGCGGGGTGTCTACGGTGGCGTAGGCCAGCGGCGCCACGCCGCCCTGTGTCGAGCACATCCAGCCTTGGAAACCCGGATAGCCGATGCAAACCCCGAAGGCCTGGCGGCGCTTTGCGCACTCGCCGCGCATCTCCTCCCACGCGGCGAGATCCAGGCTCACCGGGGGGGTCAGGAGCCAGCGGAACTTCTTCCAGTCCTGTTCGAGACTCTTGATGGGCTTCTCGGTGGGCGACGGCGGGTCAAGGCGGAGGCATACCTGCTCGGACGTCATGTCCCCGTCCGGCGTGCGGATCGTGGTTCGGCGGACCATGCCGTCCAGGCGGTCGTCGTAACGGGTGTCGGTTTTCCATTCGACGCGCGGGTTGTCGTGGCGCAGCGGGGCTCCGGTGCAGGACGCCATCCAGTGTTCGATGCCGAAATGGTCGGCGGCATCGAGGTAGGCCCTCCACAGCGGCACATGGCCGAAGAAGTAGATGTCCCAGAAGGGCATCCCGGTGAGGCGGCACGGGATGAAGTTCGAGATGTCCGGCGCCACCGGCACACGGTCGGGCACCCGGTTGGAGATGGCGGCGAGGAAGCGTTCGCGTGGGGTCATCGGCGGGCCTTGGGTTGGAGATCCGGGAGCCTTGCGGGCTCCCGGTCGCGCCCCATGCGGGCGCGTGGATTGAAACCTTTGAGATGTCTAC
>MVZH01000105.1 GCA_002068325.1 Lentisphaerae bacterium ADurb.BinA184 | reverse complement strand
GGTTGCCCTCGTGGCGGCGGCCGCCCCCGCCGCCGTGGGAGCCGAGGCCCCCACGGCCCCGTCCTGCGCCGAGCTGGGAGAACTCCTCCTGTCCAGCAACGGCGAGGGGCGCCGCGGCGACATTGTCCGTGAGTTCCTTCTCTGCTGCCTCGAGAACGGTGCCCAGGCCGCCGGGATCCGGACGTTGCACAGCTTTGCCGTGGCCCAGGCCGCCGACCCCCAGGCCGCTATGCGCAGCGCCCGCCTGAACGCCCTCTGCAAAGCCGCCGACGCCCTCACCGTGCTCGTCCTCAACCAGACCCGTCCGGGCGCTGCACTCAGCGACCCGGCCTTCGCGGGCTGGCTGTTTGCGGACTCCGCAAGGCTGGCCCTGGTTGCCGACAGCGTGTCCGCCGACGACGACTGGCCGGCCTGCATCGGCATCCTCGACGCCCTCTACCGGCACGACGGGCGGGATCGCGACGCCTTCTTCGAGCTCTCCCTGGCCCTGGCCGTGGTCTGGGATCGGCCGCGGCCGCCGCTGCACGGCCAGACCGGCGGGCGCGTCCCCGCGTTCGGCCCCGACATCGAGAGGCGCTACGACTACTTCAAGGCACTGTTCGCCGGCGGCCAAAGCAAGGTCTCCTACGCGGAGCTGTCGGTGACCGGGCTGACCTTCGTGGTCGACACCCCGGTGCCGGTGAGCGAACTCGAGTGGGCGCGGGAGAATGTGCGCGGCAGCCGCGGCTCGTGGGGCGGCCAGTACCGTGCCATCCGCTACGACGAGGCGCGCCTGGCGCGCGGGCAGTACGTGTGGCCGCACGGCGACTACACCCTGGCCAACATCGAGAGGCTCGGCGGCCTCTGCGTCGACCAAGCCTACTATGCCACGCTGACGGCGCGCGCCTTCGGCATCCCGGCCATGGTCTTCACGGCCACGGGGCGGCGCGGGCCGCACGCCTGGTTCGGCTACATGAAGAGCGCCAACGGCTGGGAGATGGACGTCGGGCGCTACACCTTCGACAACTATGTCACCGGGGTCAGCCTTGACCCGGCCACCGGCGCCGAGCTGGCCGACCACGACGTCGAGTTCGACTGCAGCCGCGCGTTGCGGGGTTCGCAGGCGGTGGCGGCCCGCAAATCGCTCCGTGTGGCCGAGCTGTTCCTGGCGGTGGATCAGGGCGACGCGGCGGCGCGGTTTGCGGTGCAGGCGGCGCGGGCGGCGCCGCTGCTGGACCGCGCCTGGCAGATTCAGGAGCACGTCCTGCGCGCCCGCAACCAGCTCGAAGCCTGCCTCCAGATGCTCGAACGCAAGGCGGACGCCTTCCGCCGCCACCCGGACTTCCTGGTGGAAATCCGTCGTTCGCAGGCCGAGCTTCTGGCCCGGCTCGGGCGTACCGAGCAGGCGGCGGCCCTGTTGCGGAGCGTCGAGCGGAAGGTGGATCGCGAGCGCGGCGACTTGGCCGGCGAGCTGTCGGTCGAGCGGGTGAACGCGCTGCTCGCCCAGGGGCGGACGCGCGAGGCCCGGGTGCAGCTGGAAAACGCGCTCATGGATCAGCGCGAAGAGGGGGTCAAGGTGCTGCCGCTGCTGGAAGCCTATCTTGAGATGACACGGCAGACGCGGCAGACGCGCGAGGCGGCGGAGTTCACCAAGCGCTACATCGGCCGGGTCCGCCTGCCGCGTGGCAGCCTGGTCGGCGACCTCCGGGTCTACCTTCTGCGCGCCTACGAGAACGACGGGGACGAGAAGGCGGCGGAACGCCTGCGGCGGCAGATGGAGAGGTGAGGGGGCACCGGACCGGGCGGGGGCGCCGCACGGTGCGCGGCGTGGCGTTGCGTTGCGCGCGCTACCCTGGCCGCGTGTCACCGTCCGCCATCTTCCCCGGAGAAGGCAGCCGGCCAGTAGCGGACCTCGCGCAGGCGGCGGCCGGCGAGGATCACTTCGACGATGTCAAAGCGGCGCACGACCGGCGGGCGGCCGATCTCACGGAGATACTGCGCCGCGGCCCGGATCAGGTGGCGCTGTTTCTCGGCATCAACGGCGGCGGCCGGCCGGAAACGCCCGGCCCGGTGGCGGGTCTTGACCTCGACGAAGCAGAGCACGTCGAGGTCGCGGGCGACCAGATCGATCTCCGTCGAGCGGGCGTGGTAGTTGCGGGCGAGGATGTCGAGGCCGAGGGTGCGCAGGAGGCGGGCGGCGACGGCTTCGCCGCGGCGTCCGAGTTCGAGGTGGCGGGCGCGGGCGCGCCGGAAGCGGCGGGCGGGCGCGGGGGCGGGCCCCGCGGTCATTGGAGGGTCATGACGTTGAGGTTCTTGAGCCCAACCCCCTTGCAGACATCGAGGATGCGGATCAGACTGCGGGTCTTGGCGCGCTGGTTGGCCTTGATGATGACCGTGAGTTCCTCGTCGGTGGCGGCCAGCTGTTCGAGAGTGCTCTGGATGGTGGCCAGGGAGAGGACGCGGCCACGCAGGCGGTATTCGCCGGGGTGGACCTCGATCTCCAGCAGGGGCGGCGGCACCTCCTGCACCTGGGTCGGCGGGCTGGGCGCCGGCACGTTGACCGCCAGGTGCGCCTCCGGGACGTCCTCCTTGTAGGTGACGATGAAGTAGATGAGGAGCTGGAACACGACGTCGATCATCGGCGACATCGGCACGCTCAGCGCCTCAGCCCTGAAGGTCTTCCGCTTTCCCATCGTCCGAATTCTCCGTTGCGCATGGGGGGCGCGCCCACGCCGGCGCGGCGCCCGGACGGACTACTTCTTCTTCGTGGCGCCGAACGCCGCCAGGCGGATGGTGCCGAACCCGGCTTCCTTGCAGATGTCATGGACCTTGGCGACGTGCTCGTAGGGGGCATTGCCGTCGCAACGGATGACGATGGGCGCCTTGTCGCCGGCCGCCCGGCGCGTGGTGATCAGCAGGTTCCGCAACTGCCGCTCGGTGATCGGCAGCTTGGCCACGTTCATCTCGCCGTTCGAGCGGACGTTGATGTAGACCGTGTTGGGATCCTGCTTCTCCTGGGCCGTGGCGTACTTGGCCTGGGCCAGCTTGATGTTCTCGTCAATCAGCTCATTCTGCGCCGCCGCGGTCACGACGAAGAAGATGATGAGCTGGAAGACGATGTCGATCATCGGGGTGATCGGCGTTTCCAGTTGTTCTTCGTTGCGTTGTTTCATGGGGCACTCCCTGCCGGATCGGCCCGGCCGCCGGGCGTCAGACCTTCTGCACTTCGGCGTTGCGCAGGACCTTGATCAGGTCCAGCACGGTGGCCTCGATCTCCAGGACCATGCGGGTGGCATAGTTCTTGATCAGGGTGTAGGCGAGGAGGGCGGGCACGGCGATGAGCAGCCCGACGACGGTGGTCCACAGGGCGGTGGAGATGGCCATGGCGAGGGCGGCGGCGCGGGCGGCGCCGGTCTGGCTGGCGAGGGCGGCGAAGGCCATGACCATGCCGACGACGGTGCCGAGCAGTCCGAGCATGGGGCCGATCTGGCCGCAGACGTTGAGGTAGTTGACGCGTTGCATGAGCTTCTCGGTCTCCATGTCGGCGGCGCTGGCGATGGCCTGCTGGATGACGTCGTAGCCCTCGGTGATGTTGGAGAAGCCGACCATGAGGATGTTGGAGAGCTGGCAGGGGTTGGCCTCGCAGGCCTGGATGGCGGCGTCGAGGTCGCCGGCGTTCAGCGACTCGCGCACGCTGTCAACCAGCTCCTCGGGCATGAGCTTGCTCTTCTTGATGGTGATGAGGGCATCAATGATCAGGGCCAGCGTCGCCATCGAGGTCAGGAAAATCAGCACCCAGATGAGCAGGTTGATGATGCTGCCGCCGTAGATGACGCCCCAGAAGCTGGTGCCGGTGCTGATGGCCTGGCCGCTGTCGGCCGGGGCCTCCTCCTCGTCGGCGGGCGGCGGGGCCAAGGGGGCGCTGGAGGGCGGCGGCGGGGCGGGGGCGACGACGGGGCCGGGGCCCATGCCGGCGGGGGCGTCCTGCGCGGCGGCCTGCCAGCCTGGCAGCAGCATGCATCCCAGCAACGCGAGGACACCCATCACACACGACAGCTTCTTCATCATGGCTTCCTTCGACCTTTCTGGCGGTTGCACTCAGGTCCCGACCGGGTTTGCGGTCTTTCCGTTGGCGGCCTGGATCATTCGAACTGCTTGGCGCGCGGATCGCCGATCTGCTTGAGCAGGGCGGCGACCTGGCGGCGGGCCTCCTGCTTCTCGGCGTCGGCGACTCCGTCCTTGAACAGCAGGACGGTCTTCAGGTACTGGAGGATGGCGTCCTTGGGGCGGTCCTGCTTGGCCAGGAGGCGGCCGCTGGTGAGGAAGGCGAAGGCGGCGATCTCATCCGACTCGGCGGCGCGGAGGCGCTTGAGCAGGGGCTCGGCCTCGGCCGTCTTGCCGAGTTCGACAAGGGCGGAGATCTTGGCCTTCAGCACCTGGTCGGTATGCACCCCGGCGAACTCCTCGGCCGCGGTGATGACGCGCAGGCCCTTGTCGGCCTCGCCCTTGGCCAGGTGGGCCTGGGACTGGAGCGCGGCGATGTAGCCTCCCCAGCCGAGGAACTTGAAGCGCTGGTAGAGGGCCGGCGCCTTCTCGACGACCGTGTCGTACCCCTTCTGCTGGAGGGCCTTTTCGAGGGCTTCGACCTCGCGCGGCCGCGGGATGTAGGCCAGCCGGTAGGTGCCGGCCTTGAACTGCCGCGAGGCGGCGCCCAGCTTGAGCGTGAGGTCGCCCGTCGCCGTGGCGGCCAGTTCGTCCCCGTTGATCTTGACCCCGGCCTTGTCAATGACGTAGCAACTCTGGGCCGCGGCCGTGGCCGCGCCGAGCACGGCGAGCAGTGACACGGTCAGCAACGCGGTGCGCATGGCAGATCCTTTCCTGGCTGTCGCGGCGCGGGAGGAGACTACAGCTGCGCCGAGAAGCGCCCCTGTGGGAAGCGGCGGCGGTATTCCTTCTTCATCAGCTCCTGGCTGTCGCGGTCGCCCAGCAGCCCGTAGGCCTTGGCCGCCAGGTAGATGCCTTCCTCGATGAAGGGCTGGTTCTCGGTCTTGGCCTCGTCGGCCAGCAGCTGCACCTTGCCGTCAACGACGAGCACGAGCTGGCCGAGCTGGCCGAGGGCGCGGCGCACGTTGGCTTCGCCGGGCTCGCTGAGCACGTTGTTGGCGAACTCGACGATGGTCTCGTTGATGAGGACGTCGTCCTGGGCGAACTTGCGCACGTCGTTGAGGTCAATGAGCCCGCCGACCAGGTCGGGCGGGGCGAGCTGGCGCTTGGCCTTGGCCAGGCTGATCTTGGCGCGGAAGAAGTTGGCCGTCTTGGGGTTGTCCTTCAGCAACCGGTTCAGGTACTCGACCGTCTTCCTGGGCTTGTTGGCGGCGAGGGCAGCCTCGCCGGCGCGGAAGAGCAGGCTTTCGCGGGTGCGGCCGGCCAGCTTCTCGTAGTCGGGATGCTCGACGCTCTCGCTTCGCCGCAGCAGCTCCTCGGTCGCCAGCAGGGCCAGGTCGGCCTGGTCCGAGGCCACAAAGGCGCGCGAGATGAAGTTCAGGTTGCCCGCCGACTGCTCGGCGGCCTCGGCCAGAATCTTCCTGAACGCCTCGGCGGCCTCCTTCCGCTTGCCGACCTCGAACTGGACCTTGCCGAGGTTGAACATCGCCTGCTTGAGCGCGCGGTGGTCGGGGAACTCCTGGTTGAGGCGGTTGAGGTAACGCTCGGCGTTCGGGTAGTCCTCGAACTCGACGAAGATGGTGCCCAGACGGGCCATGTTGTCGGGCACGTGCCGCGACTTGGGGTAGTCCTTGATGAAGGCTTCGAAGGCGGCCTGGGCCTGTTTCTTGGCCTCGGTGAACTGTTCGAACAGGGGTTGCCGGGCGGCCTGCTGGGCGGTGATCTCGGCTTCGTCCTTCTCGATGGCGGCCTGGGCCTGGGCGACCTCGGCCTGGGCGCTGTCGGTGAGCGACTGGGCGTATTCGCTCCGCCGGTCGCGCACCGTGCGGTGGGCCGCCAGCGTCTCCTCGACCTGGCCCTTCCATTCGGCGCCGGCGGCCTCGGCGGCCCGGGCGTCGGGGGTTTTCCCCAGCCAGGCCAGCAGGCGTTCGTTGTAGGCGGTCTGCCGGGTCATGGCCCCCAGGCGGGCCTCGGCCACGGCGAGCTGTCTGCCCAGTCCGTTGACCAAGGCGGTCTTCTCGGCGGCCAACGCCTCGGCGTGGCGGGCGCGCCGCCCAGCCTCCTCGTACAAGTTCTCGAGCACCCGGAAGTCCCGCAACCGCTCGGGGGTTGAGATCTCGGCGACCTCGGCGCGGGCGGCAGCGAGGGCGGCGATCGCCTCGACGAGCTTCTTCTGGGTCTCGATGCCGAGGGCCTGCCCCTGTTCCTTCTCGTCCGGGTCGTCGGAATTGAACAGCTCGCGGGCGGTGGCCAGCTCACCCTTGAGCGCGGCGACCGCGGCCTCGCCGTCCTTGAGGGCGGCCTCGCGGTAGCTGCGGTCGTCGGCCGCGGCCTTGTAGTCCTTCTCGCGGTCGGCCAGGTCGCGCGCCAGGGCTTCGAGCTTGTCCTTGCCGTCCTCAAGTTCCACCTTGGCGTCGGCGAGGGCCTTGCGGGTGTCGAGGCTCTGCTTGTAGACCTCGTCCTTGGCGGCCTTGAGCTGCTCGTTCTCCCCCTTGAGCTGGTCGCTCAGAAGGGACTTGTAGCGGGTGGCCAGCGAGGCGGCCTCCTGCCGGCGCTTGGTCAGCTCGAGGTTCTTCTCCTGCTCGCTCATCTTGGCGATGACGTCGTCGGCGGGCATGATCTCCTTGAGGGCGCGGGCCTCGGGGTCCGGCAGCGGCGCGGTGAGATTGGCTTCCTGCTCGGCGTACTCCTTGGCGGCGGCCTCGGCCTCCGTGGCGGCCTCGGCGGCGCTGGCCTGGGCGCCGGCGATGAGCTGGCGCTTCTCCTTGATCTCGTCCTGGCGGGCGGCGATGGCCTCGTCAATGGCGTCAAGGCGGGGACGGACGGCCTCGGCGGTCAGGTCGTACGACCAGCCGACGTAGCTGGAGGCATCCTCGCGGGCCTTGACGGCGCGCTCGGAGTTGGGGTCGAACCCCTCCTTGTTCCCGGGCGCGACCCAGGCCAGGAGTTCGCGGAACTGGGCGGTCGAGCCGGCCGGGGTGCTCGAGAACATGAGCTGTTCGCCGGCGCGGAACTTGGCGTCGAGGCGGTCGAGGGCGTAGCGGGGGTCGGTCTCGAGGGCGCTGTAGGCCAGGAAGGCGGTGGCCGCGGCCTGCGGGTCATCGAGCGAGAAATGGATGTAGCCGAGCTTGTACTGGGCGCGGATGCCCCGGGGGGTGGCGCCGAAGACGTTGACCAGGCGCTCGTACATCGGCAGGGCGTCGCGGAACAGGACGCGGGCCGCGGCCTTGGCCTCCTCCTTCTTCTGGCGGTCGGTGATCGCGTTGCTGGCGTCGGCGGCCAGGGTGGCGCGGCGGTAGGCGTTCTCGGCGACCGCGAAGGCGATCTCCGAGGCCTTGGCGTGGTCGGGGGCGGCCTCGACAAAGCGGTCCCAGACGGACATCGCGGCATCAATGCGGCTCTCCTTCTGGGCGCCGGCGGGCATGTCCTGGCTGGACTGGAAGAGGATGGCCCCGAGCTGGAGGAGGGCCTCGCCGGTCTCGGGGCGCTCGGGGAAGGCGTCGGCGAGGAAGGAGGCGAGGGCCTGGGCCTCCAGGAAATGGTCGGTCTGTCCGTAGGCGTAGATCAGGCGCAGGGCGGCGTCGGGAGCGTACTTGCGGCTGGTGCGGGCGGACTGGAGCACCTCGAGGTAGCGGGGGATGGCGCTGGCGTAGTCGCCGGCGTCGAAGAACCGTTCGGCGTCGGTGAGGGCCTGCACGAGGGCGCCGCCGACCTCGCCGATGGAGGGGATGTCGGTGCCGGGGAACTCCTGTTTCAGCAGGGCCTCGATCTTGCCGTATTCGAGCACGGCCTTCGAAGCGTACGGCTCGGCCTTGTCGTAGTCGTCAATCACTTTCTTGAAGCGCCGGGCGCTGCCCAGGAGCAGCTCCTTGGCCTCGTCCTTCTTCTTGGCCTTGAAGGCGTCGGAGGCCTGGTTCTTGAGGGCGCGGCCCCAGTAGTAGAAGGCCGGCGCCATGGGGCAGTCCTTGGGGGGGACCTGCTCGCAGACGGCGGCGATCAGCTCGGAGGTGCTGCCGATGGTCTGGATCGCCTTGTCCGGCTTGTCGACGAGGGTGTAGCCGTGGCCGGCCTCGATCAAGGAGCTGACCATGAGGGCGTAGCCGGTGCCCGGCATCATCTGCACGCCCTCAAGCGTCTTGATGATCCCCTCGACCAGCTTGGTGTCGAGCGGCTGCCGCGCGTCAACTCGGGTGTCGCAGGCGGCGAGGGCGGCATGGCCCTTCAAGTAGGCCAGCTGCGCCTCGGTCAGCGCGCTCTCGCCTTCGAGCTTCTTCAGGTGGTCGAAGGCGTCGCCGGCCTTCTTGGGGTCGCCGGCGTTGACAAAAACCTGCGAATACATCTGGACGCGGCGGAGGAACTCGTCGGCGTCGGCCCGCGTCTTGCCCGCCGGCCCGGGGTTGCTCTGGAAGTAGCCCTCGAAGGCGGCGGCGGCGCCGGCGAAATCGCCCTTCTGGAAAGCCTTCTCGGCCTTGAGCAGGGCGGCCTCGCTGTAGTAGGGGCTGCCGGGCTTGATCTTCTCGATGATCTCCTCGGCCTGGGAGCGCTTGCCGTCGGCGTAGTAGACGCGCGCCTTGGCCAGGTGGATCAGGTCGGCCTTGTCCGGATACATCCGGAGCATGTTCTCGACCTGGAGGAACGCGTAGTCAACCATGCCGGCCTCGGCCAGGGCGGTGACTAGGCGCAGGTCGTAGCTGAACTCGTCAATGGCCGGGGCGGGGACGGCGGCCAGGGCGGCCAGGGCGGCCAGCAGGCACAGGCGCCGTCGCCAAGACGTGGCGACAAGGGCTTCTGCAGTCATGGCACCCCTTTCCAGCCAGTCCACGGGAAAGTGGTCGGGGCGAGAGGATTTGAACCTCCGACTTCTTGGTCCCGAACCAAGCGCTCTAAACCAGGCTGAGCCACGCCCCGGATCAAGTCATGTCCGCCGACCGCGCGGACGAGTGCCGTTGCGGGAAGGCGGCAGTACTATAGCCCCGTGGCCCGGGGTGCGCAAGCCGGCGCCGTTATGAGCCGGCGGCAACGAATCGTTCGTAGGTCGTAGGTCGTGGATCGTGGATCGTGGGGCAGGCGGGTGACGCGGGGACGGCGGGAGACCGGCGGCGGGTGTCCGGATGGGGATTCGAGGTTGCACGGCGAAGGGCGGGCGGCCCGCGGGCAAGGCCTCGACGGCGCGGACGGCTTTCCGCCAGAGGGCCGGTGCGCGCCCTTCCTTACAGTCGGCCAGCCGGTGTAGCCTCCCCAGGATCCCGCCCGCCAAGTCCCGCCGCGACGGCCATGAGAACGCACGCAGACAGGCGGCAGGCAGGCAGAGGCGGTCCCTCCAGCCAGGCCGACCGCCATTTTTGCCGGGGCCGATGGAGGGCCGGGCTCCGTCCAAGGCCACGGGACCCGTCTCGGCCACGGGGTGCAGGAAGTCTGCCAGCGCCTCAGGTAGCGGTCGTGGACGTGAACGGGTAAGGGATCCGCGTACGCAAAACGCCGGGAAGCCTCTTCCGACACTTGCTCTCATTCACCCCTGCCGCCACTGGCCGGCGTCTTGCGCACGGTGCAACCCGGCGGTATAATCTCCATGGTGGTTTGAATGGCCGGACGCGACCGTGCCTCCTGGAGGCCATGGATGAGCAGGCGCGATGATGGCATTGTCGGCGTGGAACCGGGCGGGCTGCCCTCGACGCACTGGAGCGTGGTGGTGCGGGCGGGGGACAGCGATGCCGAGACGGCCCGCCGGACGGTGAAGGCCCTCCTCGAACGCTACTACGAGGCGTTGCGGGTGCACCTCGTGGCGGTGAAGCGCATCCCCCGGGACGAGGCGGAGGATATCCTGCACGGCTTCATCGCCAGCAAGGTGCTCGAAGACGGCCTCTTGGCGCGGGCCAACCAGAAGCGGGGGAAGTTCCGCACGTTCCTGTTGTCCGCCTTGGATCACTACGCCGTGGACGAGGCGCGCCGCCGCCAGGCCGGCAAGCGCTGTCCCGAAGCGGCCTGCTTCCGCTTGACGACGCGGCGGCCGGATCCGTTCGACCTTGTCTGGGCCCGCACCGTCGTGCAGACCGCGGTCGGGCGGATGAAGGAGGAGTGCCTGCGGACGCGCCGCCGCGACCTGTGGGAGGTCTTCGAGTGCCGCGTGCTGAAGCCGGCGATGGAAGGCGTGGAACCCCTCCCGTACGAGGCGCTGGTGACGCGGTTCCGGCTGGCCACCCCGGCCCAGGCGCACAACCTGCTGATCACCGCCAAGCGCACCTACAGGCGCTGTCTGCGCACCGTCGTCGCCGAATACACCATGGACGAGGCGGAAGCCCTGCGCGAAGTCGAGGCGCTGGGCGAAATTCTTGCCCAGGCCGGCGCATGAACTGGGCACGGCGGACGTATACTGCGGGAACAGACGGCGGGTTGTGGCGGGCAGGCCGTACGGCCTCCGCCGCCGTCTCATGCCACGGTGCGGCAAGTCCGCGCGACACCGGGCGTCGTCTCAGACCCCGTCCGGCCGACCTGCCACGCCGGGGCGCGTTCGGACACAAAGGCGGAGACGTTCGCGCGAAGGCACGGTGCCGCGACGTACGGACTGCATTCCGTGAGGCATCATGAGCACTGCCCCCCCCAATTCCGCGCCCCGCCCCCGGAATGGGCTGGCCGCGCTGTCGTCGTTCGACGCGGCGGACGACGCGGCGTGGAGCGATGCCGACCTGCGGGCGCTGCTCCGCCATCAGCTCGCCACCCCCATTCAAGTTGACTTGCGCGGGCTGTGCGCCCTCGAACGGGAGAGGACGGTCGCGGTGCTCGACACCGGCGGCGTGTTGCTGAAGAGCTTCGGCAACCTGTTCGCCCACCCGCACCCACCTGTCGCCATGCTCCGTCTCATCAAGGATTATGCCAAGGTCGCCGGCACCGGCCCGCACGCCCGCTTGCCAGGCGCGGTTGCCACGGTATTGTACTTCTTGGCCATCTCGGCGGCGCTCGTGAAGTGCCAGACGCGGATCACCCGCCTTTCCGACGAGGCGTTGCGCAAAGGCTTGGAGTGGTGCCTGTCCCAGCCGTGGGTGGACGACGAGTCGCGGCAACTGTGGCAGGAGGCGGGTCGGATCGTGGCGGCGGGACGTGGGGGTCGTGCGTGACGGAGCCGAGGGAGACAAGCAACAACGGGGGGATGTTTTCGACGCCAGGGGACCCGGGGGCCGCCAGCCTGATGGCAAGCGGGCTGGTGGCGGCGCCGTCACATCCGGGGATGGCGGGCACGATCGGGCGCTTCGAGGTGGAGCGCACCCTCGGCGGCGGCGGGATGGGGGTGGTGCTGCTGGCGCGCGATCCGGACACGGGGGAGCGGGTGGCGGTCAAGGTCATCCGGCCCGAGCTTCGGCTTGACCCCATGGTGGTCAAGTTGTTCCTGAACGAAGCCCGGCACATGCGCCAGATGCGGCATCCGCACATCGTCGAGGTGCGGGAGATTGGGGAGGATCCGGGGTGTCCCTTCTTCGTCATGCCCTACATCGCGGGCGGCAGCCTGGCCGACCGTCTGGCGGCCGGCCGGCCGCTGGATGAAGGCGAGGTGCAGGATATCTGCCTGCACATCGCGGAGGCCCTCGAATTCTCGCACAGCCACGGGATCATCCACCGGGACCTCAAGCCGCACAACGTCCTCCTCGATGCCGCCGGCCACCCCTATCTGACCGACTTCGGCCTGGCCCGCATGCTGTTCAACGACTCGCTGGTGGATGCCGGGCGGCCGCAGTGCGTCGGCACCGCCGCCTACATGTCGCCCGCGGTCGCCGCCGGCAAGGCCGAGGACACCCGCTGCGACATCTACTCCTTCGGCGCCCTCATGTACCACATGCTGACCGGGCGCCCGCCCTACGCCGCCCCGGACACCCAGAGCACCCTTGCCGCCCTGCGGGCCGGCCCGCCTTCACCCATTCTCATGGTGAACCCCGAGGCCTCACCGCGCCTGGCGCAAATCGCCGAGCGGGCCATGGCCAGGGAGCTGCGCGACCGCTACGCCGAGATGGGCGACGTGTTGCGCGACCTCGCGCCCGCCTCGCCCCGCGGCCGGCTGGGGAGGGCTTGGCGGTCGCTGGGGGCGAGCCGCCTGCGGCGCGTCCCCAAGGCCGTGCTTGTGGGCTCGATCCTCGTCGGCCTCATGGCCGCCGGCACCTGGGCGGGCATGCGGATTCTGGGGGGGTGGCCGCACCCGCCGCGGCAGACCGTCACCATCGAAGCGCTCGGCGGCTGGCAGGATGTGGACATCAATGTTGAGAAAGGCTCGGAGCTGCGCATTACCGCCCGCGGACGCTGGCAGAATGCGCCCGACGCCGGGGCCGTCACCCCCGCCGGCAACGGGATGACGGCCACCGGCGACTTCCCCGTCCCAGGGGCCAGCGAGTTCGCGCTGGTGGCGCGGGTCAGCGGCCTTCTCTTCGAGGTCGGCACGGCCAGGCAGTTCCGCACGCCGGTCACCGGGAAGCTGGAATTCTGCATGAATGACAAGCTCGGGCAGGCCCTGGACAACGTGGGCGCGGTGAAGGTGACCGTCGAGACGGTTCGCGTGCCGCCGCCCGATCCCGACTGACCGGCGTCGCACCGTGGCGGGACATCACGCCGCACCGTTGGAGGGTGTATGCGGAACCAGAGCGTCGGAATGGCCGGGCGCACGCGGACCCGCTCGGGCCAACCCCCCTTCACGTTGGTGGAGCTGCTGGTCGTGGTCGCGATCATCGCGGTCCTCGCCAGCCTGTTCCTGCCGGCGCTCGGCCAGGCACGCAGCCGGGCGCGCTACGCCCGTTGGCTGGGCTACAGCCATCAGGTGCGGATGGACTCGGGCGTGGTGGCCTACTATGACTTCCAGGCCGGCAAGGGCGAGAAGCTGGCCAACGAGTCGGTCGGCAGCGACATGGACCGCGGGTACGAGCCGACGCTCGGCGACGGGCGGCTGGTCGGCGGGGTGACGTGGAGCCAGGGGCGGTGGCAGGGCAAGGGCGCGCTCTGGTTCACGGGCTCCGGCTACGTGGACTGCGGCAAGGCGCCGTACTACGCCATCCGCGAGGAGATTTCGCTGCTGGCCTGGGTGCGCGTGCCGTGGTTCACAACCGACAACCAGACGCTGATCGCCCGCGGCGACCGCACCTGGCGGCTCCAGCGGGAAGGCGGTTCACCCGCCATCTGTTTCGCCTGCAATGGACTTGCCCCTGACAACGGCGCCGGCTGGACCGCCGTGGACGACGGCAGGTGGCACCTGGTCGCAGGGGTCTACGACGGCACCGCCCTGCGCCTCTATCTTGATGGCCGGCCGGACGGGGGGCGGCCCGCCACCGGGCTGATCGCCGACGAGGACTGGACGCTCTTCATCGGCGAGAACGAGACCAACCCCGGACGGCAGTGGTTCGGCGCCATTGATGAGGTCGCAGTCTACAACCGCGCCCTCACCCCCCGCGAAGTCCTCGACTACTACCGGATGGGCGCGCCCTGAGCGGAGCCGGCCGAGGGATCCGAGGCAAGTAGGGCAGGCCGCCCCCGCCTTCGCTCGCCCCGCAAGCTCCGGCGCGGCACGCCCGCCTTCATAGAGCTGCGGCACGGCACGCCCTGTCAAGTCCTGACTTCCGTTTGACACTTGCTGTATGACGATTCCCTTCTTCAAACGCCTCTCCATGCCTGCCGGTTGCGGGGGCGGCTTGGCCGCCCCCCGCGCGGGGGCTCGCGGGGCTCGCCCCGG
>MVZH01000104.1 GCA_002068325.1 Lentisphaerae bacterium ADurb.BinA184 | reverse complement strand
GGTACTCCTTGCCCGCCTCGGGCCGGAATCCCAGCCGCGCCAGGGGGATCGCCGCCTCGACGGTGTAGGCGCCGCCGCGGCGGGTGATGCTGACCACGGCGTCGGCCAGCACTTCGACCCGGTCAACGGTGTGCGAGCGCCACGGGCAGGTGAAGGTCACCGGGGCCTTCTCTCCGTCGGTCTTCCAGCGGTACAGCACCGCCACCGGTTTGCCGTCGAAGACCGAGAGCAGCAGGCGCAGGTCGCCGGGGACAGGCTCCTTGCGTTGCGGGTCGGCGGCCGCATTCGTGCCTAGCTGCAGGTCCACGGAGTCGCCCGTGGCGAAGAGGCCGTTGACATCCTTGCCGCCGTTGACCATGGGGTTGCTGTCGCCGGAGACCTCATAGGCCAGGTAGAGGTTCGTCGCGTCGGCGGCCAGCGCGGCGCGCGCCTTGTACGGGCCGGAAGCCCATTGCACGAAGCCGTCCTTGGCAAACTCGTCAAGCTTGCCGTCAACCGTCGGGGGGGCCGCCATGGCGGCGATTGTCAGGCTCCTGGCGGCGGCCGCGCGGGCCAGGCGCTGGCGGGCAAGTTCCTCGGCGGCAAGCACATCGGCGCCAGTCACCTTCACGCCACTGCCGGGGACGGCCTGCAGGGTTTCGATGCCGTTGAGCCGGATGAGGTTGTAGGCGGTGAAGCCCGCGATCAGGTAGGTCTCACCCGTCTTCTCGGCCTGGAAGAGATGGCCGCCGAACCATTCGCTGCCCATGGTCACGCCGCCGAGCGGGGCGCCGGGCCGCGCCTGGCCCGGCCACGGCTCGCCGCCCAGCCGGCAGTCCTGGAAGACGCTGGCCACAAACAGCCCGTCGGTGGTCATCAGATACAGCCGCCCCATGTTCGAATGCATGCCGAAGACCGTGCCCAGCGGCGTCTTCACCCGACCGACGGTGCCGAGGGTGCCGACCAGCAGGTCGTCGCGCTCGGGGATCGGCGCGTTGTGCGATCCGTGCACCCCATGCCAGTTGTCCTTGTAGGTCCACACGACCGTGCCGTCGTCGCGCACCCCGGCCAGCGGGGCGCCCGCCACGGTGAAGCCGTCGGCCGCGATATGCAGGCAACCGCCCGTCACGGTGCCTTCGGTCAGCTTCACCTGACTGGCCACATCCCAGATCGGGGCACCGCCGGGGGTCCACCCCTTGAGCGGCGTCTTGACCAGCATCTGCGGCCGCCCGCCGTAGGCCCCGTGGCTCTCGTTCGCCAGGCTGCGGATGTTGAAGCCCTCGTCAAGCCAGTAGCTGCCGAAGTAGCCCGAGGTCCCGACCGGGTATTTCATCACCTCCCAGCCGCTCCAGCGCGAGCCGTTGACCACCTCCTCGGCCTGGGCCTGCCCGTCGTCGTTGAGGTCGGACCAGATGAACGACTGCGTCGCGTAGCCGTGCGTGCCCTTCGGAACTTCGGGCAGCGGAATGTTCTTGAACCCGCCCAGGTCCTTGACGCCGGGATTGCCGATGGCGGCGACGCAGCGGAGAGTGTCGCCGGTGCGCAGGTACAGCCGCCCGCCCTTGCTCATGAAGTACTCACGCCCGTCCACGCGCAGGAACTGCCCGGCCACCTCGCCGAGGGCGGTGACGGGGACGGCCCGGTTGGCGGCATAGTCCAGGCGGAACTCGCAGCCGCTCCCGAAAACCCGCGTCTTGTCCGCCGAGTCGGCCGTGGCGCCGGTGCCGCCGTAGCCGGTCGGGCCGACGAAATCGCACACCAGCTGCCCGTCGGCCGCCCACACGCTGACCCGCTTCGGCGAGCTGTCCTCCTCGGTCACCCACAGCCGGCCCTTCGCGTCCACCGCAATGCCCTGCGGATTCCGCAATCCGTCCGGCTGCCACGCCCCACGGGCGGCACGCCCGCCCTCGCGCCCGATCGCGCGGACGAACCGCCCGTCCGGCCCGTAGACGAGGATCTGGTGCGCCTTGCGGTGGGTGAGGAAGACGCTGCCGTCGGGGCCGACCGCCATGGCGTCGGCCCAGTCGGGAAGCCCGGCCGTGATGAACGGCACCAGCCCGCCGTCAACCACCCGCATGACAACGCCGTTGGACCAGACGTGCAACACGCCGGCCCCGTCGTAGGCCAGGCAGCCGACCTTGGGCACGGACAGCTCGCCGACCACGGCCGCCGTCTTCTTGTCGAGGAAACGCACCGCCCCAACCTCGCTCCCCATGGGCACGGCGAGATGCTGCGGGCCGACCGCGATGCCCGCCACCCACGGCGCCTTCTCGACGCCGGGGAACAGCGGCACCTTCAGCTCCGGGCCGGCGGCCGTCTCGAACGGGGCGTACTTCCCGGTCTTGATGTCCAGCCGGGCCAGGGCCGGCTTGACGTCCCACGACGAGAGATACAGGTACGCGTAGTCCTCGTCGGCGGCCAGGGAGTGCAGCCCGTGGAGGGTGCGGTCGCCCCACAGCTTGCGGCCGTCGAGGGTGGTGCCGATGACGCCGTAGCCGGCCTCGCCGCGCTCGGATCCGAGCACGATCCTCTCACCGCCGGCGGCGACCGCGCGCGGGGCGCAGTGGTCACTCATCCAGGCGCCGGTGCCGTCGCCGGTGTCCCACGGCGGCACGCCGGGCGAGCCGTAGCTCGCCTCGTAGACCGGGTCTATGCCCTGATGGCAGAGGCCGCGCAGACGGTACTCGCCGGGCGGGACCAGGGCGCCGTTCTCGTCGCTGCAGTCCCAGAAATCAACCTGGTTGCCCTTGGGCCGCGCCGCCATGCCGATCAGGTTGCGCACGCGGCGGCCCTGCAGATCCTCGATGACCAGCGTCGCGTACCCGTCAAAGGGCATGGTGTAGGCCAGCTTGACCGGCCCCTCGGTCTTCTGACGATAGGCTTCCATGCGGGACTCGTAGTCCGGGACCGGCAGGGCGAGGTTGCCCTTCTCCTCGAGCACGACCGGTCCCCACACCCTCTCGCCCACCCAGAAGAACTCCCGGCTCGACGTGCCCTCCTTCAACAGGTCGGCGTAACGGTGGCTGGGGAACGTGCGCCCGTCCGCCCCGCCCCACAGCAGCTCGATGCCCATGTGGAAACGCTCGCCGACACCGTAGGCGCTGCGCTCGGAGACGCGCGCGCCCGTCTCCTTGACGGTCACGTTGCCGCCGGTGATCAGCCGCCACGGCAGCGCGATCTCCTGCGTGTAGCTCTTGCCGTCGGCGCCGCGGGCAAAGGCCTGCTCGGCGCCCTGCCCGATCGCGTTGGCGTGCGGGAAGGGGTTCAGCTTGGACATGGGCATCGGGTTCTTGCCGTCGAAAGACCCGTACTGGATGTTGATCACCGGCTTGGAGGCGGCAGTCGAGTACCAGCAGTCCAGATGCATGGGCAGGTCGGTGAGCAGGCGCAGCTGCAGGCAGTCGCCTTTCCAGCCCGAGCCGATCTCGAAATTGGCGTCCACCATGTTGTACAGCGGCGTCGGGTCGCGCCATTCAACCGCCAGGTAGAAGCGCTCGGCGTCATGCATGGCCGCGACCTTGGCCGAGTAGGTGTTGCGGGTGCGGTAGTTCGCGAAGATCTCGATCTGGCCGGAACGGTCCCAGTCGTCCAGCGCGCCGTCAATCACCACCGCCGCCGGCTTCGGCACGGCGTGCAGGACGCTGTTCTCCGACTGCTGGGCCCAAGCCCCCGCGGCAAGCAGGATTGAGAGGTGGACGGCGACCGGCGTGCAACGAAGGCGCATGATCTTTTCTCCTTGGCGGAAAACGTTCGGGCAGCGCTGAGGGCTCCGAGTTGGGCGTAACACGCTTCACTCAAGCGGGACAAGGGTGAAGACGATGGTAAAGACAATGGGGGAGCCCTTTGTCTTTGCCATAGTCTTTACCGTAATCTGCGGCCCTGCAATCGTCGCGAAATGATCCAGGCCTTTCCCTTGGAGGGCGGACCTCCGTGTCCGCCAAGTCATACCCGAGGACCCGGTCTGCCGCAACGGAACCGGGACGGCACGGAGGCCGTCCCTCCAGCCCGACCGACGGCAGGCCTTGTCGAGGCCGGGCGATGCCCGGGCTCCGTCCCGGCCACCCATGCCAGGGTTCTGCAAGCGGCTCCACCGGCCGTCACGGCTCCTCATCCAAGTCGAGGGCCTCGTCAATGGCCGAGGGCGCCGCCTGTTCGAGGGCGTCCTCGACGGCCGTTTCGCCGGTGAACCGCAGCCGCCCCCACAGATGCGGTTCGAGCCTGGCCTCGACCGCCTCGTCGCTGGTGCCGGTGGCCAGGGTGTTGGCCCAGTACAGGCGCTCCTTGACCTGATGGCCGTCGGCGCTGGTCAGCACGCCCCAGTCCATGGCCAGCTCCAAGCCCGGCTGAATCTTCAGCCCGAGGTCGGCGAGCGGGATCGCGGCCTCGACCGTGAAATCGCTCTCGCCCTTGAGAGCGACCTCGGCCCGGTTGAGAAGCACGACGCGGTCGAAGCGCGTCTCGCCGCCGGCTTCGGTTCGCGCCACCCACGCCTCGTCCGGCCTGGCGCCGGGCGCAACGGGCTGATAGAGAACAACCTGCGGCTTGCCGTCAACCCAAGCGATCAGCAGCCGCAGGTCGCCGCGGCCCGGCGTCCGCCGCGCCATGTCCGCCTTGGGGTCTGTGCCCAGCAGGAGATCCAGCGCGGCGCCGGTCTTGAACAGCCTCTGGTACTCGCCGCCGGAGTTCGTGAACGGGCCGACGCCGCGCACGTTCCAGCACAGATACAGGCGGGCGTCGTCGTGCGCGATGAGCGGGGCCCGCCGTGGCGGCGCCCGCACCGTCCCCCCACTCGTGCGGCGCCCGGTCGCCGTCAACCGCGATGCGGCCTTTCGTCGGCTTGGCAATCAGCAGCCGTTCCTGGCGCTGGGCGCGGCCGCGCACCCGCCCGGCCTCCCACTGGCGGGCCGCCTCAAGGTCGGCGGCGGTGACCGTGACGTCGGCGACAAAGCGCCGGAAGCGGTCGAGGCCGACGACCTCGATCAGGCTCATGTGCGTGAGACCGGCGGCGATGACATAGCGGTTGTCGGGCTCGGTGCGGGTGAAGAAGCCGTGGAAGTGCTCCTGGTTGGCGGAGAGCGGGTCGAGCCGCAGCCCCGGCCTCGCCTCGGCCGGCCCGATGAAGCGGGCCATGGGGTGGGTCTTGTGCAGCAGCACCTGCGCGGCCAGCAGGCCGTCGGCGGTCCACAGGTTCCACTCGCCCGTGTTGGCGTGGATGACGAGGAACTCCCCGAGGTCGCCGGCCGCCGCGGTCTCGTGGCCGATGATCGCAAACTGGTTGGTGACCCGGCCGGGTTCCCACGGGGGAATGTGCAGCCCGGAGACGCCGGCCGAGGCCGGATAGCTCCACCGCACGTCGCCGCCCGCGGCGGACACCGCGTTCACCTCGCCCTCGTCGCCGGGGACGCGGCCGCTGAGCGTGAACAGACTCCCGTCGTCGAGACGCAGGTGCGGCGACCCCGCGAGCGGCTGCCGTTCGTAAACCGGAACCCCGCCCGGCAGAAACTCCTTCACCGCGTAGCGGACACCGGGGCCGCAGCAGCCCAGCTCGTTGTCAAACCGCCCGACCGACGCCCGGTCGGACGGCGTGGACTTGGCCGTGAACTCAACCTCGTCGGGGCCGGCCTTCCCGTCGCCGTCGCGGTCCGACCAGACAAAGCTGAAGCCGCCCGGCACCTCGCCGCCAAGCTTGGAGATGACTTGCGAGGTCCGCAACGGGCCGAAGCCGCCGGCGTCCCCCATGGCCGCGACCGGGCGCACCGTGCCGGACGTCCCGTCGTACAGATACACGATCCCGTACGCCTGGCGTGCCTCCATCGAATGCGGCGCCGAAACCAGGTAGGTGTGCGGGCTGCCGGCGACGCGCGCCGCCACCAGATCACTCGCCGCCAGCGACTCGGCCAGAATCCCGCGCACCCGCGAACGCCCCTTCGCCCAGTCCACCTCAAACTCCACCCGCCCGTACCAGGCGCGCTCGGGCCGGTAACGGTTGACCGACCCCCCGCCCCCGCCGCCGTAGTAGGTGTTGCCAAGAATCTCCTTGACGAACGTGCCGTCGGCGCGGAATTGCGCAATCCGCCGCGGATAGTCCCCGCCCTCGACCACCCACAGGCTGCCGCCACGGTCGGCGGCCAAGGCGACGACGTTCTCGAGCTGCTCGGCGTCCCACGGCCCCGGCCGGTGGCCGCCGGGCCGGCCCAAGGTGCGCAGCAGCTTGCCGTCGGCACCGTACGCATGGATCGGGTCGGTGCCGCGGTTGCTCCAGCGATGCACATAGATCACGCCGTCCGGGCCGACGGCGATGGTGTTCGGCGCGCAGTCGGGCACCGTCACCGTGGTCGCGCCCGTCGCGGGGTCCACGCGGAGGACGTTGCGGTGCGACTTGGCGATGGCGAACAGCGCGCCGTCGGGGCCGCCGGCCATGCCATGCCAGCCGAGGGCCAGCGGCAGGTCGCGGATGAGGTCGCCGGTGGCGCCGTCGCGGACTTCGAGCCGCTCGAAGGCGGTCGGGGCGGAAGGCGCCTCGCCGTCGAGGAACTGCAGCGCGGCGACGCCCTCGATGCGGCACAGCCGGGTGTCGAGCCGCGCGGTGTGGGACTGGGTGTAGTGCACCCCGTGCTCGGAACGTCCATCGTGGCGGCGGCACTCGGCGTTCCTGTCGCCATGGTCGAGCCATTGTTCGACGACGCGCAGGCGGATCGCGCGGGTCTCGACTTCGCCGCCGAAATCCACCATGCCGTCGAGGTACCGGGCGAAGACATTCATGCCGGGCGAGGGATGGTAGGCGCTGCGGCGATGCTGCCGGTAGACGGCCACCGTGTGCCAGCCATCGGCGGGATCGCGGCGTTCGAGCGCCTCGCCGTCGAGGGGGACGGGGCCCGCGGGCGCGCCCTGCCAGACGTCCACCTCGGTCACCGCCCCGTCAATCTCCTTGATCGCCAGGCCGCCCACCCGCACGGGCTGATCCCATTCCATCAGGTAGATGCCGGGATTCTCGCGGCCGAGGGCCTCGCTCCGTTCGGCGTCCCAGCTTCCATCGGGACTGAGGGTTCCCGAGCTGACGCGCACCTTCGCCCGGGCGGACAGGTTGAGGCAGCGCCGCCGCAGGAACCGCAGCCCTTCGAGATGGCCATACCAGGCGTCGCCCGACCCGACCCCCAAGCGGTGCCCTGCCCCGTCGTCGTCGGCCGTCGCCGCCCCGAGGTCATCCACCAGCGTCGGGGCCTCATCGCCAGGTTCCGGCTTGGCCTCCAGTTCGTCATCAATCGCGTCGCGGGCGGCGTTGACGAAGGTGATCCGCACGGCGCGGGTGACCGCGCCCGGCGGCGCGGGCAGGCAGGTCCAGCCGGCCTGGCCGTGATCCTCGAAGGGAGTCCAATCCTTCTCCTCGTTGGGCCGCGGGGGGTACGGCGCGTCGGGCGAGAGGAGGCTGAACACCGTCTTGTACCCGCCGGCCGGCCGGGGCAGCACCAGGCTGCCCACCGGCACCGGCTCCTTGAAGGCGACGATCCAGTGCTGGCGCGACCCCTTGCCCAGCGTGCTCTCCAAGTCGAGCCGGCCGTTGCCCTGCGGTTTATCGGGGCGTGGAACGACGCCCTGCCCCGGCGGCGAGCCGTGCAGGCGGATGGCGCGCAGGAACTCGTCGCCGGCCGGTTTGGGCAGGCAGTGCCCCAAGTCCACCTGGTCGCCGCGAATCCCCGCCTCGAAATCCGTGCGGCCGGCGCCGGTGTAGGCGAGGAAGACCTTACCCCCGGCGGCCGCGAGGCTGCACAGGGTGCCCTGGCGGTCGAGGCTGCCGCCGAGCTGACACAGCTTGCGGACTTCGCGCGTGGCGGGGTCAAAGCGGAAGAGGGCATTGCCGGTCGAGGCGATGTAGACGGCGGCGTCGTCGGCCGCCATCATGTAGACGCCCAGCCAGGCGCCGAGGTCGTGCTTGCCCCAGAGCTTGCGCCCGTCGAGGTCGCACTCGATGAAGCACACTCCCGCCTCCGCCATCGAGGCGCCGAAGTAGAGACGGTCGGCGCGCGTGGCGGCGGCGAAGTTGGGGCAATGGTCGGAGAGCCAGCCGTGCGGGCCGGAGTGTCCCTGCAGCCACGGCGTGCGGTCGGGCCAGATCTGGTCCACATTGGGATACGGGGTCAGGCGGTAGACCAGTTGCGGGGCGGGCCCGACGATCCCCTTCAGCCGGTAGGCGCCGGGCGGGACGTAGCGGCCGCCGGCGTCCTTCAGGTCCCAGGCCCACTCGTGTTCGCCGGCCGGCTTCTCGACTTGGGCGCAGAGGTTGAGCACGCGCCGCCCGTCGCCGTCATCGAGCGCCATCGCCACCTGGCCGTCGAGCGGGACGCGGTACGGAATCCGCAGCGGCGGACGGTCATCGGCGACCTCGATGACGGGCACGGGGCCTGTCCCCAGGTCGGTGAAGACGCCGAGTCCGTTGACCCAGGCGGTGGCGCCCCCCTTCTCGACGGCCTCGATGGTCAGGCGCAGGGCGCGGGTGTGCACGGGCTGGAAGCTCAGCCAGCGCCACGAGTAGGCGTAGCCGCCGAAGTCGTGCCGGTCCTGGCGGGCGTCCGGCCCGGCGTCCAGCGGCAGCCACTCGACCTGCTTGGCGCGTTCGGGCGGCGAAGTTGCGGACTCCGCAAGTGCCTGGAGGGTGAAGCGGCTGGCGTTCGAGCGCAGGAAGACGCCGGCGAGGAGCTTCGGCTCTTCCCAGTCGAGGATCAGCCAGGCGGGGTTGCGGGGGCCGATCGCGCCGCCGTCGGCGCCGGTGGCCGTCTCCCAAGGCTGTCCATTGGCGATGGCCGACCCCTCGCCGCCGCGGTGGCCGGGATGGATCAGGACAGCGGCCTGCGAGGTCAGATTGAAGAGGCGTTCCCGGAAACAGCGCAGGTGGTCCAGGCGTGAGGTGCCGCCGACCCGCACATCGCGGTAGAGCAGCGCCTGCGTGCGCGTCCCCGGCGGCAACACCGCGAAACGCGTCATCGGCTGCGGCCCCGCGAACGCGATGCTCTGCCAGTCGTCGGCCCGCGCCGGGTCAGCTGGCAACGCCCGGTCGGGCTTCAGCAGGAACAGCTCGCCCTGGTTGCGGGATCCCGCGAAGCGCTCCTCGGCCGGATCCACGCAGACGGTGCCCACGACTGCAGGCGCCTTGAGCACCACCAGGTAGTCGAACACCGTCTGCCCGTTCTCGGCCGCTTCGCCGCCGATCCACTTCACCGCCTCGGCATTGGCGTCCCCCGCCCCGGGGAAACCGAGCACGCGGGCGAGCGTCTCGCGCGAAACCGGCCGGCCCTGGCCGCCCTCGAACTGCCGGCACTGCGCGTAGTCCAAGTCGTCCGGGCCGAAGGCAGGGACGAAGCCCTGGGCGTCAGCCTCCCCGCCGAGAAGGGCCAGGGCCAGGCCGCCAAGGACGCCGAAGGCGAGAGTCTTCCATTGAGCTGTCACCGGGGACTCCCTGTCTGCGGATGCCGCTGTGGAGCCGGCGGACTCCGCCGGTGGGTCGTAGGTCGTAGGTCGTGGAGCCGGCGGACCCCGTTGGTACGTCTCCAAGCCCGCAAGACTGCGCGACGATCCGTCTGTCAACTCCGATTCCGATGGCGATCGCTACCCTGGCTCGTCTGTCCTGGGCGGCCGTGCTCCCTTGTGATGATCCGTCCCGGTTACGGCGTCGCGGGGTCGAAGCGGATCTCGCCCCAGTTGGCCGGGGTCATCTGCAGCTCAAAGACCTCGTCACTGACCAGGCCGGTGGACTGGTTGTTCCAGCAGGTGCGCAGCACGGTGTCGGCCTTCGCCTTGTCGCCGTGGGTGACGCCGAAGTCGCCCGTCCATGTGGTGCCGGCCGCCGGGGCCGTGCCCAGCGCGGCCCAAGGAATGGCGACCTCGACGGTGTAGCGCTTCCGCGCTTCATCAACCGTCACCTTGATCTCCGCTGGGGCGATGGCCACGACACTGTCCATCTCATAGGCCTTGACCACGCCCGAGCTGAACGTCTTGGGATGCTTCTCGGCCGACACCTTGCGGTAGGCCATGACGGTGGGCTGTCCCTGGAAGGGGCCGATGGAGAGCCGCACGTCGCCGGCGGCGCCGTCCTTGCGGTCCTTGGCCGCCGCGGGGTCTGTGCCCAGCTGCAGGTCAACGGTGTCGCCGCGGGCATAGAGGAACTCGGGGGCGTCGGCGCCGTTCTTCCACGGGGTGTCGTCACGCACCTCCCAGCCGGCGTACAGATTCTGGTCGTCCCAGGCCAGGGCCGTGCGCACCGCCGTGGCGTCGCTCTTCCGGTAGGCGGCGACCGGCGTGCCGGCAAAGTCCTTCCCGAGATTATCGCCTAGGGTCACCGTCAGGCGTGTGGCCGCGTACTGTTTCTTGCCCGCCTCCTCCTGCAGGTACCTCTCGTGCCACTCGCGGGCCGTGGCGGCATCGGCTTCGGTGAGGGTGATGGTGCCGGTCTGAGGCAGCGGTTTGACGCTCTCCATGCCGGTCACCTCGATGGCCCAGAAGGCGGTGTGGCCGGCCTGCAGGTAGAGCTTGCCGTCGGTTCCCTGGCTGAGCGAGCCGCCGAACGCCTCCTCGCCGGCGCCGGGCGGGCAGGCATCGAGGATGGCGCCGGGAACCGCCTTCTCGGGCCAGGCCACCCGCATGGGGTCGCCCTCGAAGAAGCGGGTCAGGTAGTAGCCGTCCTCGGTCAGGGCATGCCACTCGCCCTTGTTGGTGGGGATGACCCAGATATTGCCGACGGGGGCCGGGAACTTGGCCGTGCCGACGATATCGAAGCCGCCGCGGATCATGCCCACCTCCGGCCCGCAGGCGTGGTGCGAGCCGTGGACCCCGGTGAAGTTGCTCGGATAGATCCAGCGCAGGGTTCCCGTGGCGATGTCGTAGCAGTCAACCGTGCTGTGCGTCATGCTGTAGCCGCTGTTGAACAGCATCAGCCTCCCGTCCACGCTGCCCAGCCCCCTGCGGGCGTAGCCGCCGCGGTTTCCGAGCACGGCCGGGTCAGTGATCTGCGCCGCCTTGCTGGGGTCATAGAGCGGGGCGCCGCACGCCGTCCAGCCGGTCACCCGGATGGGGTACATGCAACCGTAGAACGACAGATCCTGGGCCATCGAGAGGTACCAGCCCTGCAGCCAGCCGCCCAGGCTCATCTCGAACGTGCGGACTTCGCTTTCCTGCTCGGCGGCGTCGTCGTTCGCGTCGGCCCACACGCGCAGGCCGGTGCGGCCTTTCTCGCCGGGGGGTGTCCACGGATGCGGCGAGAGGATGGTGCGCAGCCGGTAGTCCCCTTCGCCGAGGCGCTCGTAGATGCGCACCGGATGCTGGCCGTGCAGGAAGCCCGCCGTCACCGCCAGGTAGAGCCGTTTGCCGTCGGGGCCGAAACCGAAGCGCGACGCGCTCATGCCCTCGCGGGTGATGACCCCGGTGCAGCGGGCGTTGCCGGTGGCCGGGTCGAGGCGCCACTCGCAGCCCTGGCCCACCATCAGGTTGGGGTCGGCGGGGTTGACGCAGCCGCCGATGGCGCCGTAGGACGACGGCCCGAGGACCTCCCGCACGAGGGCGCCGGTCTCGGTGTCCCAGACGCTGAAGCGCTTGGGGATTCCGTCCTGCTCCGCGACCCAGAGCTGGCCCTTGCCGTCAATCGCCAGGCCGCTGATGTTGCTGAGCCGGTCGGCCTGCCAGGGGCCGGACGGCACGCGGCCGCCGGCCGCGCCGATGGTCCGCACCGGCGCCCCCTCGGGCGAGTAGACACGGACCTGTTGCGCGCCCTCGCGGACACCCACGTAGAAGCGCCCGGCCTTGTCCATGGCCAAGCCGCACCCCCACTCCGGCTCAGCCAAGGCAAGGTTGGCCACGGTGCGGGATTGGCCGTCCCCGACGTTCACCTCGACGATCTCATGCGCGTTGGAGAGCGCAAACACCTGCTTGCCGTCGCGGCTGACCATGTCCATCGGCCGGGGCACGGAAAGCTTCTTCTCGACCTCGCCGGTGCCGGCGTTGACCACCAGGATCGTGTCGAGCTTGCTGAAACTGACAAAGACCCGGCCCCCGGCCGCCGCCAGCCCGGCGGGATGCGGGATGTTCTTCTCGGCCGCCTCGCCGCCGGCCGCGGCCCACAGATCCTTCAGGAGGAAGTCCGTGCTTTTCCGCGAACTCCATTCGGTGTAGCTGCCGTCTTTGCTGCTGACCCGGTAGAGGGCCACGGAACTGTACTGGCCGAAGGGGTTGAAGGCATAGACCGTCCTGCCGTCGCTGGCCAGGCGGTTGGCGCCGGCGATGCCGCCACGGATGTTGCTCCACTGCGCGTCGCGGGCGCCGTCCGCGGCCACCGCCACGGGGTCGCCGTGGTCGCCGCCCATGCCGTCCCACGGCCCGCCGACCGCGCAGGCCCAGCCCTTGAGCCGGAGTCCGAAGCCCTTGTGCCAGATGCCGCGCCAGGTGTAGTTGCCCGCCGGCACGACCGGCCCCGGCCGCCGCACCGACATCGTGCCCAGCCCGTCCCACAGCACCTCGTGCTCGCCCCGCGCGTAGAAGGCGCAAGCCAGGAGCTGCCGGACCACCCGCCCCTGTTCGTCAAACAGGTTCAGCGACGCGTAGCCGTCCTCCGGCATCGAGAACCGCAGCGCCTTGAAACCCTGCGGCTCGCGGCTCTTGACCAGCCCGCTCCAGTCCACCACCGGCACTCCGCCCTCGATCCGCACCGGGAACTCGCGCCCGTCCGAGAGCCGCACCGGCCGCGGGGCGAGGTTGCCCTTGGCCGCCAGCGTGGCATAGCCCCAGGCAACTGGCCCCGAGAACGTGAAGACGCGGTCGATGGCGACGTCGGGTTTGAAGATGTCCTTGATGGTCAGCCGCCCGCCCGAGCCGACGGTGAAGTTGGGTTCGACCGTGAACAAGAGCCGGCCGCCGGGCGGGACGGACACCCCCTCCTTGACCAGCAACGCCCACGGGATGGCGATCTCCTGGGCGTAGCCCTTGCCGTCCTCGAAGCGCCGGAAGGCTTGCCCCCCGCCCTTTTCCTTGACCGCCTCGGGGTGGCCCTCCTTGAACGCCACGCCGTAGCTGCCGCCCAGGCTGTCCAGGCCGTCGCGATCCATCCAGCAGTCCCAGTGCGACACCCGCACCTTGTCGGGATCCTTGGCCGTGCGGTGCCGGTTCAGGCCGGCCACCTCCGGCGCGGCGACATCGGGCGCGGTGACGATGCGGAACTGCAGGCAGTCGCCGCGGAACCCGTAGTCGCCCTTGGTTGACCCCGGGTTGTTCATCGGCGTCGGATCAACCCAGCGGGCCAGAAGGTAGAGCTTCTCGGCATCGTACATGCCGTGAATCCAGACGGCGAACGTCTCACGGGCGTTCTCGGCATCGCCGCAGGCGAAGACACCGGCCGAGAGGTCCCAGTCGCCACTCGCCCCGTCAACCGTCACCGCCCCCGGCGCGGGGAGGAACTGGAAGTCCAGGTTCTCGGTCTCGGTGGCGACGGCGCGGGCGAGCAGCAGGGAGAGGGCACAGAGGAGGAACGGGCGCAGAGCGGTCATAGGCTTCATGGGCACACCCCTGGTTTGAGCCATGTGTGCGGCGCTGTCCGCGACTGGAGCCCCGGACATCGGGCCGCCGCGAAACCATTCTGACGTACTATACATGCCCCAGATGCGACCGTATTGCAGGGGCAGGAAAAAAGTTGCCGCCGCGGGTTTGTTTGCTTGCGTTCTGCGGCGGGACGGGTTAGCTTACTATACGATCATCGTTTGGCGTCATATACCAGACGGGCAGGCATCCGGACGGCCATGGATTTGGCTCCGGGCGTGCCCGGGTGGGTTGTGCGCGTGAAGGCGGCACAGGGGTCTTCGCTGTGGCCGCCGGGCTGCGCGGACGGAGAGCCTGAGCCACCGCACAGATGAGTCAGCCATGACGGCAACCGGTCATGACAACCTTGACAGGGCCAGCCGGCGCGGCGCCTCGGCG
>MVZH01000103.1 GCA_002068325.1 Lentisphaerae bacterium ADurb.BinA184 | reverse complement strand
CCCGCAACTCCCCGACCCGCCGTTCGCCGAACGGCACCTCGGTCTCGGACTGCGTCCAGGCGCCGAAGGAGAGGTCGCTGATGACGCCGCCGCCGAGGGGCGTCCAGTCAGCGCCCGGCTCGGGAGAGGGGGCCTCGACCGTCACCCGCCGGTGGAAGTTCCGGCTGCCGGTCAGGATGCGGACCGCGCACAGCGGCTGCCGGGCCGCCCGGATCAGCAGCTCACTGCGCTGCCCGGCCGGGTTGACCATCACCGTCAATCCCTCGACCGGGTACTCGACGGTCTGCTCCTCGGGCGCATTGTCGCGCCGGACAGAACGCCAGAAGGTCATGCGGTCTATGCGGAAGTCGCGGCGTTGCAGGATGGTGCGGCTGAACTCACTGACCGTCCGGTTGTCGCGGGTCTCGCGGCTGAGTTCGACGAACGGCGAGGCCGCCACCTCGGCCACATTGCGGATGCTGACCTTGTAGAAGGTGTAGTCGCCGGGGCCGAAGTCCACGTCCGTCCTGCGCACGTCCATGAACCGGCGGTAGTCGAAGACGGGCTGATCCTCGCACAGGGCCGTCCACCCCTCCCGGTCGCGGCTGCCCCACACCGTCACCCGCTTGTCGAAGTCATGCAATGGGGTCTGGACGGACAGGCGGGTGGGCGGGACCGGGCCGGGCGCGGTCTGGCGGACGACGACCTCGATCACGTTGTCGGCCAGGTCGTCGAGCGAGAGCACCTCGGTCGGCGCAACCTCGGACTCGACGCGGGTGCGCCGCCTGACGGCCCTCTCGAGGACGTAGGGGACCTCGGCGCCGTCGCCGTCAAAGACACGGATGTCCGCGAGGTCGTCGCGCGTGGCGGCGTAGAGGTCGTTGCCGAGGCGGACGGCGAGCACCTCCTCGCGGGTGGGATCCTCGCGCACGATGGGCTGTCGCCACTGGAAATCGCCCGGCGCCGCCGCCAGGCAGGGCAACGCAACCAAGGCCAGCAGCCCCGTCCGGAGCAGGGCGGTGGCGGAGGCACGGGCGGTACCTCGCCGTGTCACGGGTTGGCTCCGGGGGGAGGGGCGCCGTCGGGGGCGCCGCCCGGCGTCCGGCCGCCACGCGGGCCGCCCATGCGCCCCATCGGCAGGGAGGTTGACTCGTAGACCTGGTTGACGTAGTCCGCGAACTGTGACGTCTCCTGCTCACGATAGCCGAGTTGCCGGGCCAGGTCCTGGAGTGCGGTCTGCCGTTCCTGGGCGAGGAGGTCGCGGGCCACGGTCATGTTCTCGAACATCTCGCGGCGCAGGTCGGGGACGTCCGCCGCCTCGGGGTCGGCGCTGAGCTGTTCATTGATCTCCCGCATACGCTGCAGCGCGGCCAGCAGCCGGGTGTGGGCGTTCTGCTGTTCGGCGCTCATGGCGGCGGCGTCGAGCGTGCTGAGGAAGGCCTCCTGCTCGCCGAGGGCCGTGGTCATGCGGTCGTTGAACTCCTTGATCCGGGTCTGCATCTCCTGGTAGCGCTGCGGGTCGTTCTCGCGCAACCTTTGCATGAACTCGCCCGGCCCCTGGCCAGGGCGGGGTTCCCCGCGGTCGCGGCGTGGGCGGTCGCCGTCGCGGCCGGCGCGGTTGCCGTCGCGGCGGCGCAGGACGTCAAGTTCCTGGTCACGGGCGGCGAGCCGGCCGTTGAGTTCGGCGACCTGCCTTTCGAGGCGGGCGGCCCTCTCCTTGGCGTCGTCCGGGGCCAGAGGCCCGCCGGCCGGCGGCGGGGCGGGTGGCTGTGGTTGGGCGAGAGGCGGAGGCGGTGGGAGCTGCTGCTGCCGCATGAGCTCGTCCTGCAGCCGTTGCACTTCACCGCGGTAGTAGAGGGTTCCGCCCAGGCTGGCGGCGAAGCCGAGCACGAGGATGATGACGAGGATCGGGATGAGGCGGGGGCGGCTGGGCGTGGGGGCGGCATCGTTCATCATGTCAGGGTGTCTCCAGGCAGTAACGTCGTCCCATCCGAATCAGACCCGCGGGCGGGGCGCGGGTTCCGGCGGCGGGGCCGGCACCGGCGTCCCGAGCACGCCACGGCGCACGGCCTCGAAGAGCAACAGCGTGGCGGCCTGGGCGGCGTTCAGGGACTCCGCGCCGCCCGGCATGGGAATCGTCACCCTCGGGGCGCCAGGCAGTTCGCCCACGCCTTCGGCCTCGCCGCCGATGACGAGGGCGGCGCCGTCGAGGCGGAACGCGGCGTCGTAGCAGCTCACGCCGTCGCGCGGGCTGCTCAGCCACAGCCGCGCATAGCCGGCTTTGGCGAGGCGCTCGCGGGCCTCCGCCAGGCTGCCGGCGGGCTCGAACTCCAGGGCGAACTGCGCGCCCATGCCGGCGCGGATGGCCTTGGGGCTGAACGGGTCGGCGGTGCCGGTGGTCAGCCACACCCGGTGCAGTCCGATCGCCCAGGCGGTGCGCAGGATGGTGCCCAGGTTGCCGGGGTCGCCTATCCGGTCCAGCACCAGCGCCAGCGGGTCGCGCGGCGCGGCGGCGCCGGGCGATGGCGGCCGACGGCGCAGGAGCAGCAACGCGCCCTGCGGAGCCTCGGTGACGGCCAGCCCGGCGAAGTCCTCGTCCGGCACGATTGCCAGGCGGTCAGGCGGGATGCGACGCCGCATCTCGTCGGCCTGGCCCGAGGCCGCCAGGCTGGCGCTGAAGACGGCCACTTCCAGCCAGTCGGGCCGGTACCGCAAGGCCTCGCGGCAACCGCGCAACCCCTCGCAGAGGAAGCAGTCGCTCTTGCGGCGGCCGTGGCGGGTCGCCGCCTGGCGCAACAGCTGACGATGACGGGCGGAAAGCGTGAGGGACATGGGCGCGGGGCGTCCCCTTTCACGATGGCGCAGACCGTTCTGCCCGTGCCTGCGGCAACCCCGGCGTCGTGCGGTGCCTCGATCCCCGGCGGCACACGTCTCCGGCAGTCAGGGAGATCCGCGCCGCCGCGAGACTGGGGTGACGAGGCCGTGGCCCCGGAGGCCGCGACCGTGAGGACGTACGATAGACCCGCGCACGGCTCGGGGCAAGCCGATGCCGACGCTTTCGCGGTGGAGGCCCCCGCGGCTGCAAAAGGCAAGGGGAGCGGGTGCGGCGACGCCGGCAGCCAACCGCCCCCCTGCGGGTTGCGGACAACCACGGGGCACCCTATCTTGTCTGCACATCGCGGCGACCGGCCGCCGGCCAGGAGTCGAACGCATGAGTGTGGTCAGACTGCGGACTTGGTACTACCAGCAGTTCGACGCAGACCCCTCGCGGGACGTGCCCGCCGAGGGCTTCGGCGGCTGGCAAAACGCCCAACTCGAACTCGACCTGGCGCGGACGGCCTTCGTACTCATGCACGCCTGGAAGTTCGGCCCGGCGGACGCCTTCCCCGGCCTCCACCGCGCCGAAGACTACATCCCGCGCGCGCAAACCATCTGCCGCGACGTGCTGCCCCCTCTGCTGGCGGCCGTGCGCGCCTCCCCGCTGCCGCTGATCCACGTCGCGTTCCCGCACTATGCCGGACGGTGCCCGGGCCAGGCTCGAACCCTCGCCATCGCCGGACCCGACCCGGCCGCCCCGGCCCCTATCCGGCCGGGAGCCGTGGCCGAGCGGCTGCAACGGTTCCGCGCCGACAGGGCGTTCCCCGGCAGTCAGAACCGGGACGACATCGAGCGCTGGTGGAGGCAGGCGGATTTCCCCCACGAGGCCCGCCCGGCCGACGACGACTGGGTGGTCTGCACATCGGCCCAGCTGGCCGCGCTCTGCCGGCGTCTCGGCGTAGACCACCTCGTCTACGGCGGCTTCGCCATCAACTGGTGCCTGCTGATGTCGCCCGGCGGCATGCTGGACATGTCGCGTCAGGGCCTCATCTGCTCGGCGGTGCGACAGGCCGTGACCGCGGTCGAGAGCCGCGAGTCGGCGCGCGGGGAACGCAACAAGGAGGAAGGACTCTGGCGGGTCTGCGTGGCGTTCGGCTTCGTCTACGACGCCGACGACCTCATCCGTGCCCTCGGTTCCCCGACGTGAACACCGTGTACCACAGGCTGGCCGGGAACGCGCCGGCGCGGCCCCGAGGAGACCACCCGCCGTCTGTTCCGGAGCAGCGCTGACTCCCCGCAACCCTGTGCTCGCCCTATCGGCCCGGAGGGAGAATGCCAGCCGGTGTCCAAGGTGCCAGCACTCGGGCGGGAGATCGCCAGCCACGTCGCCGCGGTCGAGGTTACGGGGAAGAAAGAGCCGCCAGTCGTCAGGCTGGCGACAGGGGAGGGGGCAACAGGTGAGTCCCGGGTGGCATCCCCAAGGGGATTCGAACCCCTGTTACCGGGATGAGAACCCGGTGTCCTAGGCCTCTAGACGATGGGGACGCAGGCCGCGCCGTGCAGAGGAATGCCCTGCATGCGAACGCAAAATATAGCTCCGCCAAACTCATATGCAAGCGCGTCCGGCGGGCAAGGGTTGCCCTTGGTCTCGTGGGGAGCCGGGCCAGTCAGGAACACACTGACCTGCCGCGCGGGAGCACTCGGGCAACGGCGGGAGCCGCCCGCCCGTGCTGAATGTGCGTGCTCCCCCACTCGCCCGTCCACGTTTGCGGAGTCCGCAGGCGGGGCTATGGTGTTCCGTTCTGCCCTCATCAGTCGTGGAGCCGTCATGCGATTCGCCCCCTCGGACTCTCGCCTGCGACGCCTCGGCCGCGGCGTCTGCCGGCACCGCGTGTTCTGCACTGTGTACCTGGTGACCGCCCTCGCCGTAGGTGGCGGTTGTGCCTCGCTGGCGCCGCGCGTCGAGGTGCAGGTTGACCTGTCGCGGGCGCACATCGTGGTGCCGGCCGCGCCGGACGCGGGCGAGCACGCGGCGGCCGCCCTGCTGGCGGACGCACTGTCGGCGGTGGCCGGCAGCCCGGTGCCAGTCGTCACGCCGGAGACCGACGCCGCCGGATCGTACGCGTTTGTGATTGGCCGCGCCGCCTCCCCCCCGAAGCGCCTGTTGCCGCCGCACCCCTGTGAAATTGGCGCCTCGGAGACCGTCTTCCAGCCTGCCCCCGAGACGGCCGAGGGCCTCGCGCTCCGACGCACGGTCGCGTGTTTCCTGCGAGATCACACCGACATCCGCCGTCCCACGCTGAACCCGGCCCTCTCCCTCGGCGGCGGGCCGCCGCTGGCGCTCCGCACCGCCCGCGGCCGGCCTTCGGCGCCGGCACCCCTTCTTCCGGCCAGGCTCTTCGAGGGCCGCGCCGTGGATGACGAACTGCAGGCCCAACTCGATGCCTGGCTGCCGGCTGGGGTTGCCGACGGCGGGCGCCGGCCTGAGGCCATCGCCGGCTGGCTGGCGTTCCACGGCCTCGAAGACGCGGGCGACGGCGAGGCGTCGCCGCGTCTTCCGCCTCCGACGCTGGGTCTTCCCTACGCCAACCACGAAGGGTTGCGCGCCTGGGCCGCGGCCGGATTCCCCGCCGGGTCGGCGCCGCGGGTCTCCGGCTGCCCGGGGGGGGCAGGCCTCGACGCCTTTGCCGCCTACGTCCTCGTGCGTGCGGCGGCCGACCCCGCCGCCGACCTCGACACGATCGACTGGGAGTTCTGCCGCGCCTTCGGGCCGGCCGCCGCCGCCGTGCAACGCTACCTCGACTACTGGCGCGAGCATTACCGCCGCGCCATCGTCCCGTTCGAGCGCGAGGCCGAGGCCGACGATGCCGAGGCCTTTGCCGGCCGCTTCCTCCGGCGGGCCGGCACCCTCTACTCCGCCGAGGATTTCACCGCGGCCGCCGAGCGTCTGCACGAAGCCCTGTCACGTGACCTGGGGACGCGGCCGCGCCGGCTCCTGCAGCAGCTGCTGGTCGCGCACGAGCACGCCGCGCTCACCTTCCAGGCCGTCCGGGCAATGCGTGAGGCGGCCGCCAGCGACAGCGACGTCCTCGTCTTTGCCGCCCGTAACGCTCTGCAGTTGAGTGAGTTCCGGCGGTCGTTCGCTGACCATCTGGCGGTCGGCGTGCCTGGCTTGGCGGCCCTTGAACTCCGGCATGGCGACGCCACCGGCTGGGACCTGGTGCGGCAGATGGCGGCCTGGCGGACGGGCGGCGGGCTGCGGGACTTTGTGGCTCGGCGGCTCGATGGCACCTGGCGGATCCGGCCGGCCCCCGTCACGGCCGACCTTGCGGCGCCGGAGATCCACCGGCTGAAGCCCGGCGGTCTTGCCAAGTGGCCACGTGTCCGCCTGGCAGACGGAGGTGTCGAACTGTCGCCGGCGTCGGCCACGGGGGCGGCTTCGGGGCCGGCCGGCGGGCCGTCCGCGGGGGGCGAGGGGGCCGCTGCCGTCCCGGCCCTGCCTTCCGGCCCCGTGTGGTTCGGGCTGGAGTTTGATGCCCTGCCCGAGGTGTTCGAGGGCAAGGAGGTGTTTCTGGACATCTACGCGTTGACCGTTCCCTGCCACGTCTACCTCAATGGCGACTGGCTGGCTGACGCCGACGCGGGGCCGCCGCGGCCCCAGCGTCCGCGCGCCTTCCGGCTCGCCGTGAACCCGTCGCGCCTGGCCCCGGAGGATCCACAGCTGCTGGTCCTTGTGACCGACGCCGGGCTGACGCCGGGGGATGCCCCGTGGGGCGCGCTCTGGCTGACCACCCCGGCCGCCGCCCCCTGAAGGCGGCCGGACGGCGCGCTTCGTCCGCGGAGTCCCGCCTCTTGCCCGCGGCGCCGCAAGGGCTGTCCATCCCGGCCCGCGCAGGCCAGGGGGCTGGCTGGCGGCCGGCTTCCCGCGGCGTCCGGTCAGGCCTGGCGTGACGGCACGGCGGCATTACAGTAAACCCTTTGCCGACCCCTCTCCCAACTGCGCAGCGTCGAGGCACCCATGTCTGTGTTCACCGGCAAGCAGCGCATGCTGAACGCCTACCGCGGGGTCTTCAGCGACCGGGTCGCGGTGGCCCCGGAGTTCTGGTTCTACTATCCGGCCAAGGTCATGGGCGTTGACATGATCGCCTTTGGCCGCGAGGTCCCCTTCCATCTGGCCCTAAAGAAGACCTTCGAGACGTTCGGCTGCGAGGGGTGGGGCGTGGCCTTTGGCGGGCCCCCCAACCCGCAGGTGTCCGGCGTCTCCACCGACCGCTGGGTGGATGCGGAGACCCTCGAAACCCGCCACCTCACCCGCACCCCTTTCGGCGAGCTGACCAGCGTCAGCCGGGGAACCCGTGACGAGCCCGCATGGAGCATCGAACGCCCCGTCAAGGACTTCGCCCGCGACCTGCCGGCCTGGGAGTGCGTCGCGCTCGGCGGCAACCCGGAAGACCTCGATCCCGCCGGCCTGCTCAAGGCGCGGGCCGAGGTCGGCGAGTCCTACCTGCTGGAAGCCTGGCTGAGCGTGCCGTTCTTCGATTTCCTGGCCGGCGCGCTGGACGGCGGTTTTGAGGCCGGCATCCTGCTGTTCAGCGATCCCGCCATGGAACCCACCCTCGAACGGCTGCGCGAGAGACATACCGACTACCTGGTCCGGCTGGCCCGCGCCATCTGCACCAAGACGCCCTACGAAAGCCTGTGCATCGGCTGTTCGTGGAGCTGCAACTCGCTGCTGGGACCGCACCTGTGGCGACGCTGGGACAAGCCGGGAATCCGCGCCGTCGCCGACGAGATCCACCGCCACGGCCGCCTGCTGCATGTGCATTTCCACGGCCGCTGTTTCGAGACGGTTGCGGACTTCGCGGAGATCGGCCTGGACTGCGTCTGCCCGTTCGAGCGCCCGCCCGGCGGCGATGTCGTCGGCCGCGAGGGGCTTGACACCGTGGCCCGGCTGCTGCGCGGCCGCACCACGGTCAACGGCAACGTGCATACCGTCGAGACGCTGATCCGCGGCCGGCCGGCCGACGCCCGCCGCGAGGTTGGCGAGATCCTGGGCGCGTTTGCCGGCAACCCGCGCATCATCGTCGGCACCGGCGACCAGGTCGGCCGCGAGACGCCCGCTGAAAACCTCCATGCCATGGTTGACGAAGCCGTCCGCCTCAGCCCTGCTTGGCGCCGGGGCTGACCAGGGACGCGCTGCGGGGCGCTGAAGGCACACGAGGGATGCGATGAAGAGATTGACGGTGCGCGAGCTCTCCACCGGCGGCACGCGGCTGATCCCGGACGTGCTGGGCGATGCCCGGATTGCCGGCGGCGGCGTCTACGTCTTCAAGCCCGGGGAGACGGCTCACCCCGAGCCGCGCCACGTGCACGACGTGGACGAGGTGTTCATCTTCCTGCAGGGAACCGGGGTTCTTCCGATCAACGGCAGGGACCATGCGGTCCGGGCCGGCGATGTGGTCATCGTCGCCGCCGGTGAAGACCATCACACGTGCAGTTCGGTTGAAGACCCGCTGGTCGCCGCCTGGTACGTCATGGATCGTGCGTCGCGGCAGGCGTGACCCAGCGGCGAGGCGGGCGCCGTGCCTTGGGGATCGTACGGCGGCGCGCCGGCGCGCTCTCGGTGTGAGGTGGGAAACGTATGCGAACGGTTGCCGTGATCGCCCCGACTGACTGCGGCGACGCGCTGATCCGCGAGTGCGCGCCGCATCTTCCTGGCGTGGGCTGGCGGCTGACCGGCGTGGGCGGCGGTCCGGGCGAGGCCGGGGAGCGGGCCGCGGTGCTGGTGCTGATCGGCGGCGACGCGGACGGTCTGTTCCGCGAATGGGAGCGCGGCGGCGCGCGCGGGGGCGCGCTGTGGGCGCCGGCCGCCGCTTCGGCACGGCTGGTCCGTGAGGTTTTCCGTCGGGCCCGGCGCCTGGGCATGGCGCTGAGCCTCAGCCGTCCGTGGCGATGGGATCCCGGCTTCGCCAAGGTGGCGGAACTGGTCGGCGCGAACCTGCCCGCGCCGCCGCGACGGGTGATCCTCACCGCCACCCCTGCCGCCGCCGGCGCCACGGGGGCATACGGCACCGGACTCGCCTGGAAACTGCGGCCTCACCTGGATCTGTGCCGCTGGCTGCTCGGTAGGGACAAGGCCTTGCCCGAGGTGACCTTGCGTGCGTCGCCGGCCGCGATCCTGGCAGACTGGGGCGACGGGCAAGGCGCGGAGATCGTCTTGGGCGCGGCGGCCGCCGGCACCGGGGTTGCGGGGTTGCGTGTCGAAGGGGACGGGGGGCACGTCTGCCTGAGCGCTGACCGGTCGGCGGTCGAGGTCGAGGTGGCCCTGCCGGGCGTCGGTGCGCGGTCGTTCCTGCGGCCGGTGCTGGCCGGTTGCGGGACGGCCCTCGAAATCGGGGGTCTGCTGGCGGCCGTACGGTGCGGGACGGCGTTGCCGGCGACGCCCGCCGCGGAGGCTGCGCGCGAGTTCGAGACGCTAGAAACGGTCGCGAAGGCGTTGCGCAGGATCCGGGTGCCGGACGGTGCGAGTTCGTGAAAACCGGGTTCGTGAAAACGCCGTCCTCGCCGGGCGGTGCGAGAGCGTGAAAACCGAGTGCGTGGAAACGCCGTCCTCGCCGGGCGATGTGAGTTCGTGAAAACCGAGTGCGTGAAAACACCGTCCCTGCTGGGCGGCGCGAGTTCGTGAAAACCGAGTTCGTGAAAACGCCGTCCTCGCCGGACGGTGCGAGTGCGTGAAAACCGAGTGCGTGGGAACGCCGTCCTCGCCGGACGGTGCGAGTTCGTGAAAACCGGGTTTGTGAAAACGCCGTCCTCGCCGGGCGGTGCGAGTGCGTGAAAACCGAGTGCGTGGAAACCGGCCGTTTTCGCGAACTCGGGGCGGGAACGCAGTACGGGTGGTTGATGAGCGGCAGGCCGGTGGGCGGCGGCGGGTTTTCGCGCACATCCGGACGTCGTCGGGGCGGCGGCCCGAGTGGCCTCGAGGACGGGGCAGGTGATATGGACGACGCGACGCCGATGGATGGTTGCCCGCGAGACCGGCTTCCGGCCGGCGGCTGGGATCTGGATGCCCTGGCGGCGCGCCTGGTCAGCCCGCGCCGGGTGGCGCGCTTCGAGGCGGTCGCCTCCCGGCGGCTAGCCTGTCTGACCGTCGCCTTCGACCGCATCGGCGATCCGCACAACGTCAGCGCCTCGTTGCGCTCCGCCGAGATCTTCGGGGTGCCTGTGGTCTACGTACTGGGCGACGTGCCGCATGCCGACACCGAGACGGTCAGCATGTATGCGGGGCGGTGGGTGGAGGCGCGTGCCTTTGCGTCGGCGTCCTCCCTCGTCGAGGCGTTGCGCGGCGCGGGCTTCTCCCTGCTGGGGACTGTGGTTCCGGCGCAGGGGGGGAAGCCGTTCGACGAGGTTCCCCTCCCGGCGAAGACGGCTCTCGTGATGGGCAACGAACACGACGGCCTGAGCGCGGAGTTGCGCGCCGCCTGCGACGGCCTGATCACCATCCCCACGGCGGGGTTCACCGAGAGCCTGAACCTGTCGGTCGCCACGGCGATTCTGCTGCAGCACTTCCAGTCGCGCTACGTGCGGGCCGGCGGTGACATCTTCCTTGCGGAGCCTGAGCGGCGGGCGCTGGTGCGGCGGTGGATGGAGCGGGAGGTGGCGCGGGCGTTGCGGCTCAATCGAAGATGAAGGTTCCGAACTGTCGGAAGGCGTGGAAGTTGGCGCCGGTGTGGGGGCACCAGGCCCACTGCGTGGCGGCGCCGGTGTCGTAGTCGATGCGGTAGAGGTTGGCGCGCCAGCGGGCGCCGGGCGCCGGGGGGGTGTTTTCGAGGGGGACGAGGAGGGCGAAGGGGATGAAGAACTCGGCCGTCCAGCCGGTGACGGTCGCCAGGGCCTGGTGCGGCCCACCGCGCACCGAGGTGGCGTGGCGGGTACGGCGTTCCCCTTCGTAGTGCCAGGGCAGCCAGCCGTGGAAACGCCCGCCGTGGTTGGGCACCAGGATGCAGAGTTCGGCGTTGAGCGGCGAGATCTCATACTCGAAATACAGATCGCGCCGTTGGTCCGGCCACAGGAAGACCTCGACCACGTCCTCGGTGAAGATGTTCTGGCTGTCCCCGGTGATGGTGCAGGTCAGGCGTTGGTCGTCGCACTCGACGAGGAAGTAGACGCCGGCGTTCGAGGCGAGCACCTTGGCGCGGGTGGCGTAGGGGGCGTCGCCGTTGACGCGGGTCAGCGGCGTCCACGCGGCCTGGCGCCAGGCGGCGGCCGTCCCGCCTCCGTCGAGGGTGAAATCCGCGACCCTTGGCACGCGTCGTTCGCAGGTCTCCATGCGTGGGGCTCCTGTCTGGCGGCGGCTCCATGCAACCCCGGAAAGGCGGCTATATTAGTTGCGGAATCCGAACTGTCCACCGGGGTGCGTCATGGCAGAGAGCAGCCAGGTACCGGGTCATCGGCCGCCGGTGTCGGCCTACATGATCACGTACAACAACGAGCGCACGGTCGAGTCGGCGTTGCGCAGCCTGGCCTGGGCGGACGAGATCGTGGTGGTGGACTCGTTCAGCACCGATCGCACGGTGGAGATCGCGCGCCGGTACGCCGGCACGTTCATCCAGCGGGCTTGGCCGGGGTTCCGCGACCAGTACCAGTTTGCCTCCGGGCAGTGCCGGCACGCGTGGCGGGTGTTTGCCGACGCCGATGAAGTGGTGCCGCCCGAGCTGGCGGCCGAGATCCAGTCCGAGCTGGCGCTGAACGCGGCGCGGCCGGAGTCGGCGCGGGTGTCCGGCTACTACGCGCAGCGGCGCACCTACTACCTCGGGCGGTGGATACAGCACGGCGGGTGGGTGCCGGACCGTGAGATCCGCGTCTACGATGGCGCGCGGGGTGCCTGGAAGGGGGGTCTGCACGCCAATGTCCACATTGACGGCAAGGTGGCGGAGTTCCGTCATGTCTACCAGCACTACACCTATGCGGACATCGGCGACCACCTCGACACCATTGACCGTTACTCGACCGTCGCCGCCCGCGAGATGTTCGAGGCCGGCCGGCGCTTCCGCCTGGCGCGGCTGCTGTTCTCCCCGCCAGGCCGGTTTCTGCGCGACTACATCCTGAAGCGCGGTTTTCTTGACGGCTTTGCGGGGCTGGTGGTGGCGGTCAGCACGGCGTTCTACGTCTTTATCAAGCAGGCCAAGCTGTGGGAGCTGCAGCACGGCCTTGGCCCGGCCCGTCCGCCCGCGGCGGCCGGGGCGGACGGCGCCGACGGCGGGAGTCGTCCGGGGTGACGCCTCCCATCCACATTGTCGAGCCGACGCTGGTTGACAAGACTGGGCACTGCTACAGCCAGGTGCTCAGCCTGCTTGAGGCCAACCGCGAGTGGCGGCTGCCGCTGGAAATCTGGGCCGGACGGAGCGCCGGGGGGCTGTTTGGCGGCTACGGTGATGTGGTGGTGCATGCGCATTTCCGGCGGGCGTTGCGCCGTCCGCAGGCCCTGCTCCTGTACCGGCGGCTGCTCCGCCGGCCTGGGCGCATCTACCTGCCGACCGGCACGCGGCGAGACCTGGTGCTGCTCGATCTGGCGGCGCCCGGGCGCATTCCCGAGGCGACGGTTTTCCTGCTTTTCCACTGGCTCAAGCTGTCCGTGCGCAAGCGCCGTCACCTGGAGCGGCTGGCGCGCCGTCAGCCCGGCCTTGTGACCTTGGCGCCCAGCCCGGCCATCGTCGAGTTGCTGGTGTCGTGCGGATTCCGGGAGGCGCGGGCGGTTCCCTATCCGATCACGCCGGTTGCGGCGGCGGGCGGTGAGGCCGTCGCGTTCCGTCACATCCTGTTTGGCGGGGCGGCGCGCGAGGACAAGGGCTTTGGCGCGGTGGTGTGCCTGGTCGAGGCGCTGGCGCGGGCCGGGGCCAGCCTGCCGGTGCTGGTGCAGACCTCGCCGCCGCACACGGGCGTGCACACCCCTGCCATCGCCGCTGAGCTGGCGCGGCTTGACGCCGCCGGCTACCCCCACCTCGAACGGCGCGGGCGCACTCTCGACGAGGCGGCCTACTTCGAGCAGTACCGCGGCGCCGTCGTCCTCCAGCTCTACGACGCGCGCGAATACGCGGCCGACCGCATCAGCGGGGTCACTCTCGATGCCCTCTCGTGCGGGGCGCCGGTTGTGGCGACCGCGGGCACCTGGATGGGGCAGGTCGTCGAGCGCTTCGGCGCCGGGTTGACGCTGGGCGACCTCGGCCCCGACGCCGTGCGGCGGGCCTGCGAGGCGGTGATTGCGGAGTTCGCAACGTTCAGCGCCCGTGCCCGCCAGGCCGGGGCAACGTTGCAGCGCGAACACCACGGCGGCAACATCCTGCGGCTGCTGGCCGCGCCGTCGGCGGCCGTCCGCTGACGCCGGCACCGGCGGGCGGGGGCGGTGGGGCGCCGGCCGCCGTGCTGTCCGGGGCATGTCCGGTGGACAGCGCTGTTGGGTTCGACCCGGCGGACACGGAGGTCCGCCCTCCACGCGAGCCGATCGTACCCCCCCTGGGCCATCGAGCGCCCGCCCTCAACGCGCGGTGCTTGCCAACTCGCCACGCCGTGCTATCTTTGCCCGCGTTGCGCGCCTCCGCGCCCCGCCTTGTTCACTTACCCGTTGCTTCCCCTCCGGAAGGCGTCCTGCTGAGCAACCAGTCCGGGTGACCTGCGATGGAACAGCCAAGCTATCTGGCGCTGGTGATCGGCGCCGTGTTCGTCAACAACATGGTGCTTTCGACGATCCTCGGGATCTGCCCGTTGCTGGGCGTCTCGAAGAGCTTGAAGACGGCGTTTGGCATGGCCAGCGCCGTCCTCTTCGTCCTGACGCTCTCCACCCTGGTCACCTCGGCCATCTTCCGGTACGTGCTTCTGCCCGGCGGGCTGCTGAAGGCGGACCTGACCTACATGCGCACGCTGGTCTTCATCCTGGTCATCGCCGCCCTGGTGCAGTTTGTCGAGCTGGTGTTGCTGAAGTTCAGCCAGCCTCTCTACAAGGCGCTGGGCATCTACCTGCCGCTGATCACGACCAACTGCGCCGTGCTCGGGGCGGCCGTGATCTGCGCCGACAAGAACTACTCGGTGCTGAGGGCGACCGTGTTCGGCGCCGCCTCGGCCGCCGGTTTCGGGCTGGCCTTGCTGATGTTTGCCAGCATGCGCGAGAAGATCGAGCTGGCCAAGGTGCCCGAGTGCATGAAGGGCACGGCGATCGCGCTGGTCACGGTCGGAATCCTGGCCATGGCCTTCATGGGATTTGCCGGCCTGGGCAGTTGACGCGGCGGTGGTCTTTGGG
>MVZH01000102.1 GCA_002068325.1 Lentisphaerae bacterium ADurb.BinA184 | reverse complement strand
CACCGAGGTGGTCAGCGCCGTCGCCGTGAGCGGACCAGTCTTGGGGGTGTAGGCGATTGCCACGTTGTCGAAACGCTGGGCATCGCCGGTCCCGGTGACGTCGCGGATGCGCACCTGGAACTGGTTGGTCAGTGCACTGGTCGGGATGGCTATGGGAGCGGCTGCCGCCGCACGAGTTCCCGATGTGCTGTCCAGCGTGTACAGGGTCGTCCAAGAACTGGTGCTGCTGTCCCAGATTTCCACGACCATGCTCTCGCCCGCGTCGAGCTGATTCTGGGTGACGTCGAAGTCCAGTGTGGCGCTGGCCGCCCGCGAGAGGTCGGCCGGGCGCGTCAGAGAGCTGCCGTTGGCAAGGGTATTGTTGAACTGAAGGTAGCCGTTGGCTATCAGTATGCTGCCGGTGCCCGCGCCGTCGGATTCGCCCGACTCGATCCAGTCGCCCAGCCAGGGGTCCAGGCGAATCCAGCCGTCGTCATTGTTGTCGGCCACGCCGCCGCCGTCCAGGTCGATCTTGCCGTTGAGGATGGTGTAGCCTGCGACCGTCCCGCTGTCCGCTGCCTCCTGCGTCGTGCCGTTGCCATTGATGTCGAAATAGCTGTCAACAATGGAAATGCCGCGGAAGCTGCCGTCATCGGAGTTGTCCACGTTCCCGTTGCCGTCAATGTCGAGGCGCGCGTCGCTGACGAAGTAGACACTGTCGTTGCGATACCGGGAGTAGGTGAACAGGTCGGTGATGGATCCCTGGCAGGACGACGCCTCGGCCTGGACATGGTAGAACAGCACCACCTGCGGACCGTAGGAGTTCGCCGCGCTCTCGTCGCTGTACCATGTCACGTCAGTCGTTGCGGCTCCCACCGCCAGCATCACCAGCCCCTTGTTGTTCGCGGGCGTGGTGATCCAGGACTGGACGGCGGACGTGATGTCCACGGAGAAGGGCCTGTTGGCCTCGGTCGGAGAGATTGTCCCCAGGAGCGTGCCGGTTCTATAGTCGGCTGTGCCGAAGAGTGTGCCTGCCGAGGCCCAGTCGCCGGGCCCGCTGATGTCGGAGTCGCCCCAGGTTGCCCCGGTCTCGGTGAACGCGGTAAGAAGCTCCCGGATTTCCACCTCACGCCCCGTGCCGTTGTTGCCGGACACTGTGAGTTGGAGGATCGCCTTGTCGAGCACCGCGCCCGCGGGCAGGCTGGCGGAGCCGATATTGAAGTGCAGCAACCCGTGCTCCTTGTCGCCTGACGCTGAAGACGTGATCAGCGTGGCGGTGGTTCCGTTATTGGCCGCCTGCGCGCCCTCGTCGATCCAGGTGTCGGCGTCGGCGAAGACGGTCTTCGTCGAGGGGCACATCCGGCTGCCGCTGTCGCGGCCGGCGACGGGGGCGGTGAGGCTGACGGGGCCCAGCGAGCCGCCCGCCGAGGCGCTGAGGAAGGTCACATCGCTGCTAGGCAGCGGGTCGCAGATGGTGAGGTTCGAGTAGAGGTTGTCGGCCGGCAGGTTGAGGTTGATGGTGTACGTCAGCGTGTCGTTGCCGTCGGCCGCCTCGGCGTCAACGGTCTTGGTGAAGATGTTGACGAACGGGAAGTCGGCACCCAGGTACTCCTCGCCGGGAGCCAGTGCCTCCACAACCCGTGCCACGGTCGGCACGGCCCCGCCCGGCACCTGCGGATCCTGGGCATTGACCACCACGATGTAGGTCGCCGGCGTCAGCCCGTCGAAGAGATACAGCCCGGCGGCGTCGGTCGAGGTGGTGGCGACCAGCTCGCCGGCGTCCGCCACCCCGTTCCCATTCCCATCCAGGTACAGCTTGACCTCGATGCCGGCCAGCGGCGTGTCGCCCGCGTCATAAACGCCGTCCGAGTCGGCGTCGAAGTACACCAGGTCGCCGATCGCGGCGGGAAGGACGGACTCGAAGCCGAAGTCCTCGGTCACGGTGCCGGAGAGATTGGAGACTGGCCGCGGATCGTAGCCGTCGCCGCCGGTCGCCGACACGTAGCTGTCCGGCGCGAAATGACCCGCCAGGTCGGGGTCGGCGGTGACCAGGTCCACGATGTAGTCCAGCCCCGGCGCCAGGCCGGGGAAGCTGTAGAAGCCGGAGCCGTCGGACACGTCGGTGGCGATCAGCAGGTCGCCGTCGTCGATCACGCCGTTGCCGTTGGTGTCCTCGTAGAGGTTGACCGTCACCGCATCGATGTCGGCGTCGCCGGTGTCGTAGGCCTGGCTGCTGTTCACATCCTCGTAGACGTTGCCCTGGATGACGGCCGTGCCCCTGGGCTGGTAGCCGAAATCGATCAGATTCGTACCCTCGTTGAAGCCGAGCGTGACGTCGGCCTGGTTGGCGATGTCCCCGTCGAAGTCGTAGGTCAGGACCGTGTTCGCGGGGGGCGTCGGGATGACGACCCGGTAGTCGCCGGGGATCAAGCCGGTGAACAGGTAGGTTCCGTCAGGGCCCGTGGTCCGCGTGCCCACCAGCGTCTCGTAGATGCCGTTGCCGTCGGCATCACGGTACAGCTCGACCGGCACACCGGCGATCCCCTCCTCGCCGGCGTCCTGCACGCCGTCGCCGTCCCAGTCGCGCCAGATGGTGTCGCCAATGGCGCCGCTGCCCACCGTCACCGGGGCCATGGGCACCGCACCGAGGATTTTGCCCTCGTACGTGACGCTGAAGGAGTTGAAGTAGGTGCCGGTCGCGACGTCGTCGCCGACCAGGGCCCGGAACGTGACCACCAGGGCCTTGCCCGCCTGGATGCCTTGCCCGATCGTGAACACCGGCTGGCTGGGACTGGCGGCGTTGACCGCGAACTGCGCATCCGGCAGGATGGCGCCGTTGATGTACTTGCTGACCATGCCCGCGTACGTGAAGCCGGCGGGCAGGTACTCCGTGAGCACGACCGGCGTGCCGCAGGTGCCCGTGCCGTCATTGTAGACGTTCAGCGTGTATTGCACACTGTCGCCCGGCGCCACTGACGAGGGCGTCACCGACTTGTCTTTGCGCAGCAGCGCCTTCAGCCCGCTTTCAACGGTCTCGTTGGCCGTGGCCACCACGTCGGGGCCGCTGGTGGACACGACATGGTTCAGCAGAGTCCCGGTGCCGGTCACCGTCACGTTGAGCCGGATGCTCCGCACCTCGCCGGGCAGGACTGTCCCCAGGTACCACACCAGCGGATTGGTGGGGCCGCTGGTCGGCGTTGGCACGGCGCTGACGAAGGCCAGCCCGCTGGGCAACGTATCGGTCAGCGTGATGTCCGGCATGGCCACGTCGCCGTTGTTGGCGAAGGTAATGGTGAAGTAGATCGAGTCGCCGGGCTTGGCCAGCGGCTGCGAAGCCGCCTTCTGGAGGAGCGTGCAGGGCTGCAGGGACACGACGGTGGGGTCGAAATACCGCCAGAGGTGATCCTTGCCGGTGAACTCGCCGCCGGCGTCGCCGCCGAACGCGTCCCCGTACATCCGGTAACAGTCCGCCCCCACTGGCGTGAGAACGCGGAGCTTGACCCGGGAGTACTCCGGCCGCCCGATCTCCAGGACGCCGATCGCGAAGCGGATGGCCTTGGGGCTGGTGGCGTCCGTCATCGAGACGGTCGGCGGCAGGGGGGCGGCGTCCAAGTCGCGCCCCAGGCTGCTGGCGTCCACCCCGGCAAACCCCAGCACGGAGCTGGTCAGGCCGGGGCTGTCGTGGCTGATCTGGCTGCCCGGGTATTTGATGCGCTCCCACGGGCCGATGTCGATCGCCGCCTGCACCTTCTGCGCGTTGGTCCCCGAGAAGGCCAGGTAGTCGGCGTAGTCGAATTCCCAGGCATAGCCGGACTGCGGCCCTGCCACCGCCGAGGCCAGCCCCCACGGCGCATTGCCGCGCTGGTCAGGATAGTCAATCACCGGCCCGGCCTTGTGGCCGTACGCGCGCAGCTGGTACGAGTCCCACAGCGTCATCACCCCGAGCACGTCGCTGCCGGGGATGTTGACCGCGTCCCACTCGCCCACAGTGTCCCCGGAGTTGTTCACCAACGGCGTGCTGCCGCCGATTGGCGCCGCCCCGTAGCTGTTGAACACGGTCCGCGGGTCGGTCGAATAGAAAATGCCGGTGTCCCCATAGACCCCGGCAATCGTGCCCCGGTGTACGCCGGTGGTGGTGACCGGGGCATAGTTCAAGCCCAGGCCGTTGGCGTCGGGCAGCGTGTAGCCAATCAGTTCCGGTGTGCTCTTGGCGCCGATCGGGCCGTCGCCCAGGGCGATCGGCGACTGCCCCTTCATCGGCACCGGCGTGAAGCCGCTGGCCGCGGAGGGGTCGGGAATGACATACTCGGCGCCCAGCACCTGCACGCCCGGCGGGATGTAAAACGTCTGGTATCCGCCCACCCCGGTCGGCGTCCCCGGCCCCGGCGTGGTTTTGATGATCACCCAGAACTCGTCGCCCACCTTCACCAGAGGAGTGTCGTTGGCCGCGGCGCGGGCCGACATGACCTGCAGGAAATCGTTGGCGAACTGGATGCTGGTCGCCCGCGTGTCAAGGTTGTGTGCGGACACCGAGGCGAGCAGGACCGGCAAAGCTCCGGCCAGCGCGAAGGCTCCGCCCAGGCCACGCAGAAACCGCCTCTCCGCCCAGGGGCGTAAGGTACTCATTCTCTCACCGCCTTCTCTTGTGGCCGGCCGGCATCTTTGCTCCGGCCGTCACTCCCGTCGCCACGCCTTCGCGCCAACTGGGATTCCGGTCTGCAGGAGAACACGGAACGGTCGCCTTTCAGACCCGCAGGGGACAGCGGGGTTCCGCCGCCGACCCATGGGCACCACACCGAGGCACTTGCAGCACCCCTGTATCACGTGGCCGGGACGGAGCCCGGCCCTCCATCGCCCCCGAGGAGGCCCGTTGTCTGCTAGGCTGGAGGGACGACCTCCGTGTCGTCCACGGTGGATTCTGCAAGCGCCTCCACCTTAAGAGAACGGCGCGCAGGCGTGTCAAGGAAGCCTTACCGCGTCGCCCGAGGACCCGTCAGGACAAAATCGTCAGAATAGTATATCCTGCCCACGCCGGTTTGTCAAACCAAAAGAATTTCCCGCCCGCGGGCGTATGTCACTAGTTTGTAGGGGCATTCCACGGCTGGAGTGGCCGTATCGGGACGTACGTCGCGCGGCCCCCGCCTTCGTCCGAGGATCCCGGCCCGGCAGGCCCGCGCGACGCCGGCCGCGCACGGGCGGCGCACGCGCGCCCGTGCAGGCGTTCACCGTGGCTCTCCGGCGAGACGGCCTGCGCAGTTGCCATGCCCCCCCCCTCCGCCGAGACGCAGCGCACCGGAGCGTCCGCGGCCAAGGGCGGCGGCAGCAGTGCCACAATCGCCCGGAATCTGGTATATTAAGGCGCTTGCAGAACCCCTGCATCACGTGGCCGGGACGGAGCCCGGCCCTCCATCGCCCCCGGGAAGTCCCGTTGTCTGCCATGCTGGAGGGACGACCTCCGTGTCGTCCGCTGAGCTTCTGCAAGCGCCTCTATTACCTGAGCCGTTTGCAGAACCCCTGCATCACGTGGCCGGGACGGAGCCCGGCCCTCCATCGCCCCCGGGAAGTCCCGTTGTCTGCCATACTGGAGGGACGACCTCCGTGTCGTCCGCGGTGGGTTCTGCAAGCGGCTCTATATTAGTGGAGTTGCTGCGAAAGCCCGGAGAAACTCGATGCCACCCCTCAGTTTCCGCGTCCCGCCACCCGCCCTGGATCCAGCCGCACCCGCAGCTTCGCCCCGGCTCCGGCAACGTGCCAGCCTGGGTCTGCTGATGGCTGCATTGACCGTCTGCATGGCCCGCGCCGACGAGGCGGAACCGGCCAACGCCGACCCGCCGCCCCGCCGGCCGCCCACCTCCGTCGAAACCGAACTGGCCGCCCGCGCTGACCAGGCTCTCGCAAAGGCCTGGGGAACCCCGGCCCAGGAGGCGGCCAACTTCCTGGCCCACGAGTGGCCCAGGCATGCCTTGGCACGCCTGCACGGCCGGCCCCCGACCTCGACTGAGAAGGAGCTCGAGCAGGCCCGCGGCGTGGTCCAAGGTTTCGTGGACACCCTCGAGAAAGGCCCCGGCTGGCCGCGTCCCGCGACGATCCGCCTGCCTTTTGCGGAGTCCGCAATCGCCATCGATGGACGCCTCGATGAACCCGCCTGGCGCAACGCCCTCGCCACCACCGCCAGCTACGAATACGGCAGCCGCGACCCGGCCGCCGACGCCGACACCGTCTGGCGCCTCGCTTGGGATGAACGCTCCCTCTACGCCGCCTTCGATTGCGCCGACGCCGAGATTGTCGCCCCCACGCTGCCCCGCGACGCCGACGTCTGGAATTACGACTGCATCGAGATCTTCCTCCTCCCCGCCCTCGAACCGCCCGACTACTGGGAGCTGGTCGTCAGCCCCACCGGCGCCGTCTTCGACGCCCTCCACCGCAAGAAACTCAAAGGCTGGGGCCCGGAGAGGACGGATCTGGAACGCTCGCTCGAAGGTCTGCGGTTCGCCGTCGGGAAACGCCCCGCCGGAGGCCCCGGCTACGTCATCGAAATCGCCGTCCCCTTCGACCAGTTGCCCGGACGCACCGCCGCCCCCGCCAAGCCCGGGGAACGCCTCTCGATCATGCTCGCCCGCTTCGACCGCACGGCGGCGGCGTTCAAGACCTATTCGTTCGTCCCCCTGCTGAGCTGGGGGCACAACATCTGGAACCTCGTCCCGGCCGAACTGACCCGGTAGCCGGTCTCCCGCACCTCAAAGGCTCGAAGAGCTGCTTGCAGAACCCCGGCGGACAACAACTGCCCTGCGCGATGGAGGGCGGACCTCCGTGTCCGCCAGGTCATACCCGAAGACCCGGTCTGCCGCGGCGGAACCCGGACGACACGGAGGTCGTCCCTCCAACGTGGCCGACGGTTGCCCTTGTCGGACGCGATCGTGGCCGGGCTCCGTCCCGGCCACTCATGCAGGGGGTTCCGCAAGGGGTTCTCACACAACGAAAGCAGAGCTTTGAGCCTTCGAGCCTTCGTGGTGAATGACGCAGCCTGGGCTACCCGGCGTCGAACCCCAACAGCCCGGCGGCATTGCGCCACAGAATGCGTTCCTGCTCCTCGACCGTGAACGGTAGCGAGAGGAAGTACCGCAGGTCGTCGGCCTGTGAACGCCACGGCGCGTCGGAGCCATACACCACCCGCTCGACGCCGTGCCGGCGCGCCATCTCGACGATGCGCGCGTCGGGCAGCATCCCGAAGATGAACGATACGTCCAGGTAAACCGGCTGCCCGACCAGACGCCGGTCGACCTCATCCCACAGCCGCCAACCGCCGAAATGCGCGGCCACCAGCTTCAGGCCGGGATGCTCCTCGACCAGATGGCGCACGCCCTCGGGCGACGAATGGTACGGCGGGTCGAAGCCAATGTCCTCGCCGGCGTGCAGGAGCAGCACCAGCCCGAGGTCGCGGCAGGCCCGGCCGATCGGCCACAGCCGCGGGTCGTCCGGCGTGAACTGCTGGTACTCCGGGTGCAGTTTGATCCCCGGCAGCCCGCGCGCCTTGAGCGAGGCCAGCACCGCCGCCGGCTCCGGCGTGTCCGGGTGGATCGTGCCCAGCGACAGCACCGGCCACCGGTTCTGCGCCGCCGCCCATTCGTTGATCGAGACGACCTGTTCCTTCTTGGTCGCGATCGGGCAGTTCAACGCCCCGGCCAGCCCGGCCCGTTCCATGCTCGCCACCAGCCCGGCCCGCGACCCGTCATAGGTCGGCGCGATCTTGGCGTGGCTGCCCAGCATCTCAACCGTGCGCGCCGCAATCTTGTCCGGAAAGATGTGGACGTGGATGTCAAAGCATTTCATCGTCGCTTCGCCTCCCTGCGCGGCGGCAACGCTTTACCTGGGGCCGCGCCGGCCAGGCCGGATGCCGTCCCGTACTCGGCCAGCCGCTGGGGCGGGCTGTGGAGGGACGCCCTCCGTGGCGTCCGGGGCATGACCCGACACACCTGGCCTCCTGATACGACCTGGCGGACACGGAGGTCCGCCCTCCAACGTCGCCAGACCGCAGTCCGCCAACGAACTAACCGAGAACGCCGTCTCGACGCCCGGTAGAGTGCGTGCCGCAGCCCCATGCGGCCGGAATTGGAAGTCACAGACTGTGACCTCCGCTTGTCGAACTCTTGCCACTCAGCTCGAACCTGAAGTCGTGTGCGAAGCGCCTGCGTTGTGTCAGGCGGTATAGGTCGAGGCCGCGGTGTCGCCGCCGTGCCCCGTCCAGTTGGTGTGGAAGAACTCGCCGCGCGGGCGGTCGATGCGCTCGTAGGTGTGGGCCCCGAAGTAGTCGCGTTGCGCCTGCAGCAGGTTGGCTGGCAGGCGGGCCGAGCGGTAGCCGTCGTAGTAGGCCAGGGCGCTCGAGAAGGCGGGCGCCGGCACGCCGAACGTGACGGCGGCGGCGACCACCCGGCGCCAGGCGGCCTGCGAACGGGCAATGGCGTCGCGGAAGTACGGCGCCAGCAGCAGGCTGGCCAGCTCGGCGTCCTCGTCAAAGGCCTCCTTGATGCGGCCCAGGAAGCGGGCGCGGATGATGCAGCCGCCGCGCCACATCAGCGCGATCTGGCCGTAGTTCAAGTCCCACTTGTACTCCGCGGCCGCCAGGCGCATGAGCTGGAAGCCCTGCGCATACGAACAGATCTTGCTGGCGTAGAGGGCCTGGCGGACGTCCTCGATGAACGCCGCCCGGTCGCCGGTGAACGCCGGTTGCGGACTCCGCAGAACCTGGGCGGCGACGACGCGCTCCTCCTTGAGGGCCGAGAGGCAGCGGGCGAAGACGGCCTCGGCGACGGTCGGCGCGGGCGCCCCCAGGTCCAGGGCGCTTTGGCTGGTCCACTTGCCGGTGCCTTTCTGACCGGCGGTGTCGAGGATGACGTCCACCATGGGCAGGCCGGTGGCCTCGTCGGTGCGGGCCAGGATGTCGCGGGTGATCTCGATGAGGTAGCTGTCCAGCTCGCCTTCGTTCCAGGCGGCGAAGGTGCGGCTCATCTCGGCGGCGGGGACGCCGAGGAGGCGATCCATGAGCGCGTAAGCCTCGCAGATCATCTGCATGTCGCCATACTCGATGCCGTTGTGCACCATCTTCACATAGTGGCCGGCGCCGTCGCGGCCGACCCATTCGCAGCAGGGCGAGCCGTCGGCGACCTTGGCGGCGATGGCTTGGAAGACGGGCCTCACGTGCGGCCAGGCCGCCGGCGAACCGCCCGGCATGATGCTGGGGCCGGTCAGCGCGCCCTCCTCGCCGCCGGAAACCCCGGTGCCGATGAACAGCAACCCCTTGCCTTCGAGGTGGCGGCAGCGGCGGATGGTGTCGGGAAAATGGCTGTTGCCGCCGTCAATCACGATGTCGCCGGGCTCAAGGTGCGGCAGCAGCGTCTCGATGAAGTCGTCAACCGGCTTGCCGGCCTTGACCATGAGCATGATGCGGCGCGGACGGGCCAGGCGTGCGCAGAACTCCTCCAGCGACCGGCAACCGACAATGCTCCTGCCCTTGGCGCGGCCCGCCATGAACGCGTCAACCTTGGCCACGGTGCGGTTGAAGCAGGCCACGGTGAAACCCTTGCCCGCCATGTTGAGAATCAGGTTCTCGCCCATGACGGCCAGTCCGATCACGCCAATCTCTGCCTGTCTCATGCGGATGATGTCCCTCGGGCTTTCGAGTCTGGGGTTCGGCTCAGGGCGGGCGGCGCCGCGCCGCGGTCTCCGCTCCGCCTGTCTTCCGGCCCTTCGGCCGTCCATGTATCGGTGTTCAGCGTTCCGCGTTCCGCGCGTTACGCGCCCTGTTCTTCGTTCAGCATTCAACATCCAACATTCGGCATCAAACGTTCCGCCTTCCGCCTCGCCCTACCCGCGCCCGCGTTGGGGCGCAACGCATGGGGCACCGGCGATCCCCCGGTTGCACCGGGGGCTACATACCTCGGCCCCTTCGGGGCCACACTCCACCGTCCGCGTTGGGCATTCAACATTCAGCATTGAGCATTCAGCATTGAATGTTCCGCCTTCCGCATTCCGCGTTCCGCATTCGGGTTTCCGGTTCGTGGCGCGGACGGCTCCCACCATAATGCCGCCGGCAGGGGAGTTCAACCGCGCGGGCGCCGCCGCATCGCATTCGGCACGCCACCGGGGCGCGCGATGGAGGGACGCCCTCCGTGGCCTCCGTGGCGTGCTCGACCGACTTGGCCGGCCGACGGGCGCGGCTCCGGCAGCCGCAACGACCGCGGCAGGAACCGGCGCGTCGCCAGACGGTCAAAGAGGGGATTCCGGTTGTTGCCGGCGCTCGGCAGCCGCCTGGCCCGTCAGTGTGAACGGATGTCACTGCCATTTCACCGGTGCTCGATAGGTGCGCCTCTTGCTTGGCCTTCCGAGCGCAAAGTGGGCGGTTGGCCTCATGGCCCATTCTGCATTTCCCCTGCCCGTGCCCGTGCCCGGAATGGACGATGGCATTCCATGGGACGCTTGAGAACGGAGGTGACGGATGAACAGAGTCTGCGAGGCGGTCTTCCGGTTCCGCAACCAGTTGGCGGCCCTTCCGCTCCTCTACGCGCTCGTCTCGACGCGCGGGGAGTACGAGAATGACTGGGTGATCTGGGTGCTGGCTTCGCTGGCCTGCGCCGCCGGGGTGTTGATTCGCGCCTGGGCCGTGCGCCATAACAAGTATGCCCAGGGCGACCGCAAGACGCTGGCCACCACCGGGCCGTACGCGCTGGTGCGCAATCCGCTGTACATCGGCAACATGCTGATCCTAGGCGGGGCGACGATCGCTTCCGAGCTGACCTGGCTGCTGCCCCTCGAGGCTGCGTGGGCATACCTCGTCTACACCCTCACCGTTGCCCATGAGGAGCGCCGCCTCAACGAAAAGTACGGCGAGGCCTACCGCCAGTACTGCGAACGGGTGCCCCGCTGGGTGCCGCAGCTGCACCTGGGCCACGGCACCGCCGCAACGATCCTCCGCCAGTCGGCCGGCTTCCTCCTCCTCCTGCCGTTCCTGCTGAAGGAACTGAATCTGCTGGAGATCTGGCCGCACCACTAGCCTCAACACGCTTCACTTAGGGCCGGAGACTATGGCAGAGATTAGGGTAGAGACAAAGGATTCCCCCATTGTCTTTGCCATCGAGGCGCTTGCAGAACCCCCGCGGACGACAACGGCCTCGTGCAATGGAGGGCGGACCTCCGTGTCCGCCAGGTCATACGCGAAGACCTGGTCTGCCGCGGACGAACCCGGACGACACGGAGGTCGTCCCTACAGCCCGGCAGACGGCGTCCCTATGGGGGCCGATGGAGGGCCGGGCTCCGTCAGCCCACGTGACGGGAGGTTCTGCAAGAGCCTCCATCGTCTTCACCCTTGTCTCGCTCAAGTGAAGAACATGGAGGCCAGCCTGCAGGGGCTGCCGCAAGAGCCCCAAGCGCCCGGAGTGTGTGGGGCCTCTGCGCCTCTGAGGTTGGCGGACCGCCCCGGCTAGTCGGAGTCGCCGCGGCCTTCGAGCAGCTTGAGGGCGGCGGCCAGGACGGTGTCCTTGGCGAGGCGCTCGCGGGCGGGCAGCTTCAGCAGCGCGTCGGCCGTCTTGTCGTCCTGGTCAATGTAGAAGTCCGGCGCCACGCCGCGGCGCTGCCAGGGGGCGCCGCGCGGCGAGTACATGGCCCCGGTGATGAACTGCACCCGGTACTGGTTGGCCAGCTCGAACGTCTTCTCGAAGACCCCCTTCCCGTACGTCCGGCTGCCCACCAGCGTGGCGCGGCCGTTGTCCTTGAGCGCGCTGATGAACACCTCGGCCGACGATCCGGTCTTCCCGTTGGCCAGCAGCACCAGGTCAAACGTGAACGGCTCCTTGTTGCTCGAAACGTAGGTCTTGATTTTCTCCTTCCTCTCGAGCGTCTTGAGCAGGACCGCCTTCTCGGGCAGGAACAGCTCCGCCGCCCGCAGGGACTCGGCAAACACCCCGCCGCCGTTGCCGCGCAGGTCGAGGATCACCCCCGTCACCCCTTCACCCGCCAGCGGCTTGAGCAACCCGGCGAGGTCGGCGGACAGAGTGCTGGTGAAGCGGCGCATGTCTACGGCCGCGATGCGCGGGCCGAGGCGGCTGAGGACGAGCGTCTGCGTCTCAAACTGCCGGCGGGTCAGGGTGCACTCGAAGACCTCGACGTCGCGGTTGACGGTCAGGCGCACGGCGGTGCCCTCGTCGCCGCTGAACAGCCGGTTCACTTCATCCACGCCGCGCCCCTTGAGCCGCTCGCCGTTGACCCGCAGGATGCGGTCGTAGGGCTGCAGCCGTCCGTCGGCCGGCGAGCCGGGCAGCACCTCGGTCACGGTCAGGCTGCCGTCGGTGGGGTTGAAGGTGCTCTTGACGCCGATGGACACCTGGAGGCCGTCGAGCGAGTCGAGCAGCTTGCGGTACTCGTCGGCGGTGTACAACCGGCACAGGTCCGGCGTCTCCGGCGGCGAGACGTGGCGCAGCATCCCGTTGACGGCGGCCAGGTAGAGCGCCTCCTCGGTCAGGTCGCCGCTGTAGTAGTGTTCGAGCAGCAGCGAGCGGACTTCGTCGAAGGCGGCCTGCGCGTTGGGGAACGGCGCGTCCGGCGCCACCGGAAACAGCGGCGGGATGCGCGGCGGCTCCCCCCGCGCGAGGACGGCGGCGAGCGCGGCCGCCGCGGCCAGCCGGCCGCAACCGGCAAGGCCTCTCCAACACGGGGGCCGGCGGACGCCGAGGGCGGCAGGCGAGGGGGTCATGCGAAGTACCGTTGCTGCTGCGTGGCGCTGAGTACGCTCTGCCACAGCTGCCCCTTCAGGTTGACCTTCCGGCGCTCCCGCACCGCCAGCGCCATCGGCACGTGCACAAAATGCTCCGCCCAGTGCCCCACCACAATCCCCGTCTTGCCCGCCATCGCCGCATGCACGGCGTTGCCCGCCAGCTGTAGGCAGAAGATGGCGTCGGTGCCCCGCGCCGGGACGCTACGGATGATGTAGCTGGGGTCAATGTACTTGATGGCGTGGTCAATGCGGCGCCCCCGCAGGTGGGCGGAGATGCGGTCGCGCAGGTACACGCCGATGTCGCTGAGCACCGCGTTGCCCGAGGCGTCATGCTGCCCCCCGGCCTGCAGAAGATCCTGCCCGGCGCCCTCGGCCACCACGATCACGGCGTGGTCGTTCATCGCCAGCCGGCGCTCGATCGCCGCCAGCAAACCCCCGGGGCCGTCCATCGTGAACGGCGACTCCGGGATCAGGCAGAAGTTGACGACCGAGTTGGCCAGCGTCGCGGCGGCCGCGATGAAGCCCGACTCCCGTCCCATCAGCTTGACCAGGCCGATGCCGTCGTGCGCCCCCTTGGCCTCGGCATGGGCGCAACTGATGACCGGCGCCGCCGCGTACACGGCCGTCTCAAACCCGAAGGACCGGTCGACAAAGCTCAGATCGTTGTCAATCGTCTTGGGGACGCCAATGACGCTGATGGGCAGGTTGTGGTGGCGGGCGGCGGCGGCGATCTCGGCCGCTCCGCGCTGGGTGCCGTCGCCGCCGATGGCAAAAAGCACGTTGATGCGCAGCCGGTCCAGCGTGCGCACCATCTCCTCGACGTCCTGGCTGCCGCGCGAGGAGCCGAGCAGCGACCCGCCATGCTCGTGGATCAAATCCACCTTCTCGGGATCCAGCGCCACCGGCTCCAGCCCGTAGGCCGGCACCAGCCCGCGGAAGCCGTAGCGGATGCCGAACACATTGTCCACCCCGTAGTCGAAATACAGGGTGTTGACGAGCGAGCGGATGACGTCGTTGATGCCCGGGCACAGCCCGCCGCAGGTCACGATGGCCACCCGCGTCCACGCCGGGTCGTGGTAGATGCGCTCGCGCGGCCCCGCCTTCTCGAAGGCCGGCAGGCGCCCCCCGCCGCGCACAAACCGCTCGATGGCGTCGGCGTCACGGCACAGCGTGATACGGGCGGCGGGCGCGACGAAATCGGCATTCCGCACCGGTGAGGGCAGTTCCGGAACCCCGAGCTGTTCAACCGCGAAGTCCAAGTCGCGGACGTCCTCGATCGCGATCTCGCTGTCGCTGGCCATGGTCATGCTCCGTAAAGGCCGTGGCGCCGATGCCCGCGGGAAGGGGCAAGATAGCGGCCATGGCAAACAAAATCAACCCCTCCGTCCCATGTCAAGTCCTGACTTCCGTTTGACACTTGCTGTATGACGATTCCCTTCTTCAAACGCCTCTCCATGCCTGCCGG
>MVZH01000101.1 GCA_002068325.1 Lentisphaerae bacterium ADurb.BinA184 | reverse complement strand
AGCTCCGAGTCGGCATGGGGCAGGCTGATGGCGCCGCGCCAGCGCAGCCAGTTGCCGTAGATCATCTCCAGGCCGAGTTGCCCGTGCCCGGCTTCGAGCGTTCCGCCCGGCGCGATCGTCAGGTCATACGTCCCGCCAACCGTGCCGACCCCGGCCAGCTTCCCGCCGCTGGCGATGATCAGGTTGCCCGAGCCGTGCACGCCCGGGCGGCTGCGGAAATAGGCGTTGCTGAGGTTGACCGTGACCCTGTCGGGGATTGTCATGTCGCCCGAGGCGGTGGGCCACTCCAGGCCGCCGCCGCCAACCCCGCCGCCGTTGACATTCACAATCAGGTTGCCGGCGGTGACGTTGAAGACGGGACGGCTGCCGACCTCGAGGAGCTGGTTGATGTTGACCGTCTGGGTGACGCCCGGCGTCGTCTGGTTGATCGTCAGGCTGCTGAGCTGTCCGCCGTAGCCAAGCCAGCCGCGGCTGTCGCCGACCGCCCCTGCCGTGGGCTGGCTGAGTTCATACATGTCGAAGGTGCCCGGGGGGCTGGTGGGCACGGTGGTCTTGCCGGTCGCGGTCCAGGACGACAGCCAGCTTGGGCGGGCCCCGGCGGCAAGCTGGTCATGGCCGACGAAGACGCTGACGTTGCCGGCGCCGTTCAGGTCGGCGACTTTGAAGGTGGTGTATGGCTCGGTGGCCGGCACCCCGGTCTCGGTGGTGTTCTTGTTGTTGGGGTTGGTTCCCTTGAAGGCGGCGTAGGTGGTCAGCGCAAAGTCGGCGTAGTCTCCCAACGTCTTGGACATGTAGAGAAGGCCGCCGTATTCGAAGGTCTGGGTGGCGTGGACCGCGGGAGTCAGCTCGCGGCCGTAGTTCCAGGAGTAGAACCCGTTGCCCTGGGCGACGTCGTAGATCGAGCCGCCGCCGGCGATCCAGTAGGCCAGGTAGGAGGTCGTCGAGCCCACGGGCCGGTTGGCGCCGGTGGTGAAGGTGGCGTAGGGGCCGCGCACGTCCATGGTGGTCGTTGTGTCCGTGGCCGCGCTGGGCAACACCACGCCGTCGCCGTTGGTCGGCACCAACGCACCGTCCCAGTTTTCCTTCTCGCTCCAGTTCGCCGTTGTCCCGCCGCCGGTCCACGTCCAGACGACCGCTTGCGAGGACAAGGCCAGGCCTGCGACGATGCCGAGAACGACGCGGGTAAGGACACGGGTGCGGACGATGCGGTTCATGATGGCCTCCTTGCGCTGAGTGGCGGTGAAGGTTCGGACAAGGTCAGATCCCGGCAGGCTTCGTTCGATGGTTGGGGTCACAGTCATTCTCCTTCTGTGTGGGGTTGGCGCCGCTCAGGCGCGTGCGGAGTTCGCAGGGACACGGGAACACTGGCGGAGCCGTTGCCGGCCAGGTTGGGGGGTGGCTTGTCCGTCGTCAGGACCAAGTCTCCAAGGCACGGACCCTGTGCGAGAGAGCTCACCGGGGCCGCCATTTCTGCGGACGCGCATGTTGCGTGGGCACGGCCGGCGCCCACGGCACGACTGGTGCGACGACGGGCGCCTCACTTCGCGAGGGTGCCGAGCAGGGGCACGGCACCGCCTCCCCAGAAGATGTTGGGGCCGAAGCAGCCGCTGCCGGTGTAGGTTTTCTCGAGGGTCGAGGAGTTGGGGATCATCAGCGACGAGCCGTACGGTCCGTCCGGCCCGGCCCACGCGCCGTTCGACCCTCCGGCCGCGCCCCACAGCCCGATCAGCCGCCAGCCGCCCGGAGCCAGGTTGGGGCGTCCGCCGGCGGGGAAGTCGAACCACCGCCCGCTGCCGTCCACCAGGACCGCGTTGGCCCCGTCGGCCCGGCCCTGCTGCTGCGTCGTATTGCCCCGGACCGGATGGTTGCTGACGTAGTTCTGCTGGTAGCCGCTGGAGCAGCGCTCGCCGTCCATGGCCATGTCCTGAACCAGGCACTGCTTGACGTTATCGTATTTCTCGATGCGGATGAAGTACCCCTGCGGATACGGGCTGAGAATCCCGGTGCCGGGGGCCATGCTGACCGGGTTGCCGAAGCCCAGCGCCCAGTAGGGCCAGACGGCGCTCGTCATGTGCGTGGCCAACGGGTAGGCCCCCATGTTGCCGCTGCCGAACCACTTCGTCAGCTCGCTCCGTCCCTTGACCGTCGGGCAGAGGAGGATCCGCGCCGCCATATACTCCTCCCGGTACAGCCGGTCACCGCATCCCCACTTGCTCTCGTTGATGCCTGGCCCCCAGTGCCAGTGCTGCCCGCCGCGCGTCGGCAGGAAGCCGTCGTAGTCGACGCTGTAGTTCACCGACGCCACACCGACCTGTTTGAGGTTGCTCAGGCACAGCAGACGCCGTGCCTTCTCACGCGAGTGGGTCAGCGCCGGCAACAGCATGGCGGCGAGGATGGCGATGATCGCCACCACGACCAGCAGCTCGATCAGCGTGAACGCTGCCCGAGCTTGCCTTCGCCCCGCGCCCGCGGCGGGGGCTACGGCTCGGCAAGCCAGCAGCTCGATCAGCGTGAACGCGTCCCGAGCTTGCCTTCCGCCTCCGCCCAGGCGGCGGCGGGCCGGTCGCGCCGTGCCCGCGTCGGGGGTTGCGGCCCGGCGCGGCGGAGCCTCGGTCGGGAGGAAGGACGCGCGTTCCATCAGAGTGCTCCTTCTCGGCATCGCGTTCCGTGCTCTGCCGCCCGAGCCGGCGGCCGTGCGGCCATCCTCGTCCCCCCCGCGGGCGACACGTGGGGAACCGTGAGCAACCGGTCGTACCTCAATATAGGTGACGTGCCGGAAGCCCGCAAACGCTTTGCCGAGCGCAGGGCGCAAGTCAGTTCCGTAGCCGGGCAGTCCCTCGGGGCCTCTCCAAGGGGGCCGCAAGGCCGGTTCGGAAGCAGGCGCCGGTTCCCACCCCAGTGCCATCCTGATTTGTTTACCACCGAGGACACAGAGTTCACAGAGCCAGTTCCCTCTCTGTGGTTGACGGCAACAATGAACGCGCCGGGGCAGGCCCCGGCCGAACAAAGCGGTCGCCCGCCGTCGCCAGAGGGCTATGGCGTGGCAAGCAGGCGACCGCACTCCAGAGCGGCTCCGCCGCAGTCCGAACTGGCGAAGCCGTTCTGTACCTCAACCGACGCGAAGCGTCTCTGGAGTGTCTGCGGCCTGGGTTCCCGCGGCGTAGTTCGCTGGGGCGAACGAAGACGGGCCGCAGCTCTCACACGGGCCGGCATGACGGCCCGCCGCGCCGCCACCGACGAGGCAGGAGTGCGGCGGCCAGGACGGCGGCCAGCGTCAGCGATGCCGGCTCGGGGATGATGGGCATGAGCCGGAGGTGGCCGTTCGCCAGGCCATCGTAGACCAGCTGGAGGCGCGTGCCGCCGGCCTCGAAGCCGCTCTCGGCCAGCGCCGTGATGTCGCTGCCGTTCAGCAACACGGTGTCGAACACGCCCGTACGCGTGCCGGTGAACGTGAACAGTGAATACTCGCCCGACGGCGTGACGCCGCCGGCCAGGGACAGGCTGAGCACATCGCGGCTCGAACTCAAGTCGAGGTTGCCGTTGATGACCAGTCGGTCGCTGTTGCCGGCCTCACCGATCTGCACGGCCAGCGTCCCGGTGGTGGCGTCCGCATTACTGCCGAGCACGAGGCGGTCGCCAACGGTGACGGTGAAGGTGCCGAAGCCGCCGTTGACCAGCGGGTCGCCTGGCGAGAGGGTGCCGTTGCCGGACGGATGGGCCGCGTTGGGCTGGAAGCCTATTCCCATGATCCCGGATCCGACGGCGGAGGCGCTGTACGACACCTGGGCGAGTCCGTTGCCGCCGAGCGTGCCGCCGCCGCCGATGCCATAGGCCAGCGTGCCGGCGCTCTGCGTCCCATTGAGCAGGATCGTGCCGGCGTCGTAGCCCCGGACACCGCCGGCCCGGCTCTGGCTGAAGACTTGGCTGAACGGGCCCAGCGCCGCCTGGAAGCGCGCCGTGCCGGTGCCGTGGAAGTCAAGGGCCCGGCTCCCCCCGACCACGGTTCCGCTGTTGAAGAGGAAATCGCCGTCCCCGTACAGCGTCAGCCCCTTGGTGGTATGGGTGCCGTTGAAGGTGAGGGTTCCGCCGTCCGATGTGTAGGACGGTCTGTTCTGGTGGTTGATCCTGCAGTTGATGGTGTTATTGCCGACGCTGGTCAGAGTGTTGCCAAAGGTCAGGGCGGCCGCGGCGTTGTTCAGGGTGTAGCCGCCCTCGCCGATGGCCAGCGTGATCTGGTCGTCGGGGCTGGACGAGCCGAGGGTCATGGCGTTCTGCGTCTTGTTGACTCCGCCGGCCGGCAGGAGGATGGCGTCCCCGCCGGCGGGCACACGGCCGAGATCCCAGTTGCCGGGGTTGTTCCAGTTGCCGTCCGCCGCGCCCGTCCAGGTGATCGGGGCCGCCTGAGTCGCCGCCGCCAGCACCGCCGCCAGGGCCAGTGTGCCGGCGGCCCGTTTCGCCACGCCTGCCGTTGTTCTCATCTCCGTCTCCTTTCTGTTGGAGGCACGCTCATTGCCTGCGGTACCCGCGGACGCTGCCATCGTTGAACAGGGCGTTGAAGGCTTCCTGCCCGGTCGCGTGCGACAGGGCGACACTGCCCAAGGATGTGATCACGCCGTAGTGCCCGGTGCCCCGGCACTGCAGGCCGTCGTCGGACTGATGGACCTCGGTGCAGGCGGCGATGACGAATGGCCCGCCGTCGAAGGGTTCCTCCGGCCAACGGTGCGGGGTGGCGGCCGGCAGCGTGGCGTGGATGAGGGCACGCAGGGCGGGCTGATGAATCTCCGCCCACAGGTGGCCCTCACCGCAGTAGGCGTACTGGTAGCGGCCGTCCGGGGCCTGGGTCAGCGGCCGCGGCCCCAGCCAGAAATACTGGAAGCGGCGCGCCCCGCGGACCAAGAAGCCGAGGTGCGTGTTGTGGCCGTCCCCCCAGTCGCCGCCGTAGTGGATGTGGTAGTCCTCGTACCACCCGGCGCCGGGCCGGCGCGTGAAGACGTTGGGACAGGTCGTGACGTCGTAGGGCGCGTAATCCTGTGTTTTCAGGAACCATTGGATGTAGCCGTTGCGTCCGTACTCGGCGTGGTCGGGGTGGCCGTCCCAGTCCGGCCCCGTGTCGCGGTTGCTCCTGAAGCGTGGCCACGACCCCGTGTCGCCCGCGTACAGGGCACACCCCACAGCCATCTGCCGCTGGTTCGACTTGCACGTGGTGAAGACGGCCGACTGCCGTGCCTGCCCCAGCGCCGGCAGCAGCATGGCGGCGAGGATGGCGATGATCGCCACCACGACCAGCAGCTCGATCAGCGTAAACGCTGCCCGAGCTTGCCTTCGCCCCGCGCCCGCGGCGGGGGCTACGGCTCGGCAAGCCAGCAGCTCGATCAGCGTGAACGCTGCCCGAGCTTGCCTTCGCCCCGCGCCCGCGGCGCCGGGTGGGGGCCGGAGAGCCGGAGCCTTGGCCGGGAGGAGGGATGCGCGTTTCATCAGCGGGATTCCTCTCCGCACCGCGTTCCGTGCCCTGCCGCCCGAACCATCACCCACGGGGCATCCGTGCTCCGAAACCGCATACACGCCTGAAGCGGCCAATCCTGCCGCAATATACGCGGCTGGCTGTGACCCCGCAAGCCCCGGCAACCGCACGTCCCGCCCCGCCCCGCGCTATATTACAGACCCGAGACACCCTGTGCGTGAAAACGCCGCGGGGGGCGCGGCCGCGGCCCGCCCCCCGGCCGGGCATCCGAGCCGGGAACGGTGATGGCATGATCCGATCCGACCAGATCCTCAAGACGGTCGCCATGATCCAGAACGAGAACCTGGACGTGCGCACCATCACCCTCGGGCTGAACCTGTGCGACTGCCGGCACCACGAGGTCGGCGCGCTCTGCACACGCCTGCGCGACAAGATCCGCCGTGTCGCCGGCCCCCTGGTCGGGGTCTGCGACGAGGTCAGCGCCCGCTACGGCGTGCCGATCGTCAACAAGCGCCTGGCGGTCAGCCCCCTGGCCGACGTCGGCGCGGGGTGCGAGGCGGACGGCTTTGTCCAACTCGCCCAGGCGCTGGACGCGGCGGCCCAGGACGTCCACGTTGACTTTGTCGGCGGCTACACCGCCCAAGTTGAAAAGGGCGCCACCGACGCCGACAGCGCGCTCATCGAGGCCATGCCGCGCGCCCTGCTGACCACCCGCAAGGTGTGCGCCTCGCTCAACGTGGCCTCGACCAAGGCCGGGGTCAACATGGACGTCATCGGCCGCATCGGCTTCCTGCTCAAGGAGATGGCGGCCGGCTCGGCCGACCGCGACGGCCTGGCCTGTGCCAAGCTGGTGGTGTTCGCCAACCAGCCGCAGGACAACCCGTTCATGGCCGGCGCCTACCACGGCCACGGCGAGCCGGAGGCGGTCATCAACGTCGGGGTCAGCGGCCCCGGTGTGGTGGCGCGCGCCCTCGAACGCCGCATTGCGCAGAGCGGGGCCGACTCGCTCGGCCTCGATGAGCTGGCCGAGGAGATCAAGCAGACCTCGTTCCGCGTCACCCGTTGCGGCGAGATCCTCGGCCGCGAGGTGGCGCGCCGCATGGGCGTGCCGTTCGGCGTGGTGGACCTCTCGCTGGCGCCGACGCCGAAGGTCGGCGACTCGGTCGGCGAAATCCTCAAGATCCTCGGCATGGACGCCATCGGCGCCCCCGGCTCGACCGCCTGCGTGGCATTGCTCAACGATGCGGTCAAGAAGGGCGGCGCCTTCGCCTCGCAGAGCGTCGGCGGCCTCAGCGGCGCCTTCATCCCGGTGTGCGAGGACGCGGTGCTGGCCGAGGCCGCCGGGGCCGGCCACCTGTCGCTGGAGAAACTGGAAGCCATGACCAGCGTCTGCTCGGTCGGGCTCGACATGATCGCCGTCCCCGGCGACACCCCGGCCGAGACCCTGGCCGCCCTGATCGCCGACGAGATGGCCATCGGCGTGGTCAACCGCAAGACCACGGCCGTGCGCATCATCCCCGTGCCCGGCAAGAAGGCCGGGGAACGGGCGGTCTTCGGCGGGCTGTTCGGGCAGAGCGCCATCCTCGACATCCGCAATCCCGGCAAGTCGGCCCGCTTCGTGCGCTTCGGCGGCCGCATCCCCGCCCCCATCCACAGCCTGAACAATTAGCCTGCACGACTCACCGCGAGGACGCGGCCGGCCCGTCGGCGCGCGCGGAGAGCGGATCTCCGTGGTGAGAAGGAAGCCGACCGTGTCCGCCGGGTCGCACCGCAGAGCTTGGTTGGGTGGTCATGACTCGGACGGCACGGAGACCGTCCCTCCATTCACCATACCAACGGGCTGTCGCTCCCCCCCGCCCAGCCAGGCTGGCAGGCCAGTAAAGCCGGAGTTATAGTAGGGCGGCTTGCAGAACCCAGGCGTGAGTGGCTGGGGCGGAGCCCGGTCCTCCGCCGGCGCCGACACGGACTGTTGTCTGCCGGGTTGGAGGGACGACTTCCGTGTCGTCCGGGTTCGTCTGCGGCAGACCAAGTCTTCGCGTATGACCTGGCGGACACGGAGGTCCGCCCTCCATCGCACGGGGCCGTTGTCGTCCGCCGGGGTTCTGCACGCGCCTTTGTAGTGTATTGCGACCGGGTTCGGCGGGGGAAGCCGCACGCCCCGGTGCGCTTGCCTAACGGAACTCGTACCCGCGACAACCACGCGAGCAGGAGAACCACGCATGACCTTTCCCTACAGTCGTCGGCTTGGGGTGGCGATGGCGCTGGTCGCACTGGCGGCGGCCGGCTGCAAGAGCACGACCTATCTGGTGCCCTCGCCGATCATCCGTGACTACGACAGCCGCTTGCCCGTCACGGTCGGCTTCCTTTTCACCAATGACGTGCGCGCCCTGTGGTACCACACGCAGGACGGCCGCATGCGCATTGACGTGCCCATCGGCCAGGTGGCCATGGACTTTGCCCGCGCCAGTTTCCAGAACGCCGTGGATAAGTTCTACATCGAGCGCTACCTCGACCGGCGCTCGCAGCGCGGCATCCTCATTGATGTGCGGGGCGTGCGCTTCGACCTCACCGCGATGACCGCCGCCTGCACCCTCGACGTCGCCATCCTCGATGCCGCCGGCAAGGAAGTCCTGGCCCAGGCCTACACCGGCACCGCCTCCCCCCAGGACGTTGATCCCACGATCCTCAACACCTACGACGGCGAGGCGGAGCTCGAACCCGCCACCGCCCAGGCCTTCCATAACGCCTACCAGAGCCTGCTGGCCGACGTCCGCAGCCTCCTCAGCGCCCAGCTTGCCGCCGCCAGCGCGCCCGCGCCCGAGCCGGCCCCCGCGCCGGCTGAGGCCGCGCCGGCCCCGGAAGCCGCGCCCGCGCCGGCGCCTTGAAGGGGTTGCTCGACAACGCGGCGCCGCCGCGGACCGGCGGACGTGCGCGGCCCTCGCGCCGGCAGGCCACGCGCACGGCGCACGCCGCGGACCGGCCTTTCGCGTCGCAGGCACGTGTCGTCCGCCATCGTTGCCCGTAGTCGTCGCCCGTCGCCGTCAACCGATCCACATCTGAGCCGTTGTCACACATGCATCCTGCCTTGGATCGCTGGGAGCTTCACCGTCACCCGCTGGCCGGGCGGCCGAGCAAGGTCAGCATCGAACGCGATGCCGTGCGGCCGGACGATGAGCCGCGCCCGCTGCGGTCCGCCGCTGCGGCAGCGGTGGTGACTGAGACCGCGGCGCGGATGCGCGCGGCGCGGTCGGCCGGCCGGCCGGTGATGCTGGCCTTCGGCGCGCACACGATCAAGAACGGGCTGGCGCCGGTGCTGATGAAGCTGATCGAGGACGGCTGGGTGCAGCACCTGGCCACCAACGGGGCCGGCATCATCCACGATTGGGAGTTCGCCTTCCAGGGGCGGAGCAGCGAGGACGTGCGCGCCAACGTGGCCGAGGGCAAGTTCGGGATCTGGGAGGAGACCGGCTTCCACCTCAATCTGGCGCTGCTGCTGGGCGCGTACGACGGGCTGGGGTACGGCGAGGCGGTCGGCCGCCTGATCGTCGAGGAGCGGCATCGCATCCCGCCGCGCGAAGACCTCCTGGCTGCACTGGCCGCGGCGGGCGACTCCCCGGTTGCCGCCGGGCGGGCGGCGGCGGCGGCGGACCTGCTCGCCGCCCTCGGCCAGGCCGGCCTCGACGCGGGGGATTTGCGGACTCCGCACCCTTGGAGACGCTTCAGCATCCAGGCGCGGGCGTACGAACTCGGGGTGCCCTTCACCGCGCATCCCATGATCGGCCACGACATCATCTACACCCATCCGCTCAACTCCGGCGCCGCCGTCGGGCGCACGGCCGAGCGCGACTTCCTGCGTTTCGCGCACACGGTTTCGCGGCTGGCGGGCGGGGTCTACCTGTCGGTCGGGTCGGCGGTGATGTCGCCGATGGTGTTCGAAAAATCGCTCTCGATGGCCAACAACCTGGCGCTGCAGGGCAAGGGCGAGGGCGGCGTGGCCGGGCCGGGCCGGATCGCCGGGCATTTCATCACCGTGGTTGATCTCGCCGAGAGCCGCTGGGACTGGAACCGCGGCGAGCCGCCCGCCGACTCCCCGGACTACTACCTGCGCTACTGCAAGACCTTCAGCCGCATGGGCGGCACCGTGCGCTACGCCTGCGCCGACAATCGCGACTTCCTCCTGCACCTGCTGCAGGCGCTGGGTGGCACGGCGACGGTCGGGAAGTAGGGCAGGCGGCCTGGGCGTCGCGGCGGGGTCTGGCGCGCCGAAGCGCGTTCGCGCGCGAAGGCGGGGGCGCCGCGACGTGCCGCGTGCCGCGCAAAGCCGGCCGGCCCGCCACATCCCGGAGACCCCATGACCTGCGAACTCCGCAACTTTGCGACCCTGGACATCGGCACCAACTCGACCCTGCTGCTGCTGGCCCGCGAGCAAGCCGACGGCACGCTCGTCGAGGATCGGGAACTCTTCCGCATCACCCGCCTCGGGCGCGGCCTGGGGGCGACGGGACGCCTTTCGCCGGAGGCGGTCCGGGCGACCCTCGATGCCGTCGGTGAGTTCATGGCCGCCGCCAGGGCCTGGCCACTGCGTCCGCTCTTCGGCGTGGCGGCGGCGACCAGCGCGGTGCGGGACGCCGCCAACCGCGCCGATTTCCTCGGCCCCTGCCGGGATCTGCTCGGCTGCGAACCCCGCACCCTGGACGGCGATGAGGAGGCGCAGACGGTGTTCCTGGGCGCGGCCAGCGACCGCCCGGCGGGGCGTCCGGTCGTCACCATTGATATCGGCGGCGGGAGCACGGAGGTGGTGGCCGGGGTGCCGGAGGCGTGCCGGTACCGCGTCAGCCTGGACATGGGGTGCGTGCGCTTCGGCGAGCGTTTCCGGCTCTACGAGGTTGCGGAGTCCGCAGATACCGAGGCGGCGCGCGGCGCCATCCGGGAGACGCTCGCGGGGGTGCCGGCGGGGGTGAGGCGGGCGGTCGGCGGCGCCGGCGGCTTTGAGGTCGTGGCCAGCGGCGGCACGGCGACCACCTTTGCCGCGGTCGAACAGGCCCTCGAGACGTACGACCGGGGGCGCGTGCACGGGTTTGTCAGCCCGGCTGCCGCCGTGGAGAGTCTGGCCCTGCGGCTGCTGGGCATGCCCTCAGCTCGGCGCGCGCAGGTTCCGGGCCTCGAAGCCGGACGGGCCGCGGTTCTGCCGGCCGGGCTGCTGATCCTCGCGGAGGCGTTGCGGGCGCTCGGCGCCGAGCGCTTCACCGTGACCACGCGTGGGCTGCGTTTCGGCCTGGCCCGCCGCCTGCAGGCCGGCACCCTCGATGCGCAGTGGACGTGGGGGTAGCGACGGGCGGAGGCGCGGCCCGGGGCGGTGACGCGGTGACCCCGTGACGCCGTGACCCCGTGACGCGGTGACCCCGTGACGCCGTGACGCCGTGACGCGGTGACGCGGTGACGCGGTGACGCGGTGACCCCTTGACCCCGTTCTTGGTGCTCCGCGCGGCGGAGCCGTGGCGCGTTGTTTTGCGCGTGCAGGCGTGTACGATTGGGTAGGTACTGTACAGTGACGGCGCGGTGCCGCGCGCCGCCCGGGCCCTGCCTCAACCGAGGAACACGCCATGACGCGCCGCAAACCCCCTTTCACCCTGGTGGAGCTGCTGGTGGTGATTGCCATCATCGCGTTGCTGGCCGCCATCCTGCTGCCGGCGTTGCACAAGGCCCGGGCCAAGGCCCGCGAAACCGCGTGCATCAACAACCTGCGCCAGCTGGCGACCGGCTGGATCATGTACAAGGACGACAACGAAAACAAGATGGCGCCGTGGATATCGATGCTGTACCCGTCCTTTGTCGGCAACACCGACGTCTATCACTGTCCCGGCGACACCCTGCAGAGCGGGACCTCGGCCGCCAACTGGATGTCCCGGCCGGACGGCGACTATTCGGAAGCCTACGACCGGCCCGGCAGCAGCGGCACGTACGGCAACGACCCCAATGACGCCGTCACCGAGGTCAGCTTCTTCTACGAGTGTTCGGAGGCGGTCTGTCCTTGGAGCTGGCCGCTCGACGCCTCGGGGTCTCCGACCACGGCGTCCGGCGCGTCGTGGGGCGAAGTCAAGGAGGCGCAGCTGAAGATGCGGGCGACCGGTTACGATTCCGACGGCAACGCGACCGGTTATTCGAACGAAGGCTACAACCCGGTCGAGTTCCCGGTGATCCGTTGCTTCTGGCACATCAAGAACCTGAAGTCGGTGTGGAATGGCGGCGCCGGCAGCCAGATGAGCGAGACGGAGAGCATCCCGGTGGTGAACATTGCCTATGGGGGCAACGTGTTCAAGAGCCGTCCCCACTGGGAGGAGGGGGCGCTTCAGTAGTCTGGGAACGTGGGCGCGGGCGGTTTCGGAGGTCCAGGGCGCGTCGGGAATCCGTCGGTGCGTGAGCGGGGCGGGCGGCCCGCCGTCCGCGGCGAGTGGTGAGCGTCGCGGGTGCCGCGCCCTTGCCGTGCAGTGAGCAAAGGAGCCTTGACGATGGGCAAGTACATGTTGGTGATGGCGGGGCTTGCGGCCCTCGGCTTCACGGTCTCCTGCCGGCACTTCGAGTCGGGGGGGGCGGCGGGGTCCGACGAGGCGCTGTGGTCGGCGGAGGCGGCCGCCGACGCGCGGGCGGAGCGGCGTCAGCGGCTGACCGCCGAGCTGTTGGAGAAGGAGGCCGAGCTGCCGATCGATAAGGAGCTCACCAGCCGGCAGGCGCTGGTCGAGGTTGATGAACGGCTGGTGCTGCCGGAGAGCTACGGCCGCACGGTGGTGATCACCGGCGACAACGAGCCGATCGTCCTGCCGAAGGGGCCGATGGAGGAGCTGGTCAACCGGCGCGTCACCATGCAGCTGCGCAACGCCGACGTGGTGGCGCTTGCCGAGGCGCTCAGCGAGGTGGACGGGCTGAACATCATCCGCGACGATTCGCTGACCGGCGACAAGACGGCGACCATCCTGGTCAAGGACGTGCCGCTGCACGAGCTGCTCAACTACGCCGCGCGCAACATGGGGATTGCCTTCCACGTCGGCGACAACGCGATCTGGGTGACGGAGGCAGAGAGCCAGCCCAGCGGGCCGTCGCTGGAGACGCGCATCTTCCGGCTGCGCCGTGGCCTGATCCCGGCCGGGGGCGGCGCCGCCGCGGGGGGCGGCGGGGGCGGCGACGGCGAGGGGCTGACGTTCACGGGCTCGTCGCTCGGGTCGGCCGGCGAGGAGGACACCGAGCTCGAAGACGCCCTCGAACAGGTGCTGGCCGACAGCCCGCAGGAAGCCAGCTACAAGATCTACCGGAACCGCAACCTGCTGGTGGTGCGCAACTCGCGTGAGAAGCTGCGCCTGGTCGAGCAGATCGTGCGGGATCTGGACCGCATCCCGCCGCAGGTGCTCATCGAGGCCCGCTTCGTCAGCCTCTCGCACCGTGATTTCTTCGAGCTGGGGGTGGATGTCAACGAGTTGCTCATTGATACGGGGTCGAAGCTCGAGGTGGACGCCTCGTCGCTGTTCCCGGTCACCGAGGCCTCGGACGCGCTGGGCGGCAAGCTGGGCCTGTCCGGCATCCTCGGCAACACCACGTACGACGTCGTCCTGCGCGCGCTCCGGCAACTGGACGACACGCGGACGCTGAGCCTGCCGCGGGTGACCGTCCTCAACAACCACAGCGCCAGCATCTTCGACGGGCGCCGCACGTACTACTACGAGGACTACGACTTGGAGAGCATCGACCGCGGCGACGGCGGCACCGAGGAACGGCTGGTGCCGACCGGCGAGCCGGCGGAGCTGGAGTTCGGGCTGTCGCTCGGCGTCACGGTCAGCATCGGCCACGATGGCGAGACGGTGCTGCTGGCGCTGGCGCCGAGGCTGCGTTCGCCGGACGGCGACGGGTTCGAGGAGTTTGCGGTCGGCGAGAGCGGCAACGTGCGCCTGCCCAAGTATTTCGAGAGCAGCGTGAGCACGACGGTGGTGGTGAAGAGCGGCCAGACGGTGGTGCTCGGGGGCACGATGAAGACCAACGAGTCGCAGATCGAGAAGAAGACGCCGTTCTTCGGCGACCTGCCGCTGGTCGGGTACCTGTTCCGTCACACCACCGAGGACACGTCGCCGCAGCACCTGTTGATCTTCGTGACCGCCACCATCATCTCGCCGTCGGGCGAGTTTGTGCAGACGGTTGAGGCGGTGCCGGGCGTCCCGGTCCAGTAAGGCGAACGGAGTATCGAGCCGTGGCCCGCATGACCTTCTTCACCAAGCGACAGGCTCTTGGCCTGGACATTGGCCAGGCGGCGGCCAAGGCGGTCCTGCTCGAACGCTCGGCCCGCGGGGTGACGGTCCTGGCCAGCGCGAGTTTTGACAGCCGCGGCGAGGGGATCATCGGCGAGGCCGAGCTGTGCGCCGAGGTGGTGGCGTGGCTGGGCAAGCAGGGCTGGCAGAAGAAGGAGGTGGTGGTTGGGGTTCCGCAGTACCTGGCCAGCACGCAGGTGTCCGATTTTCCTCCCAGCGGCGGCAAGACGCTGGGTGAGATGGTGCGGTTTGAGACGCAGCATCTGGCCGGGCTGAGCGACGAGTCGTTCATCTACGATCATCGGCCGATGCCGGCCCGCTTCGGCCGCCAGAACCCCGTGCTCATCGGCTTCTGCCGCGAGTCGGTGGTGCGGGAGCGGGCGGACGCCCTCCTCGACGCGGGGGTGAACGTCGCCGACTTCGCGATGACGGCCACGGCGATTGCCGGGGCCTACTTCCACCTGCACCCCGAGGCGTTCGAGAGCGATACGCCGCAGCTGCTTCTGGACCTGGGCGCCGAGACCACGACGGTGGCGGTGGTGGCGGGCGGCAACGTGCTGTACACCGCGGCCCTGGCGGTGGGGGTGGATCGCCTGGCCGCGGCGGCTGCGCCGCCGGGGGGGGCGGTGCCGGACGCGCCGCGCCAG
>MVZH01000100.1 GCA_002068325.1 Lentisphaerae bacterium ADurb.BinA184 | reverse complement strand
GCCGCCCGAAATCGTCTCGTAGTACTGGTAGCGCGCATTGCCGAAGGTGAAGTTGTTCATGGTCGGCTGGCTGCCCGCCATCACGCCCAAAGCGCCAAACAAGGCGTTGGTGATGCAGGTGGAGGTTTCCACGTTGCCCGCGACCACCGAGGCTGGCGGGTTCGGGAACCATGTAGAAAGTCAGGTTGGTTATCTGGGTTGCGGCATATTCCTGATTGTACCCGGGGCCGCTGTGGAACGCGGCGAACTTGGTCTTGCCAAGCCAACTGGCCAGGTCGGCCGGAGTCGCCGTGTAGGTGAAGCTGTTGTAGCCGGCAATCGTCGTGGTGGCAACCCCATCCACCCACTCGACCGTGACCGCCAGCGGCTGGACCGACGCGACGTAGTTGTCGGAATACCCCATATCGGGTTGCTGCGGCGGGCTCAGCAGATTCCAGGTGATGGCGCCGCGGAACCGGTACACCGAGTTGTCCAGCCCGCCAAACAGCCCGGCGGTTGGGCTGGGAGTGGCATCGAGGAACAGGCCCAGGCCCGCGTCCCCCGCCGTCTGCGTGCCCCATCCCGGGCGACTGAGTATGTTCAACGTGTAGGTTGCCTTGATATCCGGGAGCGTGCCGCTGGTGACGCTCGCGACGATTTCCGGCGGAAAGTCGTACGTTGCGGAGAACTGGGGCTGGGGCGAGTATGGGGTCGTAGCGAGGGTCGAGCCGCCCGTGAACATTGTCGGCCCAACCTGGAACCAGTTCGGTGCCGCCGTCGCGGGCGCCAGCGACGTCGCCGCCGCCGCCAGGATCGCCACCGCCACTACCGCCAGCCTGTCCGTCGTGCTCATTCGCTTCATGGTCATGCCCTTTCCTTGAAATCTCTCTCTTGTTGTCTTGGGAACTCTGGGAATCGCAGACATGGGGAACTCATCTGAACCTCAGATGTCCTTCTTGTGACAATTGACTGCCCGGCTTCCGCCCCCGCCGCCGCGGCAACGCCAGGGCGCCCGCCAGCATGAGCAGGCCGAGGCTGGCGGGCTCGGGGATCAAGGAGATCAGCCTCAAGGTGGTGCCGTCCACGACTTCATAGCTGAAGCGGCCGCCCAGCGGCCCCACCAGATCCAGAGTGCCGTCCGAGAGTACCACTGACGTCGCGGTCACCACGTCGAACGTCTGCAGATACAGCGGCTTGTAGTCGTTGAGCGCCTCGACCCACACGTCCCCATCGAGGCTGGCGGTGCCCGAGACCACCAGGCGGTCGAAGCCGGTGCCGGCGACAGGCCCGCCGATTTCAATCTCGAGCGTGCCGTCGGCGGTTTGCGTGAAGTTGCCCGTGACCGTCAGGATCCCGGCTGATGCCCCCGGCGCGGTGGTCGCCGCCGACGTGACATTGCCGGTGACCGTGCCGTTGCCGATGAGGCGGCCCGCGCCCTGGTTCTGCAGCGTCCCGCCCATCAGGTCCAAGGTACCGGCCTGCAGATTGAACAGCCCGCGGTTGATGTAGGTGCCGGCGGCGCCGTCGGTAAAGCGGACGTGGGAGTCGCCCACCGCGGTGCCCGAGACGACGACGTTGACCGTGCCCGTCGCCTCGTTCGTCAGATCCCCCTCAAGGTGGGTGTAGCTGGTGGCGCCTGTGTCGTCGCGGACCGCCAGTATGACGGTGCCGTTATTGACGACGTTTCCGACGACCCGGGCTTCCCCCGGGTGAGTAGTGCCCGGGATGGTTTCCGCGTCGAGGGTGCCGTTGTTGGTCAGGGTTCCGTCGCCGCCGGCCACGATCAGCCGCGACACGGCGCCGTTGGGCAGATAACCGTCGGTACCACGCAGGCGGATGACCCCTTGGTTGGCCAGGCCGGCCGGCGTGCCCAGGAACGCTCCATCAGAGGTGGCGTAGGTCTGCACGAGGAGGGTGAGATTGGCCGGGACATCGCCGGTGAACGTGTTCTTCGCGCTGTCCTCACCCTCGAACTTGAAGGTGGTCGCCGACGGGACTGTAGCGCCCGCGCCCAGCGCAACCTGCGTGTGGCGGAAGACATAGTAGCCGGCCAGGCTGCCCGCGGGGACACTGAACACATTGGCCGCGCCGCCTGAACCCGAGTAGATGCTCGTGTTGTCGAGGATCATCTTTGTTACGCTCAGCGAACTTCCGGCGACGCTTTGGGTGAAGCTTGTTCCACCCCCCGAGAGCAGGATGCCGCCGACGCCGGAGCTTCCCGTTGCCGTGATGGTCCCGCGGTTTACGTGGCTCGCCCCGGCGGTGCCGAATCTCGCCTGCCCGCCAGCGGTGCCGCTGGCCACGGTCACCGTTCCGCCGGTGTCGTTCACCAAGTTGCCGTAGACGTAGACCGAACCGTTGTAGCTCCCGCTTGGGTTGAGGTTGAGGGCGCCGGTGTTGGTCAGAGTCCCGGCCCCGCCGTTGACGGTGAACGTCATGCGGTCGCGGTCGTCGGCCGTATAGCCCGGGAAGTTGAGGCTGAGCGTGCCGGCGTTGCCAACATCGGTCGCGCTGACCACGTCCACCCATCCGTAGGTGACCCCGCTGCTGACGGTGTTCACCACTCCTGCCCCGGCGTCGGCCGGCGACCAGGTGCCGGTGTAGATTGGGAGATTGCTAGAGTTGGTTCCGGTCTGCACGAATGTGATGTTCGGCTGGTCTGCGGGGGCCGCCGCGAAGGCGGGAACGGCCACGCGTGAGAGTGCCAGGAGGCAGAGGCAGACAACCGGAACCGGCAGCAACCGCAGGCGACGGCGGACAGGCGCTGGCGTGAGGGGGGCTTCCTTGCAAGGCACGGGCGTGGGGAGCGGTCAACATGGCTGGATTCCTTTCGCTGGTTGGGGACCGTTCAGGAGGGGGAGGCAGGGGCAGCGGGCAACTGCAGTGTTGGAACTCGACTTCGGTGAGGAGACGCACTGACGGGGCTGCGTGACCACAGGGCGCTTGCCCTGGGCCCACGCCAACGCCTTGAGACGGCGCTGTGCGACTGCGGCAATACTCACACACGTGTCGGTCGGCCGCCGCTCCCCCCCTCCCGGTGCCCCCGGACGGAGCGGCAGGCCGAGGTCTCCTGCACTGGCGCCTCTTCGCGGATGCATCAACCGCTCTCCGGCGACCACAGGCAGACAGGGCCTTTGGACACGATTACTATACCCATCCTGTCGGGGTTTTCAATGCCACGGGACGCCTCCGGCTGCCGACTGCAGCGCGGCACGCGCCTGTCCTGCCCTGGCGCCCCAACGCGCAACCGGCGGCAACGCAGTCTGCCCGGGCCGCGCGACAAGCGTGCGCCGAGCATCTATATTGCCGATGTTTGGAACCCGACCGGGTGTTGCGCGGGTCAAAGGCCGTAACGGTGCGTGCCGGCGCTCAGGATCCCTGCGGCGGCGCGGCCGGCCGTTCTGGAGCCGCAGACGATGGACAGGCCGTTTGGCAAAGGCGACGTGCTGGTTTCGACGATCGGGTTGCTGGATCCCAATTTCCAGCACACCGTCGTCTTTCTGTGCGAGCACCTCGACGGGCAGGGTTCCTACGGGCTGATCCTCAACCGGGCGTTGCGCGTGCCGCCCCAGCTGGAGCGCGAGATGCCGTACGTCGGGAACCGCCTCTTCCAGGGCGGCCCGGTGCAGCCCGAGGTGATGCAGGTTCTGCACGGGCTGGGCGACGGCGTGCCGGGTGCCGTCGAGGTCATCCCCGGCGTGTGGCTCGGGGGGGATTTCGAGGCGCTGCAGTCCGGCTTTGCGTCGGGCGTCTATTCCCCGGAGGCGTGCCGGTTCTTCCTCGGCTACTCGGGCTGGGCGAAGGGCCAGCTCGCGGCAGAGTTCAAGGAGAATACCTGGATTGCGGTCGGCGCCACGCGCGAGATGGTCTTCGACACACCCCCGGATCAGGTCTGGGGCGAAGCCATCCGCAAGCGCGGCGAGAGCGATCCGCTCTACGCCCACTACCCGCGCAACCCGTCGTGGAACTGAGCCGGCCCGGCTTCCTGGCCGGAGTTGTTTATCAACCTCGAAGACTCGAAAGGTTTCAACGGAGGCGCTTGCAGAACTCCCCCGGACGTCAACAGCCTCGTGCGATGGAGGGCGGACCTCCGTGTCCGCCAGGTCACATCCGAGGATCCGGTTCATGTCGTGCGCCCCGGACGGCACAGAGGCCGTCCCTCCAGCCAGGCCGGCAGCCGTCCTTGTCGAGGCCGATGGAGGCCCGGGTTTCGTCCCGGCCATTCATGCCGGGGTTCTGCAAGCGGCTCAACGGATTGGGGCGGCGGCCTGCCGGGGATCGCCGAGAGTGGGCTGTCCCACTCCTCTGGCGGGAGCACGCGGCTCCGGCAGGCAGTCATTCACATCATGACAGTGGCCTCTGAAGCTTTGACCCTTCGTGGTGGATAATGTAGGTTGGCGCCATGGTTGTCGAATCGCGCCTCAACACACGCTACGCCCTTGCCGCCGCCTTGCTGTCGGTGGTGGCGCACCTGCTGTTGCTGGCGTTTGCCGACCGTGTCCGCCTGGGTGGCCTGGCGCCGCCGCGGCTACGGATGCCGGCGCGGCGCATGGTGGTTAGCCTGGTTGACATCCGCGACCGCGTGTTCAAGACGCCGCCGGAGAAGACGACCGAAGAGCTGCGGCAGGAGCTGGCGCGGCAGGCCGGCGACTTCGCCGACGACTCCACCCCAGTGCGCGACCTGCTCAAGGACCAGAACCTGCTCCCCACCCCCGAGACCCAGATCCAGCTCAAAGGCCTGGGCCGCAACCTTGTCCTGCCCGACTTGGACGCGACGCTCCCCCCCGCCCCGGCCACGGCACCCCGCCCGCAGATCATCGAGATTGATGCCGACCGCCTGCCGGCCCTCGCGGCCACCCGGCCGCTGGTGCCCAAGGTGCCGCGGGTGCCGTACGACGGCGACCGTCTCCCCGGCTTCGCCGACGGCGGTGAACTGCGCCCGGGAAGCCCTGGCACCCTCGGAGTGGGGTTGCGGCTGTCCATGCCCGGCACCACGCCCGACCTCGGCAAACTGCCCCCTGAAGTCGCCCCCAGGCCCGACAGCCGTCCCGAGCCCGCCGTCGCCCTCCCCAGGCTGCCCGGCCTCGAGGACGACGAGGGCTTCAGCTCGCTCGACGACCTGCTCAACGTCACCATGACCGTCTACCAGCCCGCCAACGAGGACGGCTACTTCCGCATTGATATCTCGCCCAACGAACGCAGCCGCCGCCTGCGCACGATCAGCAAGGACGTCCTCTTCCTCATCGACTGCTCGACCAGCATCCAGCCGGCCAAGCTCGAAGCCTTCCGCGAGGCGACGGTCCGCGCCCTCGACCTGCTCAACAGCGAGGACCGCTTCAACGTGGTCTCGTTCCGCACCTCCCCGGACAGCCTGTTCGAGGGCTATGAGCGGGTGACCCCGGCGGCCGTGGCCCGCGGCCGCGAGTATGTCGGCAAGCTCATGCGCGGCGGGCTGACGGACGTCTACGCGGGGCTGGCACCCTACGTCGGCGGCCGCCCCGCCGACCGTAGCCGGCCCCTGCTGGTCTACATCCTGACGGACGGCAACTCGACGGTCCGCAACAAGCTCGACAACGATGTGCTCCTGCGCCGGATCGCCGAGATCAACCGCAGCGACGTCACCGTCTACTCGGCCAGCACCGGCAAGGGCATCAACCGCTTCCTCCTCGACCTGCTGGCCTACTGCAGCCGCGGCGCCCCGCTCTACCGCAGCGACCCCGACGGCTTCGACCTGCAGCTGGCCCAGTTCGTGGGCGCCCACCGCGACGTGATCGTCGCCGGCATTGACTACGGGGTCAGCGGCGGCCTGGCCAGCCAGATCTACCCCCGCCGGCTCCCGCACCTGTACCGCCACAGCACCCTCTCCATCCACGGCCGCTTCCCCCGCAACACCCGCGAGATCGGCCTGCGCCTGGCCGGAACCAGCGCCGAAGGCGAGAACCAAGACTTCGTCTTCCGCGGCGACATCGGCAAGGCGGCCCGCGGCGGCGACGAGCTGCGCACCGACTGGATCGCACAGAAGGTCTTCCACCTGCTCGTCCAGCGAACCCTCCATCCCGACCCCGCCATTGACCGCGAACTGGCCGACCTGCGCGACCGCCACAACCTGGAAATCCCCTACTTCCGATGAAGACCGTGCGGCTGACCGGGCTTCGCCAGATGGCGGTTGCGGAGGTCGCAACCCCGTGCATCGAAGGCCCGCGCGATGTGCTCCTGCGCATGCAGTGCGTCGGGGTCTGCGGTTCCGACGTGCACTACTACACCACGGGCCGCATCGGCAGCCAGGTGGTGCAGTACCCCTTCGCGGTCGGGCATGAGGGGGCTGCGCTCGTCGAGGCGGTGGGCGCCGACGTGCGGCGGGTGCGGCCGGGCGACCGGGTGGCGATCGAACCCGCGGTCTCCTGCCACGCCTGCGACCAGTGCCTGGCCGGCCGCGAGAACACCTGCCGCCGGTTGCGCTTCCTCGGCTGTCCCGGGCAGATGGCCGGGTGCCTGAGCGAATACCTGGTCATGCCGGAGCAATGCTGTTACCCGATTCCCGCCACCATGAGCTTCGAGGAGGCGGCGCTGGCCGAGCCGCTCTCGATCGGGCTCTACGCGGTCGAACGTTCCGTGCCTATGGCCGGGGCCAAGATCGGCATCCTCGGGCTGGGGCCCATCGGCCTCAGCGTCCTCTTGCCCGCCCTCGCCGGCGGGGCCACGGTCTACGGCACCGACCTGCTCGACGAACGCTGCCGACTCGCCCGCCAACAGGGCGCGGCGTGGACCGGCAACCCGGGCCGCGAGGACGTCGTCGCCGCCATCGAGGAGCGCGAACCCCTCCTCCTGGATGCCGTCTTCGAGTGCTGCGGCCGGCAGGAGGCCCTCGACCAGGCCCTCGGGCTGCTCCGGCCCGGCGGGCGGCTCATGCTCATCGGCATCCCCGAGTTCGACCGCTACAGCTTCCCCGCCGACGTCGCCCGGCGCAAGGAGCTGTGCCTGCAGAATGTGCGCCGCCAGAACCGCTGCCTCCAGAAGGCCCTCGACGCCATCGCCGCCGGCGCCATCCGGCCGCAGTTCATGGTCACCCACCGTTACGCCTTCGACCGCACCCAGGACGCCTTCAACCTGGTCGAGCGCTACGGCGACGGGGTCGTCAAGGCCATGATCGCGGTGGGGGCGCCCGGCCGTCCGTAGGCCGCGCCGGCGGCCGCAGTCCCCGTGCCTGCGGGGGCACGGCTGTCCCCTCAGGGGGGAGCGCGGCGCCCGCCTGCCCCCCCTGCGTCTCCCCGGCCACACTTTTTCCGCCTTTTCGCGCGCGAGCACGTGTGAAGTAGGGATTCTGCGTATACATTAGCGCGTGACGGAACCGGAACGGCGACCGTCAGGAATCCGCACACCATGCAGTGCGACATCTGCCACAAGAACGAAGCCTGCCTGCACTTCAAGGAAGTGATCCAGGACAAGGTCGTCTCCCTCAACCTGTGCCGCGAGTGCGCCGACGCGAAGGGGGTGACGAAGAGCCTGGCGGGCGAGCTCGAGCTGGCCCGTCTGATCAAGGCCCTCAGCGAGCAGGGGCAGGAGGCCGCGCCCCCGGCCGCGGCCCGCAAGGAACGGCGCCCCGAAACCACCGTCTGCCCCGAGTGCGAGACGACCTTGGCCGAGGTGAAGAAGAACGGCCGCCTGGGATGCCCGGCCTGCTACGCGACCTTCGCCGCCGAGCTGGAACCCATCCTCGCCGAGGCCCACCGCGGGCTGACGCACACGGGCAAGACCCCGCGCGTCGGCGCGCCCAGCCCCCAGGCCGTGGAGCAGGCGCAGAGCCTGGCGACCCTCGCCCAGCTTGAAGAGGAGCTGGCGCGGGCGGTGGCGGCGGAAGCCTACGAACGGGCCGCCGCCCTGCGCGACCAACTGACCCGGCTGCAGCAGCGCCTGGACGGAGTGCATGCGGCGCCATGAACCGCCTCACACAACAGCTGGCAACCACGCCGGCGGCCTGGCTGCAACGGGACGCCCCCGCCGCCCCCGTCGTGCTCTCCAGCCGCATCCGACTGGCCCGCAACCTGGCCGGGATGCCCTTCCCGAACCGGGCCACGCTGCGGCAGCGGGCCGACGTCTGGAGCCGCACCGCCGCGGCCCTAAACCGCACTCCGGACGGACCGGGCGCAACCCTCCTCGAACTGCCCGACCTCACCGCCGGCGACCGGCAGATCCTCGCCGAACGCCACGTGATCAGCCGCGACCTCACCCAGAACGGCCGTGGCAGCGGACTGGCCCTCATCGGCTCCGAACGCCTCAGCCTCATGATCAACGAGGAAGACCACCTGCGCCTCCAGAGCCTCGCCCCCGGCCTGACCCTGTGGGAGCGATGGCAGGACATAGACCGCCTCGACAACCGCCTCGGCGAGGCCCTCGACTTCGCCTTCGACCCGCGCCTCGGCTTCCTCACCGCCTGCCCGACCAACGTCGGCACCGGCATGCGCGCCTCGGTCATGCTCTGGCTGCCCGGACTCGCCCTCACCGACGGGCTCAAGCCGGTGCTGCGCGCCATGTCCGTGATGAACCTGACCGTGCGCGGCCTGTTCGGCGAGGGCACCGAGGCCCTCGGGTTCGTCCTGCAGTTCTCCAACCAGTCCACCCTCGGCGAGAGCGAAAGCCAGATCCTCCAGCGCCTGGAACGGGTCGTCCGGCAACTGGTCTGGAGCGAGGAGAACGCCCGCCTCCGCCTGGCCTCCCACAGCCCCGCCCGGCTCCTCGACCTCGTCGGCCGCGCCTACGGCACGCTGTTCTACGCCCACGAACTGGCCGCCGAGGAGGCCTTGAACTGCCTGTTCGCCGTGCGTCTGGGCGTCGTCACCGACCTCTTTTCAAACCTCGACTTGGCCACGGTGGATGAACTCATCCTGCGAACCCAGCCCGGACACCTCCAGGCCGAGCACGGGCAGACCCTGACCGAGAAGCGCGCCGGGCGGCTGCGGGCCGACCGGGTGCGGAAGGCCCTGAAAGACCACCGCCCCGGCGGCCGCTGAGCCGGACGCCACGGGCGCCGAGACGCAAGGCAGGCAGACCATGGACGCCAACGACGACAAGCTCGGCTTCGCCATGAACAACTTCACGCCGCGGGCGCAGCAGGTCCTCGTGCTCGCCCGGCGCGAGGCCAAGCGTTTCGGCCACAACTACGTCGGCACCGAACACCTCCTGCTCGGGCTGATCAAGCTGGGGCAGGGCGTGGCGGTGGCCGTGCTCCAAGCCATGGGGATGGACTTGGAGACGGTCCGCTACGAGGTGGAGAAGCACTCCGGCCCGGTCAGCGACGTGCAGAGCGAGGGCGATCCGCCCCTGACCCCGCGCGTCAAGCGCGTCCTGACCCTCGCCGCCAAGGAGGCGCATGCCCTCAACTACAACTACATCGGCACCGAACACCTGCTGCTGGGGCTGTTGCGTGAGGGCGACGGGGTGGCCGCCAAGATCCTCCGCAACCTCAATGTAGATGCCGACGCCGTGCGCGCCGAGGTGATGAAGGCGCTCGACCCCAACTACCTGCCGGCCGACGCCCAGAACCCGCCCGAGGCGGAACCCGGGAAGAAGGCGGCCGAACCGCCGCCGGCCGCCGCCAAGATGCCGGCCCTGAAGGCCTTCGGCCGCGACCTCACCGAGCTGGCCCGCCAGGGCGAGCTGGACCCGGTCATCGGCCGCCTCGACGAGATCGAGCGCCTGATCCAGGTCCTCTGCCGCCGCACCAAGAACAACCCCGTCCTCATCGGCGAGGCCGGCATCGGCAAGACGGCGATCGTCGAGGGTCTGGCGCAGGCGATCGTGCAGGGCAATGTGCCCGAGCTGCTGCGCAACCGCATGGTGGTCGCGCTCGACCTGGCGCTGATGATCGCCGGCACCAAGTACCGCGGCCAGTTCGAGGAGCGCATCAAGGCCGTCATGGACGAGATCCGCAAGTCCAAACGCGTCATCCTCTTCATTGACGAGCTGCACACGATCGTCGGGGCCGGCGGCGCCGAGGGCGCCATGGACGCCTCGAACATCCTCAAGCCGGCCCTGGCCCGCGGCGAGGTCCAGTGCATCGGCGCCACCACCATGGACGAGTACCGCAAGTACATCGAGAAGGATTCGGCGCTGGAACGCCGCTTCCAGCCCATCATCGTGCGGCCGCCCACCCCGGAGGAGTGCATCGAAATCCTCCGCGGCCTGCAGTACAAGTACGAAGAGCATCACCACGTGCGCTACACCGACGATGCGCTGATGGCCGCCACCCGGCTGTCCGACCGCTACATCTCCGGCCGCTTCCTGCCCGACAAGGCGATTGACGTGATTGACGAGGCCGGGGCCCGGGCCCGCATCGCCTCGATGATCCGGCCGCCCGACTTGACCGAGATCGAGCGCGAGATCGCCGACATCCGCCAGAAGAAGGAGAACTCGGTGCGCGAACAGCGCTTCGAGCAGGCGGCCAAGCTGCGCGACCAGGAGAAGGAGCTGAAGAAGAAGCAGGCCGCCACCCTCGAAGCCTGGGAGAAGGAGCGCGACAAGCAGGTGGTGTCGATCGCGGCCGACGACATCCGGCACGTCGTCTCGAAAATGAGCGGGGTCCCCCTCCAGCGCCTGGCCGAGGGCGAGATGGAACGGCTCCTGCGCATGGAGGACGAGATCCGCGCCACCGTCATCGGCCAGGACCCCGCCGTCAGCGTCTGCTGCCGGGCGCTGCGGCGCTCGCGGGCCGAGCTGAAAGACCCCCGCCGGCCGATCGGCTCGTTCATCTTCCTCGGCCCCACCGGGGTGGGCAAGACCCTGCTCGCCAAGGCCCTCGCGGAGTTCATGTTCGGCGACCCCGACGCCCTCATCCGGCTGGACATGTCCGAGTACATGGAGAAGTTCAACGTCAGCCGCCTGGTCGGGTCGCCGCCCGGCTACGTCGGACACGGCGAGGGCGGCCAGCTGACCGAGCGCGTCCGCCGCCGCCCCTACTCGGTGGTGCTCTTCGATGAGGTCGAGAAGGCCCACCCCGACGTCATGAACATGCTGCTGCAAATCCTCGAAGAGGGACAGCTGACCGACAGCGTCGGGTTCCGCGTCGATTTCCGCAACTGCATCGTCATCATGACCTCCAACGTCGGCGCCCGTGACATCCAGAAGCCCGGCGCCATGGGCTTCGCCGCCACCCAGGCCGTGAGCGAAGACTACGAGACCATGCGCCAGCACCTCGAGGAGAACCTGAAGAAGACGTTCAAGCCGGAGTTCCTCAACCGCGTGGATGACGTGGTGGTGTTCCGCCAGCTCGACAAGACGGACCTGGCGCGCATCGTTGACCTCGAAGTGGCCAAGATCCGCGACCGCCTCGCCCTCAAGGGGTTGCGCTTCGAGGTGACGCCCGAGGTCCGCGAGTTCCTCATCGAGCGCGGCTACAAGCCCGAGTACGGCGCCCGCCAGCTGCGCCGTGTCGCCGAGCGCTTCATCGAGGATCCGCTGGCCGAGGAGATGCTGCGCGGCAAGCTCCCCGAGGGCACGGTGATCGGTATGCAGGTGGTGGACAACGCCATCCGCTTCTTCCCGCACAAACCGCCTGCCGAGGGGACGGAGGGAAGCCCGGCCGCGCCCGCCCCCGCCGCCCCGGCCAGCCGGCCGACGGAGACCGGACCCTGACCGCGGCAGGGCAGGGCGCCCCCGCCACCCCTCCCCCGCGCGACGGCGACGGCAGGGGTCTGCGTGCGGACCCCGCACCCGCGCAAGGCTGAGCCTCAAGGCGAACCGTGCTGTTCAAACTCGTCATCCGCGACAACCTGCGCAACACGGCGGACGACTTCGAGGCCGGCGACGTGCGCGCCGCCGAGACCGTCCCCTACCGCGTCGGCGCCGACCCGGCCTGCGCCTGCGTCGTCGAACCGCAGGGCGCGCCCGGACCGTATTTCACCATTGCCGCGGGCGACGCCGAGGGAACGTACAGTGTCGTGCCCGACGGACGGGTCGCGGTCTTCCTCAACCAGTCCCCCCTGACCACCGCCGCCCCCCTGCACAGCGGCGATGAACTGCGGGTCGGGCACCTGACCCTGAAGTTCGAGCGCGTCTACCGCAGCGTCGGCCAGGGACGCCGGGCCGACACCATGACCCTGTTGGCCAAGGTCCTGCTCGGCATCATCTTCTTCTGCGAGGTGTTCCTCGTCTACTGGTTGCCCAACCAAGTGAAGTCGTCCCGGATTCTGGCCGGTGACCGCATCCGTCAGACGACCGCCATGCGCCTCGATGCGCTGCGCGGGCGTGCCCAAGTCGAACCGACGGTGCCCGAAGGGGAGATCGAGCGCTCCGCGCGGCGGCTGGCGACGGAGGAGCTGAATGCCCTTGCCGCCTTCGTCCGGGGCCGCGAGAAGGAGCTGTCCCCTGACCAGTGGCTGCAGGTGCGCAACCACCTCGATGCCCTTGCCCGCATCCTCGACCGCCTCGATGCCGGCCCCCTCGCCAGCCCCCTCCCCGCGGTGGACGTGGAGGGCGGCGTCCGCACCCTCCTCGAACAGTCCGGGGAGAAGCCTTGACCTCTCGCCTCGATGCCCCGCCTGCATGCAGGCCGCCCCCCCCGACGCTGACCGCGGGGCGTCTGGTTTCCGGGGCGTCCGGCGGCTATATTCCTAGCGGTTTCAGGAACCCGCCGGGGTATCCCAGCCCATGTCGGCCTCCGGTCCGGCGGACGTGCAGGCGCGGCTCGCGTGGCGCCGTCCGTGCCCTCCTCGGCGATGCGGCCGGCGCCACAGGGCGCGCGGGAGGGACGGCAGGGTCCGGGAATGCCTCCTCCCGGCGATAGGAAAGGTTCTGTATGACGGCCCCCGACGGCGAGAACGAACGGCTCCTGGCGTTGTTGGACCGGGTGGCGGGGCTGCGGGTGGCGGTGGTCGGCGATCTCATCCTGGACCGCTACGTCTGGGGCGAGGCGACCCGCATCTCGCAGGAGGCCCCGGTGCCGGTGGTACGGGTTTCGCGCGAGACCGCCACCCCCGGCGGCGCCGCCAACGTCGCCAACAACCTGCTGTGCCTGGGGGCGGAGACGCATGTCTACGGCCTGGTGGGTGAGGACGCGCACGGCCGCGAGCTGCGCCAATGCCTCGAAGCGGCCGGCGGCCGCACGCGCGGGATCGTGGCGACGCCGCAGCGGCCGACAACGGTCAAGACACGGGTCATCGCCGGCCATCAGCAGGTGGTGCGCATTGACCAGGAGGAGACCGGCGAGGCGCCGGCCGCCGCGCGACGGGCGGTCGGGCGGATTCTCTCCGGGCAACTGAGGCGGGGCGTCTACCAGGCGGTCATCATCGAGGACTACGCCAAGGGCCTGATCACCGGCGAGTTCGCCCAGGAGATCGTTGACTGCGCCGCGGCGGCGGGCGTCCCCGTCGCCCTCGATCCCCATCCCAGCCACGCCTTCCGGCTGAAGGGCCTCACCCTGATGACGCCCAACCGGGCCGAGGCCTTCGGCCTGGCCGGCCGCTACCTCACGCCCGGCGTCCTCCCCGTCGAGAAGGACGAGGCCCTGCTCGGGACCGGCCGGGTGTTGCGCAAACAGTGGGGCATCCGCCATCTGCTCATCACGCTGGGCGGCGACGGCATGGCGCTGTTCGGCGGCCGCGCCCGCCCGTTGCACATTCCGACCCGGGCGCGCGAGGTTTTCGACGTCTCCGGCGCCGGGGACACGGTGATCGCCGCCTTTACCCTCGCCCTCGCCGCCGGCGCCCGGCCCGCCGACGCCGCCGCCTTCGCCAACTGCGCGGCGGGAATCGTCGTCGGGAAGGTCGGTACCGTCCCCATCCACGCCGCCGAATTGCGTGAATATTTGCGGAGTCCGCATGAATCGTGCCGTGTTCGTTGACCGCGACGGGACGGTGATTCCCGACCGCGGCTATCTCGCCACGGCCGAGGGCGTCGAGCTGCTGCCCGGGGCCGGCGAGGGGCTGGCCGCGCTGGCGGCGGCCGGATTCGCGCTGATCCTGGTCACCAACCAGTCCGGTGTCGGGCGTGGCTACTTCGGTGTGGAGGAGGTCGTCCGGCAGCATGCAAGACTGGCCGAACTGCTGGCGCCATTTGGGGTGCGGTGGGCGGCGGTGCGGGTGTGTCCTCATCGGCCGGAAGAGGACTGCGACTGCCGCAAGCCACGGCCGGGGATGCTTGTGTCTGCGGCGGCGGAACTGGGTGTGGGCCTGGCCGATTCGTATATGATTGGAGACAAGGAGTCTGATATTGCGGCCGGGCTGGCTGCCGGTTGCCGCGCGGTGTCCGTCGGGCCGGCGCCCTTGCCGGGGGCGCACCTACACGCCGCCGACCTCCATGCCGCCGCCGAGGCGATTCTGCGAGAGGCGTAGGTCGTGGAGCGTGGAGCGCGGAGCACGGAGCACGGAGCACGGAGCACGGAGCACGGAGCACGAGGCACGGAGCACGAGGCACGGAGCGCGGAGCGCGGAGCGTGGAGCCGGCGGACTCCGCCGGTAATGCCGG
>MVZH01000099.1 GCA_002068325.1 Lentisphaerae bacterium ADurb.BinA184 | reverse complement strand
ATGCCCGTCAGCGCGACGACGTCCGCCTGCCGCTGTGGCAGAGCACGTTGCGGCTGGCCGTCGGCCATCCGCTCCTCGGGATCGGCCCCGGCAACTTCCGCCGGGAGTTCGTCGCCTTCCGCCAGCCGGCACAGATGGCGAAGCCGACGACGGCAAACGTCACCGAACACCCGCACAACGAGTTGCTCAACGTGTGGGCGACGGGGGGTGTGTTGCTCGCCCTGGCGTGGGCGGCGGCGGCGGTGTCGCTGCTGGCGCGGCCGCGGGGGGGCGGGAGCGTCAGCGCAGCGCACTTCACGGCGGTCATCCTGTTCGGGCAGTCGTGCTTTGATCTGACGCTGGCCCGGTCGCCGACCGACTTGGCGGCGCTGCTGTGCCTGGGGCTGGCCTGGCACCCGTTCGTGGACGCGTCCGCCGACGAGGGGGTGCCGGAGGCCTGGCCGTCGAGGACGTGGATTGCGGCGGCGCTGGCCGTCGGCCTGGCGGCGGCCGGCGTGTGGCTGGGCGGGCGGGCGGCAATCAGCAGCTGGCTGTTGCGGCAAGGGGCGGTGGCCGAGAGCCGCGACGAGGCGGCGGCCGCCTACGAGGCCCATGCCACGGCGGCCAAGTGGAGCGTGGGCGATCCCCAGCCGGACTACTTTGCGGGTATCGTGGCGCCCCGAGCTTTGCGGAGTCCGCAACTCGCCCTGCGCCACTTCGAGGCGGTCCGCAACCTCGAACCCGACTTTGTCCATCTCAACGGCGAGATCGGGCTGGCGCTGGCACAGGCCGGCGGCCACGAACCGGCCCTGCCGTTCTTCGCGCGGGATGCGGCCCTTTTCCCGTACGATGTCATCGCGCAGTCGCGCCACGTGCAGTGCGCCTTCAACACCGGCCAGAGCGAGGGCATCGAAGCCGCCCTCGCGGCGCTGGCCAAGGCGCGGGTCGCCGAACGGAGACGCGCGCTCGGGGCGGAGACCGTGTCCGGCCTCGTCCGAACGATCGAGCGGGCCTGGGAGCGCGACGACGACGACGCCGGGATCGCCGCCGTCAACCGGCTCCTCAACGGCATTCCGCGTCTCCCCCCCGAACCCCTGAGCCGCCACCTCATCCCACCGGCGACAGACCCCGCGGGCGAGTGGGCAGACGAGTTGACGCCTGACGACTGGGGCACGTGCCGCCGGGCGTACAAGGGAGTGCCTTGGGGACGAACCGACGGCACACCGCAGCCCGTGGCCGAGGCGTGTCTGGGGCACGGCGCCGAGGATGTCGAGGCGGAGGAGGACGGCCGCGGCGACTCCGGACAACGGGTGATGGAGTGCTTCCGCGAGAGTGGCTGGGACGTGGCCCGGGTGCTCGGCGGGGATGGCCGCGACCTCGGCTGGCTCGCCCTCCGCACAGGCACGGTCGTGCAGCACATGCACCTCGTGCAGCTCGGCGGGGAACACGGTGTGCTCACGGATGTCACGGCGGAGCGGCTGGCGTCCGACGCGGACTTGCGCCGCCGGCTGGGAGTCAACGACGCCGACGAGCTGGGGATCGAGGTTGCCCTGGCCGCGGCGGACTTCAGCCCGCGTCTGCAGTATCTGGGCGACGTTCTGCGCTGCGTTGCCCCGCACCTGCGCTCGCGCCTCGGGGAGTCGCCGACCCTGCGGCTGTGGCGGTGGCAACAAGCCCTCGACTGCCCGGCAGGCCATGCGAGCGACCCCTTCCCTGCCGCCCCGTCCGATCAAACCCCGCGAGTCCGCGTGACGGCGCGGCTTGACCCCGACGGGCCGGAGGCTACCCCCGGACGCTGAGCGGCAGGCGGGGGTGACCGTTGTTGCCGTCAACCACAGAGAGCACAGAGACCACAGAGAGGGAACTGGCTTCGCGCTGGCGTTGGCGGGGGTTCCGCGCCAACGCAAGCGCGAAGCCCTCTGTGAACTCTGTGCCCGTGGTGGTGAACAAATCGGGATGGCACTTGAATGGGATCCGGCGCCTGCCCCCAAACCGGCTTTACGGCCCCCTTGGAGAGGCCCCGAGAGACTGCCCGGCCACGGAACCGACTTGCGCCCGCCGAGGATTGCAGGGACTCCGCCGCAGGGTACATTCCACAACCATGAGCACCCCCGCCCCCCACCGCCGCCCACCCGTACACTGCGCACGCCGGAATCCCGGCCGGCTCCTGCGCCCGCTCGCCGCCGCCCTCTGTGCCGCCGCATTCTGCGTGCCGGCGCAGGAACCCGCCGGTACAGTCGCCGCGCCCCGGCCCGAGTTCCTCGACCTCACCCACCTCGACGCCCGCGGGCGGATCGTCGGACTCGCCCTCGACGGCGAATGGCTCGACGTCCGCCATGACCTGCGCCTGTTCCGGCCGGACTGGGAGGGCATGGTCACCCTGACGGCGGGCACGGAGACCACCCTCAGCGTCGGCGACGCCGCCACCGCCGGCTCCGGCCTCATCGAGCCGGCCCCCGGCCAGCGTTGCCGCTACTTCCAGAGGGTTGAGACCGCGCCGCGCGCCGCCCGCGTCACGCTGACGGTTGTGGCGGAGTCCGGCCTTGACATCGAGGGGGTGTTCCTGTGGCTGCAACTGCCGCTGGCCGATTTTGCCGGGGGATCGGCTGTGCTGCTGAATGGCAGCGCCCTGCCGGCCGTCGTTGCCCTGCCGGGCGGCGAGTCGGCGGAGGACCATGCGGTCGGCGGCGACAATGCGCAGGCGGTCACGCTGCTCTCGGCCACGCGTCGGCTGTCGTTGACGCTGGGGTTCGACCGGCCGGCGTACGTCCAGATCCAGGATGGCCGGCATGGTGGCGGCGACCACCTCGGGCTGCTGATCACGCTGCGGCCGGGGCGGATGGCGGCCGGCGAGGTCGCCAGCCTGGGGGTGGCGATGGCGGTGCAGGGCGAGGCGGACCGTCGCCCGATCACGATCGAGGTTGACGCCGGGCGTTCCTTGGGGCGGTTCGAGGGCATCGGCGGCAACTACTGTTTTGGCATCGAGTCGGCGCACACTCGCTACACCCTGGACAACCTGCGCGTCGGCTGGGCGCGCACCCAGATGTCGCTGGCCGAGTGGGAACCGGCCAATGACAACGACGACGCGTCCCGCGCCGACCTGGGGTTCCTCGCCAGCCACGACGGCGACGGCACCGGCCTGCGGCGCGAGTTCGAGTTGCTCGGGGAGCTGAGCCGGCGCGGCATTCCCGTCTGCATCAGCGTGTGGGGGTTGCCCGAGTGGATGTATGAGGAGTCAGGCGCGCCGGCCTGGCAGAATGGCCGCCGCCTGGCCGAGGGCATGCGCGAGGAGGCCGCCGAGGCGGTCGTCTCCTACCTGCACTACGCGCGGCAGAAGTACGGCGCCGAACCGCGACTGTTCTCGTTCAACGAGCCGGATTACGGCGTGCGGGTGAGGCTGACGGCCGAGGTGCACCGCGACCTGATCGCCGCCCTCGGCCGGCGCTTGGCCGAGGCCGGGCTGCGCACGAAGATGCTGCTCGGCGACGTCACCAACCCGTGGGGAAAGCTCGCCTACGTGCAGCCGGCGGCCGATTCCGAGGGGGCGCGGCGTCACGTCGGCGCGCTGGCCTTCCACTCGTGGGGCGGGGCGCCCGCGGCCGAGTATGCCGCCTGGCGCGGGCTGGCCGACCGCCTTGGCGTGCCGCTGCTGGTCACGGAAGTCGGCGTGGACAGTGAGGCCTGGCGCGACGGCTCCTTCACGAGTTGGCCCTACGCGTTGCGCGAGATGTGGATGTACCAGGAGCTGCTGCGCCACGCCGCCCCGGCCGCGCTCCTGCAGTGGGAGTTGACTTCCGACTACAGCCTGTTGGACGGCGACGCCGGCGCGTCGTCCGGCCTGATCCCCGGCCGGCGTTTCTGGTTGCTCAAACACCTCGCCGACTTGACGCCCCCCGGCGCCGACTGCGTGGAGACCACCACCGGCCCCGGCCGGGTCATCGCCAGCGCCTTCCTGCGCCGCGACGGCGACGCCGCGCCCGCGCTGGCCCTGCACATCGCCAACCCCGGCGCCGGACGCCGCGCCGTCGTCTCCGGGATCCCCGCGGGGATCGTTGAGGTGACCCCCTTTGTCACCAATCCCGAGAGTGCCTTCGCGCGCCGCGGCACGATCCCTGTCGCCGAGGGGCGCGTCGAGATCGAACTGCCGGCGCAGAGCCTGACCACCCTCACCTCAAGCCCGCCCTGACGCCGCGGCGGCGACGGGCCGCGCGCGCTTCCGGCGCCGGCCTACCGGCAGGACGCGCGGGCAAGCAGCCGGGCCCGAGCCGGGTCGGTCCGCCCGAGCGAGTCGCATCCGTCCAGCATCCAGCACAGGTTGACGGCGAGCAGCCCCTCGATGAACGATTGCGCCGGCTGCAGGAACCCATGACGGAGGCTGCGCCCCACCAGCCTCAGTTCGAGCTGCCGTTCCCCGGTCGCCCGCGCCGCCGCCGACGCGACCGCTTCGCCGGCCCGCCGGTGGAAGGCGCGCACCCCGATGGTGTAGTCCTTGAGGGCTTCGAGGAGGTTGACCTCGCGGGCGTCCGCGGCACCGCCCGCAGCCCGCACGAGCGCGAGCTGGCCGTCCAGCTCCGCCTCCATGGCGTCGAAGCCCTCGCCAACCACCCGGCGGATGTCCGGGTTGCTGTGCGTGTAGCCGCCGAAGCAGGGCAGCCGCCGGCCGAGATCCTCGACGAGGGCGTCGACAAACGCGCGATGCTCGGGGAAGCGGGCCCGGACGTCGCGGGCGATGTCGGGGCTGACGGACAGGCCGCTGTTGTGGTTGAAGCCGAGGATGAACCGCGCCGCGTGCCAGACCTGATGCGACTCCCGGCTCCAGGCACCGGGCATCGGCTCGCAGGGGATGAGCAGCCGACCGTCCGGCACGGCGACGTCGAAGTTCTCGTACATCCGCCGGAACGCACGGCCGACGGGGCGCGGCCAGGCAGGTCCAGGGCCTCGTAGAACCCCACGGCCGGCCACTCGCCCAGTTCGCGCAGAATGTCGAGGTTCACCGTTTGCGCCTTGAGGAGGCGGCCTCCGAATCATCAATCGCTCGCGGCACCTCGTGCGGCCCATCACCCTCCGCGAAGGGTGCCATCGGTGCCCGCGCAGGGCCTGAGGCGCGACCGGCGGCGCAGGTCAGGAGATGCCAGGGGCCGGTGCCGGATCACCCGGCGGCCGCGGAACGCCGACGGAGGAACAGGCCGCCGAGGGCCAGGAAAACAATGGCGGCCGGCTCCGGGACGACCACGGTGAACCGGGCCAGGTGCTCGGTCTGCCAGTTGTCGTTGTTCGTGTTGGCCGCGAAGATGCCCACGTACGGGTTGACGCCGAGCGAGGGGGAGGCGGGGACGAACGGGACCGTCATCGAGGCCAACGGGTTTGAGAGATCGGTGAGAGTCAAGGTGAATCTCCCCGAAACACGCGCCAGCGTGACCTGCACGTCGTCTGCCTGCGCCACAGCCGTGTCGAGGAACCGGATGCCCTCGCTCTGATCGTCGCCGCCGACGTTGTTGATCAGAATCGCGTTCTCGCCATCGGCGGCACCGGGGAAGTAAGGGGCGAATGGGCCGTAGATCAGCCCGCCGCGGAGCGTGTTGGCGCTGTCGCTGCCGACGAAGACGCCGATCTGGTCGTACGCCTCGGGGAAGGCGACGTCAAGGAACACGGCCGTCACGCTGAAGTTCTGGGTGCCGGTGTAGCCCAGCGGCCCCAGCCGCGTGCCGAAGTACTCGCCGCTGCCCATGCCGATCTGCCCGTTGAGGTCGGACCGGGTGCTCCTCACAGTCAGGCGTCCGTTGGCCACATCGAGGGTCAGGTTTGCGTCTTGCGTCAGCAGTGTGCCACCGGTGCCGGCAAGACGGTCGGTCATTCCCGTGCCATTTCCGGCCGCGTCCTGAATCGTCCCGGGCACGGCGGCGTCGAAAGTCAGGTCAAGGACTGAGGCCGTCGCGGTCGCCGCGGTCGCCAGGGACAGCACCCAGCCGCACACCGCCGCCCGCCGCCAGGACCGCCACGTCAAACATGCCCGCACAGTGCGCCTCCTTGTGCCTGCCGAGTTCCACACCCGTCACCAGCGAAACTCCCGCTGCCGCCAGGGGAACGCCTCATCTGGCTGGCCGGTCACGCTTCGCCACCCGGTCGGGCCGGCCCCGCGGCGGGGCAAAACACACAAGCCGCACAGGATACCCCTTCTTCAAGGAAAATGCAAACGGGCCAACCGTCGGGCGCCGCCGCGGCGGGCCGCGCGCTTCCGGCGCCGGCCTACCGGCAGGACGCGCGGGCCAGGAGCCGGGCCCGTGCTGGGTCGAAGCCCGGGGGTGTGAGGGCGCGGTCCAGGTTCCCGTCCGGGGTCAGGGCGCGCGCCCTTTCCTCCCACTCGACGGCGGCGGCACGGAGATCGCGCACGACGGCGCCGTCGGCGGCGTCGAACCACTGGCTGTGCGCGCCGAGCACGAGGTCGGGCTTCTCGGCAAGCAACCTGTCATAGGTGGGGAGGTAGCCGCGCGGGCCGGCGCCGGCGTCGCTGTAGATGAGGGGCAGCTGGTAGCTGACGGGGCCGCCGTCGTGCTGGAGGGTGTCGCCGGTGCAGGCGATCCTCATGCCGTTCCACTCGAAGAGGAAGGCGGCGTGTGCGAAGCAGTGTCCGGGGGCATGGAAGGGACGGATGACGGTGTCGTGCCACGGCTCCGGGTCCTCGTAGCGGAGGCGCCGGTCAACCGCGAAGTGGTCGAAGGGGAAGTTGAACCAGTGCAGGAGGCATTGGTAGGGGTAGTCTCGGGGGTGTTCGAGGCCTTCGGCGACGTCGCCGGTGGCGAGGATTTCGGTGCCGTAGCGTTCACGCAGGAGGGGGGCGTACTCCATGTGGTCGCCATGGAGGTGGGTGATGAAGGCTTTTTCGAGGCGGCGCAGCCCGGCGTGCCGTTCGAGCAGGTCGAGCTGTTCGTGCATCTGGCGCAGGTTCTCCTCCCAGGTGTGCCAGACGCAGATGTCGGGATCGAAACAGCATCCCCTGCCCTCGCGGTCGATGAGCACGATCATGGCGCCGTAGTTCCAGTTCTGGTAGAGGCCGTCGCCGTGCCGCTGGAACAGGCCGAATCGGGGGCGCGCGATGCGCTCGTGCGCCGGCCGGCGGCCGGGGCTGTACACCGTGGGCGCGAGCAGCCTCCCGAGGGCGTCCAGGAGGCGGCCGGCGTCGGCGTTGAAGTCGAGGATCTCCGGCCCAGTGGCTGGCTGGACACGTTCGGGACTGAGGCCCTGCGCCCGCCGCAGCGACGCTTCGAGCTCGTGGTGGCCGCGGACGATGCCGTAACCGCGCTCGAGGTCGTAGAAGTTGGCCAGGAAGCCGCCGGCGTGCAGGAGATCGCCGGAGAACAGGATTCGTTCCTCGGCGCACCACAGGCCGATGGCGCGCCGGCCGCTGCCAGGCAGCGGGATGACCTCGAGGCGAAGCCCCTCCCACTCGAACGCCTGCCCGGGGTTGAGCACACCGGCGACGTTGAGCGGGCGGGCGGGCGGGCGTTCCGTCATGGCGCCGCCGATGCCGTAGCGGTCCATGCCGCGGTCTTCCGGATCCCAGCGCCGGTCCAGCGGCCACTGCGTCCGACAATCCGCGAAGAAGGCGTCGCTGCGGCGCGCGACTTCGACCGCATCGGCGGCGACGTGGACGGGGACCCCGGCCAGGTCGCCCCACTCGCGGCAGTGTTCCTCCTGCACCTGGGTGTGGAGGATGGCGTCGGGGGCGGGCAGGCCGGCGTCGCGCAAGCGCGCCGCCATGTCCGTGCACGGGCAATCAATGAGCAGGCTGCGCCGGCCGCGCACGAGCAACCAGGCGTTCGTCTCAGCCGTGATGGGAATGCACTGCATGTGGTGGCACCGTTGTGGTCTCCCCTGCCCTGTGTGCCGCCCCTGCGCGGAGGCCACCGCCTCAGCCCACCGACGACCCGCTGGGCACGTCGCCGTCGGGGGTGACCAACCGCAGCGTGTCCCCGCTCTTGGCCGCCAGCAGCATGCCGTTGGATTCGAGCCCGCGGATCACCGCCGGCTTGAGGTTGGCGACCACGACGATCGTGCGGCCCACGAGCTGCTCGGGCTTGTAGAACTGGGCGATGCCGGCCACGATTTGCCGCGTCTCGCCGCCCAGCTCGATCTCGAGCCGCAGCAGTTTCGTCGCCTTGGGCACAGCCTCCGCGGCCAGCACCCGGGCGGTGCGCAGGGCGACCTTGCCGAACTCCTCGATGGTGACGACGTTGACGGCCGGGGCCGGCGCGGGGGCGGCCGGCGCCGCGGGCTCCGCAACGACGGCGCCCCCCTTCTCGGCGACGGCCTCGATGCGCGGGAAAAGCGAGCCCGGATCCTGCAGGCGGGTTCCGGCCGGCAGTCCGCCCCAAGTTGCGAGGTCCGCAACCCGCGGGCGGGCGGCGGTCTCGGTCAGGCCCAGCGCCCGGCGCAGCTCGGTCATCTTCGAGGGCATGATCGGGAAGAGCAGCCCCGAGACGATGCGCAGGCATTCGGCGGCGCTGTAGAGCACGCGTTGCAGCCCGGCGGTGTCGCCGGCCTTGACCATCTGCCACGGCGCCATACGGTCGAAGTAGCGGTTGCCCTCGCGCACGGCCTGGATGGTCTCGGCGACCCCGCGGTCCAGCTGCATCGAGCCCAGGTAGTTGCGCATGTGCCCGACGGCGCCGAGCGTGGTGGCGATCAGGCCTTCCTCGTCGGCGGTGCGCGGAGGGATGGCAGGCAGTGCTCCGTCGAGGTTGCGCACGACCATCTTGAGCACGCGGCTGGCCAGGTTCCCGAGGTCGTTGGCGAGGTCGGCGTTGTAGCGGTTGCGGAAGGCCTCCTCGGTGAAGCTGGCATCCTGCCCGAGAGTCATTTCCGCGAGCAGGAAGTAGCGGAAGGCGTCCACGCCGTAGCGCTCGGCCATGTCCATCGGGTTGACGACGTTGCCCAGGGACTTGCTCATCTTGTCGCGCCCGACCAGCCACCAGCCGTGTGCAAAGACCGCCCGCGGCATCTCGACGCCCATGGCCTTGAGCATGGTCGGCCAGTAGACGGTGTGGGTGGTGAGGATGTCCTTGCCGATGAGGTGGCAGCTGGCCGGCCACCAGGCGCGGAAGCGCGCCTCGTCGGCGAGGTAGCCGACCGCGCTGATGTAGTTGACGAGGGCGTCGAACCAGACGTAGGTGACGTAGTCGGCGTCGAAGGGCAGGTCAATGCCCCAGCCCATGCGCTTCTTGGGCCGGCTGATGCACAGGTCGCCGAGGGGCTGGCGCAGGAAGCCGAGGGTCTCCTGGCGGCGTGACGCGGGCTGGATGAACTCGGGGTGCTCCTGGATGTAGGCGACCAGCCAGTCCTGGTAGCGGCTCATGCGGAAGAAGTAGTTCTTCTCGGTGAGCCGTTCGACCGGGCGGTGGCACTCGGGGCAATTGCCCTCGGCCAGGTCCTTGTCGGGGAAGAACCGTTCGCACGGCACGCAGTACCAGCCCGCGTAGTCGGCGGCGTAGATCTCGCCGCGGTCGTAGAGCTCCTGCAGGATGCGCTGGACGACGCGGGTGTGGCGCGGCTCGGTGGTGCGGATGAAGTCGTCGTGGGTGATGTCGAGCTTCTTCCACAGTTCCTGGAAGCGGACGACGGTGCGGTCGCACTGCTCGATCGGGGTGAGGCGGTTGCGGAGGGCGGCCTCGTAGACCTTCTGACCGTGCTCGTCGGTGCCGGTCAGGAAGTGCGTGGGCACGCCGAGCAGCCGGTAGTAGCGCGCCAGCACGTCGGCCAGGATGGTCGTGTAGGCGTGCCCGATGTGCGGGCGGTCGTTGACATAGTAGATCGGGGTGGTGACGTAGAAGGAGGGGTTGGAGGAATTCATCGAAACGGACTCCCACACACAGCCCGCCGCCCGGAGGCTCCGGTACGCGCGGCCAGGCGATTCAGGCCAATCCGACGGACGGCACCCGCGCCGGCCTTGGGGCGCGCCGCACGGGGTGACCGGGCGGTTCCCCCCGGTTGCACCTACGCCCCACGGTGCCGTCGTGCTTCGTTGCCGGCCTCACCGATCACGGGTCACCGATCACCGATCACGGGTCACCGATCACCGATCACGGGTTACCGATCACCGATCACGGGTCACCGATCACCGATCACCGGCTCCCGGCATTACCGGCGGAGACCGCCGGCTCCATCACGCCCCACGACCCACGACCCACAGCTCACACCACGCTCTGCCGGCCCACTTCACGGTCGGCAAACAGGGCCACGCCGAGCAGGACAAAGAAGGCGATGAAGAGCACCACGTACAGCCCGCCCCACGCCACGTAACTCAAGGGGATGCTCTTCTCGGCCGCCAGCGCATCGGCCATCCAGAACAGCTGCCAGTTGGGGATCACGGCGTAGAGGATGCCCGCCAGCCAGTTGTCCTGGGCAAACCGGCCGAGGACGTAATCGGACATCAGGCCGACCAGGAAGACGGCGGCGCAGACCAGGAGGTTGGCAATGGTGTTCAGGCGCGTCGACAGGGCGGTCGCCAGGATGCCCAGGGTCCACACCGCGTACGTCACCAGAACCAGGGCCGGCACCACCCGCCAGGCGTAGGCGCCGGTGCCCTCGTCAACCGGCACCTGCCGGATCACGACCGCCGCCAGGGGCAGAATGACGACCAGCGCCAGCACGGTGGCCATGACAAACGAGCGCCGGGTGACATAGTTGTAGATGCCCCCCACGCCGCAGCTGACGACGATCGCGGCAAAGAAGATGAACAACCCCTTGTTGTCAATCCAGAACTGGTCCTTGGCGACGCGGATGGCGACCAGCGTGGCCACGCCGCACAGGAAGCAGAACCCGGTCAGGCCGGCGAGGATGCCGAGGATTTTGCCGAGGATGAACACCGGGCGGTTCACCGGCTTGGCCAGCAGCAGCATGGCGGTGCCGGAGTCAATCTCCTGGGCGATGCTGTGGCTGGCCGAGAGCACCGCCAGCACCCAGCCGCCGAACAGCATGGTGGCCATGGCGCTGTCCACGACCAGCTTGACCTGCTCGCGGAAGACGAACAGGGTCATCGTCGGCAGCAGGCCGATGAGGGTGAGGGCGCTGAGCACCATCAGCAGGTAGATGGGCTCGCGCAGACTCTCCCGGCAGGTGTTCCGGGCGATGTGGTAAAGCGCGCCGAACATGGACTAGCCTGCAGTATTCACCACGAAGCCCCCCCCGAGGGTTGGGGCGCTTCGAGTCGTTAAGCCTGTGAGGCGGATGGATGAACCCAGGCTGGGCACCCCCGGCCGGCCCCGCCCGCCGTCGCGCCCAGGCGACGGCCCTCACGCAAACGCCGGCGCCCCTGGAAGCCGCGCCCGCCTCAGAACCCGGCGGGCATCGGTGCCGACGGCCCGGCCACGGCGCGCTGCCGTTCAACCTCCTCGTAGGCCCTGAGGGTCTTCGCATAGGCCTTTTCGAGCGCCGGCGAGCGCAGGACGTGGCCCAGCTCGCGGGCGTTCTTGATCCAGTCCTGCCCCGCGATGACGAGGGTCGGATAGGCCGGGTTGAGCCGTTGGACATACTCGGCCGGCACGTAGGCGGCGTCGCCGAGGAAGACAACACGCCGCGGCCGCAGCATCACCTCCACAAACTCCAGGTACTTCGCGACGGGCAGCTCCATCGTCTCCGGCCGGTCCGGCAGATAGTAGAGGTGGTCGCCGGCGGGCTCCCGCGAGATCAGGAGGATTGGTACACCGGTGCGCCGCTGGGCGTGCTCGGCCAAGAGGCGCGCCCGCGCGAAGTTGCCGGTGACGATCAAGGTGGTGGGCGGACGGTTCCAGAAGGCAAGTTTCCGGTACCAGGGGCTGCCCTCGGCCAGTGCCGCCGGGGCGAACAGGCCGCCCGCGGCCACTAGGACGCCCAGAGTCAGTACCCCACCAAACCGTGCGCTTCTTTTCATGGCAGACCCTCCATGCACACGCCCAATCCCGCAGGACGGGCTTGGTAAACCGGCGAACCTGACGTATGTTCCTGCTGGTGCCAGGGGCTGTCGCCAGCCGCCTGGCAGAGGGTGTTTCGTGTGGGAAAAGTAGTTCCCTTTCTTGAGAATGCCACCGGCCGTCGGCCGGCCGCCGCGATTTTTCTCAGCGGCGGCGGCAGCAACGCCGAGCGTCTGCTGCGGCACGGCCGGGAGGCGGGCGGGGCGGCGGGGTACCGCGTCGCCGTCCTCGTCACCGACAATCCGGAGGGCAGCCGGGCGCGCGGGCTGGCCGCCGAGTTCGGCATCCCCCTCATCGAGAACGACATCCGCGCCTTCTACCGCCGGCACGGCGAGGCGCGCGTCGCGATCGGCACCCCGGCCGGCCGCCAACTGCGCGAGGCCTGGACCGACGAGCTGCGCGCCGCCCTCCAACCCTTCGCGCCCGATTTCGGCATCCTCGCCGGCTTCGTGCCCCTCACCAACCTGACCGGCGACTTCCCCTGCCTGAACGTCCATCCGGGCGACCTCACCTACCTGAAGGATGGCCGCCGCCACCTGGTCGGACTGCACACCCTGCCCATCGAGCGCGCCATCCTCGAAGGCCTCGACGCCCTGCGCAGCAGCGTCATCATCGCCCAGCCCTACACCGGCTCCGGCGACAACATGGACAGCGGGCCGGTCCTCGGCCTCTCCGAGGAAGTCCCGGTGGACCTCGGCGGCCTCCCCCTCGAACGCCTGCGTGAACTCGCCGCCGCCCGCCCGGCCCTGCGCCCGCCCGGCGGCTACGGCGACGAACTCGAGGCCGTCGCCCGCCACCACCAGGAGGCCTTGAAGCAGGGCGGCGACTGGGTTGTCTTCCCGCCGGCGGTCGGCGACTTCGCGCTCGGCCGCTTCGCGCACAAGGTTGTCGAATGGCTGCTCTACCGCCTGGCCGGCGACTGGCACCCCATCGAGACGGTGATCTACGGCCACACCACGCGCGAACTGGTCTTCCGAGAGGAGGCCGCGCCGTGACACCCCCCGCCCGAGTCTTCCTCTTCGGCCCCCGCGCCTGCGGCAAGAGCACCGTCGCCAAGCGCCTCGCCGCCAAGCTCGACGGCTGGACGGTGCTCGACATCGACCAGGAGTACCACACCCGCTTCGAGGGCGCCCCGGTCAGCGAACAGCACGACCTGCCCTACTACGCCGCCTGCCGGCGCATCCTGCTGGACAACATCAAGCGCGAACACGTGGTCTTCGCCCTCGGCGGCGGCGACCTGGTCAACAGCGTCGCCCTCGACATCCGCCACGCCAACCTCGACGACTGCCGCCGCCACGGCACCCTCGTGCTCCTGCTGCCCAGCCGCTTCACCAAACGCACCCTCGACATCCTCTTCGAGCGCGAGAGCCGGCGCACCTACACAATCCCCAAGCAGTTCCTACGCAAGGAGCTGGAACACCGGCTGCCGCTGATGAGGGAGTGCGCCGACCTCATCGTGTACGGCACCGCACCGGACCAACTGGCGCACCGCATCATCCAACGCTGCCGGCTCAAGTAGCGTGAACAAGTCGCCACAAAGGCCATGCACGGCCGTGCCCTGGGGCGCTTCGAGTCGGCGAGCCTTCGAGGTTGACGGGCCGGCCGGGTTGGCGGACATCCCCGAGTGAAGATCGGCATCCTCAGCGACATCCACGGCAACCTCGCCGCCCTCCAGGCGGTGCTGGCCGCCATCGAGCCGCTGCACTGCGTCAAACTGCTGTGCTGCGGCGACATCGTCGGCTACGGCGCCTCGCCCAAGGAGTGCGTCGAACTCGTCCGCCGGCATGGCATGCTCTGCGCCCGCGGCAACCATGACGACATGATGACCAACATCGGCCGCGAGGGCATCCTGCGCGAGGAGGTCCAGGACGCCATCCAGTGGACGCGCCAGCAGCTGTCGCCCGAGGACCGCGAGTGGCTGGGCGGCCTGCCGCGGGTGATCGCCTACGCCGGCATCGAGGCCACCCACGCCTCGCACGTCCTGCGCCCGGAGTGGCACTATGTGATGGACATCCCCGGGCTCATGGGCAACCTGCTCTTCCAGACCACGCCCATCAGCTTCATCGGCCACACCCACGTGCCCTTCCTCGGCCTGCACCAGCGCGGCCACCGCCCCCGCATGATCATGCTGCGCGACCTCGGCCTGCCCCGCAACCACCGCTGCGTCATCAACGTCGGCTCGGTCGGCCAGCCGCGCGACCGCCGGCCCGAGGCCGCTTTCGTGACGTTCGAGACCCGCGACCGCGAGATCGCCGTGCACCGGGTGCCCTATGACATCGCCGACAGCCAGCGCCGCATCCGCGAGGCCGGGCTGCCCGACGCCTTCGCCCGCCGCCTCGCCGACGGCCGCTGAGCGGGGCGACGATAGGACGAGCGTGGGTCGTGGGTCGTGAGTCGTGGGTCGTGGGTCGTGGTACGGCGCGGCGGCCCGACGCGACAACCGAGTCGCAGATCCTGGAGCCGGCGGGCTCCACCGGTGATGCCGGAGGATCGTGGGTCGTGGCTGGTTGCAGCTCCCAACGCCGCGGCGCCGTATC
>MVZH01000098.1 GCA_002068325.1 Lentisphaerae bacterium ADurb.BinA184 | reverse complement strand
TTGTTCACAAAGAGGAAACGGAGGCAACGAAGGGTTTGCGTTGCAGGGGGTTGCCACCCCACGTGCGGTTGGGCGGCGTGGAGACCGACGGCTCTCTCAGTGGTTCGTAGGCTATTGCGAACCCATGAGGCAATACCTCCGCTATCTCCGTTGCCTCTTTGTTCATGAATAGCTCAGGTTAGGGCCAGATGATGCGACTGGCGAAGCTCAGGCAACGTCTGCAGCTCACCCGCATCCTCCTCGATCCGCGGGTGACGGTTCGCCCCCTGCAGATTCTGCGCGAACTGCGGCGGCGCGGCGTCCAGCGCGTTCCCGACGGCCTGCTCGGCGGAGCGCGGGCGCGGCCACCCCGGCGGGACGTGATACGGTTCGTCCAGCGCTGGCTCGACGGGGAACGGCTCACCCGTCACCGCGGGCAGTGGGTTCTGAACTCCTTCATCCCGCCTTTTCCCGGCCCCGGGTACCTGCGCATGTTCGAGAACCTGCTCTCGGGCCGGCACCTCAGCCCGGTCTCGGCGTTCCTGGCGCTCACCGCCGCCTGTGGCTACCGTTGCCCGCACTGCAGCGCGGTTCGGCCGCCCGGCGAAGGCCTGTCCACGGCGGCGTGGCAGAGCGCGATCGGGCAGCTCAAGGAACTGGGCGCCAGCATCATCGGACTCACCGGCGGCGAGCCGACTCTGCGCCCCGACCTCGAGGCGCTGGTCTCGTGCGCCGCCGGGGCCGGCTGCGCCACCATCCTGTTTTCGTCCGGCGAGGGCCTGGCCAACGATCCCGGCCTGGCCGCGCGGCTGCGGCGCGCCGGGCTGTGGGGCTGCTGCATCAGCCTCGACGCGGCCGACGCCAGCGCCCACGACCGCCAGCGCGGGCACGCCGGCGCCTTCGAAGCCGCCTGCGCCGCCGTCCGCCTCTCCCGCCGCACCGGCTTCTACACCATGGCCGCCAGCCTCGCCACGCGCGACTTCGTCGAACGCCGCGAGTTCGAGCGCGTCTACGCCCTCGCCCGCCGTCTCGGCTGCGACGAGTACCGCCTCGTCGAACCTATGCCCTGCGGCCGCCTGGCCGGCGCCGCCTGCGGCGACCTGCTCACCCCGGAGCAGACCGCCGGGCTGCGGCGGTTCCACGTCGAGACCAACCGGCGCGGGCGCCTCCCCAAGGTGTGCGCCTTCAACCAAGTCGAGAGCCCGGAGGTCTTCGGGTGCGGGGCCGGCACACAGCACCTGTACATTGACGCCGCCGGCAATGTCTGCCCGTGCGACTTCACCCCCCTCGCCTTCGGCAACGTGCAACGCGAGCCGCTGGCGGCCATCTGGCGCCGCATGAACGTGGCCATGGGCAACAACCCGCGCCGGCACTGCTTCATCCAGCGGTACCATCACCTCCTCCGCCCGCACTTGCAGCACGGCCTGCCCCTGCCCCCAAACCTCAGCGAGACGATCTGCCGACAGGCCGCGCCCGAACCCCTGCCCGACTACTTCGCCATGGTCATGCAAGGCCGGGAGCCGTGACGGGCGGCGCCGGCACCCCGAGCACAGCCCCGCCCCAACGAAGCCCCCGGCGGCCCGCCGCTGCCGCCGGCCCACCGCGTCGGCCTCCCACGGCACGCAGCGGTGGCCGCCCTGCCCTCGCCACGGTACATTCTCCTGGGTTCGGGACGTCCCGGCCGGCCGCGGGCCGGGTCAGACCGCGTTTCGCGAGCGCCGAAGTCGCCGCGCGACGCCAGCCATCAGCCAGGAGTTGCCCGTGAGCGCCGGTATCCTCGCTTCACTCTCCGAACTCCTCGGCGCCATCCTGTCCGCCGGCGCCGCGCTGACCGCCGCGCAGACACACAGCGGCCTGCCCTTCGACCCGCTCGTGCTCGCCGTCGAGACCCCGCCGCCCGCGCCGCCGGTCGAGGCCAGCGCGCCGATCCTCTATTGGCAGGAGACCCGCGCCGAGCCGCGGCCGTTGCGGCTCCACGTCCTGCGCATTGACCTCGCCAACCCCGCCCTCGCCGTCACCACATGCATTGCCGCCGACCCCGACGGCGACGGGCCGGCCGAGGCCGCCCTCGAGAACCCCCTCGAACTGGCCGCCGCCGCCCACGCGGTCGTCGCCGTCAACGCCAACGCCTTCGGCGGGTTGCCCGACGCCCAAGGGCGGCGGGACTCGATCTGGACCGAGGACAAACCGGTCGAGATCCTAGGCTGGGCGCGGGCTCCCGGGCGCGACGCCAGCCTTCCGGCCGCCGCCTACGCCAGCCTGTGGGTGAATGCCGAGGGACGGGCGGCGATCGCCCATGTGCGGCCGTCGCCGCCGGCCGTCGCCGCCGCCGCCGGGTTCAGCCAGATCCTGCGCGACGGGCGCGTCCTCGGCGGCCACGGCCCGCCCCTGCATCCGCGCACCGCCGCCGGGGTGGACGCCTCGGGCCGCTGGCTCTGGCTACTGGTGGTGGACGGACGGCAGAGCGGCGTCAGCGAGGGCATGACCACCCTTGAACTGGCCGAACAGATGAAGACGCTCGGCTGCGACGACGCCCTCAACCTCGACGGCGGCGGCAGCACCATCATGCTGATCGCCGACGAAGCCGGCCGCCCGCAGATCGTGAACCGGCCCTCGGGCGGCAGCCCCCGGCCCCTGCCCGTCATGCTCGCCATCCGCCGGCGCTAGCCTCACAGCCCGCCGTGTCTTCATTCGGAGTTGTGACACACTTCGCAAAGTGTGGCACTCGCACAGTGGCGCGGCGGCAGGCGGAGCCAGCCACGGCCCGGGGCCTGCCCGGCCGCATCACGCTCCACGCCCCGACGCCACCGCCGACACCCCCCCCAAGTGCGTGAAAACGGAGCCTTGTTTTCACGCACATGCGGCCCGCACCCGGGCACCGCGCCGGGTTGACGGGCGTGGGGGGGGAAGATTGACCGGCATGGGCGGAGGCCGTCGCTCCACTGGCCAACCCACGGGCCAACCGACCATGATTTCCGGCCCGTGACCTGCTTGGAGAACCCGGATGGGGCGCTATATTACTGGTTCGGTTCGCCGATCGCCGGTGCAACTGCCCGCGGCCCGCGGGGCGGCCCCCGGCTGCCTTCTGTGCGCCGCCAATCAACAGCAGTCAAGGAGTCCGTACGATGCCAGCAGTGGTCGATAAGGAAACCTGCACGGGTTGCGGCGCCTGCGTCAAGATCTGCCCCCAGGACGCCATCAAGATGGTGGACGGCAAGGCGGTGGTCAACGAGGACTGCATTGACTGCGGTCAGTGCGTGGACGAATGCCCGGTCGAAGCCATTGAGATGGAGTGACCCCGGCGGCGGTGCCAGGGTGGCAGGCGTCGGCCGAGGGGGGATTCCGCCCGCTCGGCTCGTGCGTCTCGGGCGGCGGCCATGGCGGGGCGCCGGGTGTGGCGACGGCACGGCGTTCAGGTCGCCGTTGCCGCCATCAAACCTTATGAGCCTGGGAGTCTTCGAGGTGGATGATGGCGGCCGGCCGGGCGCGGGCCGGTTGCGCCGGGCCGCAGGCACCGTCAGCTCGGAGGAGCGCCGTTTGTGGAGAGCTTGGTGATCGTTGGTTCGGGGTGTGCCGGGGCGACGGCGGCCATCTACGCCGCCCGCGCCCGTCTCGACCCCCTCGTCCTCGTCGGCGACGAGGGCGGCGGGCAGCTCGCCCTGACCACGCTGGTCGAGAACTACCCGGGGTTCGCCGACGGCGTCATGGGCCCGGAGTTGATGGAGGTCATGCGCCGGCAGGCCGAGCGGTTCGGCGCCCGCTTCCTCGACAGCCGTCTCGCCCAGGTCGAATTCCGGGACGGCGAGCCGCAACGGCTACGGCTGGCCGACGGGAAGAGCCTCGAGGCGCGCGCCGTCATCGTCGCCACCGGGGCGCGGCCACGCTGGCTCGACTTACCCTCGGAGGTCGCGCTGCGCACCAAGGGCGTGTCCGCCTGTGCCACCTGCGACGGCGCCCTTTACCGCAACGTCCCCGTCGCCGTGGTCGGCGGCGGCGACACCGCCCTCGAAGAGGCCCTGTTCCTTACGCGCTTTGCCAGCACCGTGACGGTGATCCACCGCCGCGACCAGTTCCGCGCCTCGAAGATCATGCAGGGCCGCGTCCTTGCCCATCCGAAAGTCGCCGTGGCCTGGGACAGCGTCGTTGACGAGGTGCTCGACGTGGCGAAGGGCGAGGTGACGGGCGTCGTGCTACGCAACGTCCGGACCGGCGCCCGCTCAACGTTGCCCTGCGCCGGGCTGTTCATCGCCATCGGCCACACGCCCAACACCGAGGTGTTCCGCGGCCAGCTCGCCCTAGATGAAGCCGGCTACGTGGCGCTGCGCGACGGCGCCCGCAGCTTCACCTCCGTCAATGGCGTCTTTGTCGCGGGTGACTGTGCGGACCATCTCTACCGGCAGGCGGTCACCGCGGCCGGCATGGGCTGCCGGGCCGCCTTGGATGCCGCGCGCTGGCTGGCGGAGAGCGGCGGCGGCTGACGGCGGAGTCCGTGGCGTCCCGTGCGCGATGGCTGTGTTGATGTTGGCAGACGAAAGCGGAGCGGCGTGGCGGTGCCGCCGGCGTATCCCACCGGCCTTCATCCCGGAGCCTTGAGCTTCACACGCCACCTCCGTCTTCAATCGTGGAACCAAGCCCACCCGTTTCCGGAGAGCCTCTGCATGACCGACCTTGAGTGCTTCCGCGCCACCGTGAGCCATCGCCGCCCCGAGCGCATCCTCTATGGCGCCGGGTTCGTCGAGGACCTGCGCAAACGCCTGGTCGCCCACACCGGAACCGAGGATCTCGGCGCGCACTACGGCTTCTACGGGTCGCGGGGGCTGCCGATCGAAACCCGCCCCGGCACGCCGAAGCGCGACTACGCCAAGTACTGGGAGGGCGAGACGTTGCCCGCGGGCACGACCTTCGACGGCTACGGCGTGGCCATGGTGCCGAGCGGGTTCTACCACTTCTGGGGCTACATCTCGCCGCTGCGCAAGGCCGCCAGCCTGGCCGACATCGAGGGCTTCCCGCTCGATGACATCGCCGCGCTCGACTTCTCGAAGATGGCGGCGGCGGCGCGCGAGCACCACGCCGCCGGCCGTGTCGTCGGCGGCTGGGTCGGGCATATCTACGAGAATGCCTGGCAGATCCGCGGCTACGAAGAGTTCCTGCTCGACATGATGGAACGCCCGGCCTGGGCGGAGTGCCTGCTCGGCCGCCTGGCCGAGGTCCGTTACGCCGTCGCCATGGCCAACGCCCGCGCCGGCGCCGACGTCCTGCACTGCGGCGACGACATCGCCAACCAGAATGCCCTCATGTTCCAGCCCGAACTCTGGCGCAGGATGATGCTGCCGCTGTGGCGGCGCATCTGGCAGGACGCCAAGGCGATCAACCCGGACATCAAGGTCTGGTATCACAGCGACGGCAACATCGGCGCGGTCGTCGGCGACCTCGTCGAGGCCGGGCTCGACATCCTCAACCCCCTGCAGCCGGAGTGCCTGGACATTGACGCCGTCCATCGCCGCTACGGCACCCGCATCAGTCTCGACGGCACCATCGGCACCCAGAGCACCATGCCCTTCGGCACCCCCGAGCAGGTCCGCGCCCGCGTGCGGGAGGTGATCGGCCGCTACGGTCGCCACGGCGGGCTGATCGTCTCACCGACGCACGTGCTCGAACCCGAAGTCCCGATCGCCAACATCGAGGCCTTTGCCGCCGCCTGCCGCGAGTTCGGCACCGCCGCGGGCTGACCACGACACCGCCCCACGGCAAAGCCGCGGCCGCGAGGTCGGCGGTCTGCCCCTGAACCTGAGTGCGACGGGACGGATCCTCCGCCGCTGCGGAGTCCGCAACCCCAGGCGATGACACGCCGGCGTGAGATCCGGCGCCGGAGGGCCTGCACGACAGGCGGTTCCGACTCTGCATGCCCGTCGCCAAGGCACCCGAGCCGCCGAGGGGTTATATTCTGCATGGGTCCGGGCAGGCCGGCAAATGCCTCGCCCGATGACTGGCCTCAGAGGCCCTTGCAGAACCCCTGCACGAATGGCCGGGACAAAGCCCGGGCCTCCATCGGCGACAACAAGGACGGCTCTCCGCCGCGCTGGAGGGACGCGCCCCGCGTTGTCTGACGGGTTCTGCAGGCGCCTCCTTGCTAAGGCTTTTTTTTGCGCTCTCCGCGCCTCTGCGAGAGTTCTCTTCCGGGTCCCCAAACTGCAGAAAGGAGCCTCCGACCATGAACCGCACCGTCACCCGCCTCGCCGCCCTCGCCACCGTCGCCCTGTCCCTGGCCGCCGCCGCCGCCCCGGTCTACTTCACCGACCCCACCCGCGTCAACCTCCTTGACCGCTGGACGCAGAGCGGCGCCTACGCGTACTCGGTCCAGCACGACACCGAGAGCCAGGATCCGATGCGCGCCCTAGTCATCTGGCAGGACGCCTGGCGTTTCTGGGTCGGCAATGACTACCCGACCGCGCACAACATCTGGCTGCAGGTCAACTTCCCCGCCGGCGCCCCCGGGGTCGGCCGTGTGCAGTACGCCTACCTCAACGCTGACCACGGTACGGACACCATCGCAATCAGCGACCAGAACGGCACCTACATCACCGAGTCCAGCCCCGGCGTGACCACCGGTGTGGGAACCAGCGGGCGCACCCATTTGACCGGCGTCAACACCACCGTGGCCGCCCGCACCGGCAACCAGTACCTGCGCTACCAGACTACGGTGACCAAGGAAACCCTGACCGGCGACCCTCCAGCCTACAACGGGACGACCTGGCACAACCACGCGATCCAATATCTCCGCGCCTTCGCGGCGGCCGGCGAGAACGTCCAGATGGACGAGACCGGCACGGACACGTACTTCAGCGGCTACAGCGTCTTCTACGACTCCAACGTCTCCAACTACGCCATCACCAACGCCACCCATCACCCGTCGGTCACCGCCTCGATGCTCTCAAACTGGCTGGACGGCAATCTTGCCACCATGGAGAAACAGCCCTATGGCGTCGGCGAGCAGCACACGGAATGGATCATCATCCCCTTCACCCAGAAGCACAACTTCGTCGGCGCCCGCCCCGTGCTCTACGATGACACGCGGTCGTGGGATCAGCTCATGATCGAGGTGGCCATGACGGACGCCGGCCCGTGGACCCAGGTCTTCTACACCGACGCCTGGCGCACCACGACGTCCAACATGGGGTGGGCCGACTTCGGCACCGGGGACGGGTCGGTCGAGAGCGCCATCGGCAAGTACGTGCGCCTGAGCTGGCTGACCAAGCCGGGGGGCGCCTACACCGAGGTCGAGATGCGTGACTTCCAGCTCTTCACCCTCTCGATTCCCGAGCCGGGCACGTTCGCCCTGCTGGCCGGCGCCGGCATGCTCGTCCTGCGCCGCCGGCGCGGCTGAGCGGCGGGAGGCCACCGGGAGCGGAGCGGGGGGAAGCGGGTCTCAAGCCATTGATCTCGAACTACTTGAGCATGGCGTCGATTTCGCCTCCCCCGTAGAGGCGGGCGTCCGGCGGGCCGTAGCCGAAGGTATCGATGGTGCCGTAGACGCGGAGGGCGAAGAAGTCCTTGTTGTAGGTGGTGCCTTCGTAGGGGTAGAGCAGCCGCCAGCGGTCGGCCGGCGACCACTCCAGGTGGTGGTCGGCGAAGATCACGTTGCCGCCCAAGGTGGTGCCATCGCTGCGCCATCCGTGGTTGTTGGTCCGGTACTGCCAGCCGCCACGCCACATGACCGCGTCGTAGAGCAAGGCACCGCCGCCGGGGATGTCGGGCAGACGGTGGTCGCGCACCCAGAGAGTCCGGTTGAAGTAGCCGTTGGGGTCGCCAGGCCAGCAACCGACCGCGAAGTGGTAGTGGAAGCCCTGCGACAGTGTGCGCGGACGCAGCCGGTTTGACGGGCAGAACACCACCGCGCCGGGCCGGAGCCGGTCGATGCCTTCGTCCACATACGCGCGAAGGAAGACCATGTACAGGGCGGAGGGGATGGCGAACGACTGCGCGTGGGGCACCGTGGCGCCGAAGGGGGGCGCGTAGCCGGTGTCGGCCATGTAGGCCTGCTGGCCGATGCCGACCTGGCGGAGGTTTGAGGCACAGGCCGCGATCCGCGCCCGTTCACGGGCCTGGGAGAGGGCGGGGAGCAGGATCGCGGCCAGGATCGCGATGATCGCCACCACGACCAGCGGCTCGATGAGCGTGAAAGCCCCCCTCCCCTGCCCTGTCCTCAAACTGGCGGTCGCCTCTCCGGCCTGACCGGTAGGCAAAGCCGGGGTGGCACGGGCATTCGCCCGAGTGTCTGGCCAACCCGGGCCAAGCCTGCCGCGGATCCTGCTCGGGGTCATGTGAAAGGGACTCCGCCCTCTGCCGGCCGCCGCCAGGCTCCCCCGCGGTCAGCGCCGACGGCGCAAGAGCAACGCCGCCAGCGCCCCGCCGGCCAGGCCGAGGGTCGCCGGTTCGGGGATGAAGATGGTGATGGAATTGGGGCCGTAGATCAGCGGGACGGTGAGGCCGAGGGCGCTCGAGTTGACGCTGCCGAACTGCCCGAGGATGGTGTCCGCCGTGGCCAGGGTGTAGAGGACGCCCTTTGAGATCTCCCCAGTGAGCACGAGCGTATCGCCGGCGGCTTCGAGGTCGAGCGTGCCGTTGACGACGAGGCGGTCGCAGTTGCCCAGGCCGTCCATTTCGATCAACAGCACGCTGCCGTCGGCGAAGGTGACGGTGTTGGCATTGCCGGGGGTGCCCACGGTCAGCGTTCCGATGTTGGCACCGGGCGAGACAGTGCCCGACACGTCCATGCTGACTTCGGGGGCCAGGCCGATCGCGCCGTCGCCGCCGAGGGTGGCGCCGGCGGTGACGGTGCAGCTGCCCTGGTTGTTCGTGGTGCCGTGGATCAGCAGCGTGCCGGCGCTCACCAGGGTGCTGCCGGTATAGGCGTTGTCCCCGTCGAGTTCGAGTACGCCCGCGCCCGTCTTGATCAGGCCGCCGGCGCCGGTGATCTGGCCGCTGAGCACGGCCTTGTCGAAGGGCGAGCCCGCATTGTCGGCGACGGCGATGGTGCGGTCTGAGGCGCCCAGCGCGATGTTGTCCACCAGCGTCACTGCGCTGTCGGCGCGGGTCGAGCCGAAGGCCAGGGCGCCGCCGACGAAGCCGCCGCTGCCCCACGTGAGGTTGCCCGCGCCGGGGCTGTTGAGGTCAACCGTCAGCCCGCCGCCGACGGCCGCGAACCCGCCGCCGGTGGTGCCAAGCCAGTTCACGTTGCCACTCGCCGTGCCCAGGGTGCGGGCGAACGAGCCGTTGGCTTCGAGGACGCCGCCGTTGAGGATGAGCCGGCTGGCGGTCGGCAGGCCCCACCCGTCCTGGGCGCGCAACACGCCCGCGTCAATCTGGATGGGCCGGGTGTAGACGGAGTTGTCGCCCGACAGCACCAGCGTGCCGGATCCCTGCTTGTAGAGGGTTCCCGAGGCGCTCAGATCGGCGGTTATGCGGCCGGAAATCGTCGTCAGTGCAGTGTTGGTGACGATCCAGCGCGGACTGCCGGTGTTCTGCCACCAGGAATCGAGGTCGCCGGTTAGGGTGAGGTCATGGCTGCCGCTGAAGGTGACCAGGTTGTTCGAATAGGAATAGGCCGAGAAACCCCAGCGGTTGGCCAGGGTGCGCGGGCCGCCGACGGCAAAGTATTCATGGCCGGTGTTGACGGCATAGTTCTGGACCGCCGCGACCTTGGCGGAGGCATTGCCGAGGGCGTTGTCCGCGGCGATGCCGATACGCTGGTTGGTGCTGAGGTTGTCACCGTCGTTGATGCTCCAGGTGCCGGTGTAGGCGCTGGCGTCGCCCCCAACGATCAGGATGCCAAGGCCGTCGAGACCGTGACCGAAGGCCCCGGTTCGTGTGTTGGCCAGGGTCACCGTGGTTCCGGCATCGGGGTAGTACGTATATCCGATACTGCCGGGGCTTCCGGTGAAGGTTATGTCCCCGCCACCGACTTGCACGCTGAGGCTTTGGAAGAGGTGGACGAAGCTGTTCGGGACCGTGAGGGGGCCGCCCGAGACGTTGTTGAAGCGCACGGTGCTGCCGTAGCTGATGACTCTCAGGTATCCCGTCCCCATGGACGTGCTGCTGGTCAGCTCGATGGTGCCACAGTGCTCGTAATTGACGTTTACGCCGAGATAGAGCGGACCCGCCCAGGCGCTGTTGTCGGCCGACAGGCGGAGCGTTCCGGTGCCGGTCTTCTCCAGGCGCGTACCGGCAATCTTGCCGGAGAGGTTCAGGCTGGTGCCGGCGGCCGTCGTGACGCGAAGCGGGTCGGTCAGCGTGAGCGGCACGCCGATCCGGTTGGCGTTGCCCTGATTCACGGTTAGGGTGGCCAGGGCGTCGCTGTCATTGAAGGTCAGTGCTTCGCCGGGGGTCGCGTCCGGGGCGACGAGCCAACTGTTGGGGGTGCCGTCGGTGTCGTCAATAGCCATGTTGCCGACGGTGGCGTTCACATCCAACCAGACTGTGCGGGTTCCCGTGATGCCGGTGGGCACGCTCAGATCCGCCTGGGCGCCGATGGCGTTCGGCACCCCGCCGGTCCAGTTCCCCGCCGTGTTCCATGGGCCGTCGGCGTCCCCCGACCAGTTGCTTGCCAAGGCGATCGGACTCACACAGGCCGTGAACGCCATTACGAGGACACCGGCCAGACTGACCACCGTACGCTTCATGAGAGGCCTCCTGTCTTCAGCTCCGCGACGTCTTGAGGTCGAGCCCCAAACGCATACGTTGAATGCTCGCTCCGATAGCTTAGGATTGTGCGCTTAGGCGGGGATGTGGCGCCCTAACGACCGCCCTTGGGGCCAGCCTCTGCATCACCGCGCTGGGCGCAGCGGGCCGCCGCGGGGGACTGGAAATCGCCGTGTGGCCGCAATGCCCGTCCGCGACGGCTGTGACCATACGGCACTTTGCCGCCGGGTCAAGCCGCCAACCGGGGTGTGTGCTCGGGCTGAGGGGCCGTCCGCTCCTAAGCCGGGGATCCCGTCGCAACCGGCCGCGCCGCGGATTTCCCCTCGGCCGCATCATTCTCCTCGAACGCCGCAGTGTCCATGACGGCACTGCACTAAACTACACTACACGCTACTGCACGTCAGTAACGTGCATAATTTTCCGGCGGCGAGCGGGTCTTCCTGAGGCAGGGGGAGGCCGTTCGCCTGGCGGGGCCGGCCGACACCGGTCTCGACGAGCTCATCAGAGGCGATCCCTGCGCGTCGGGCCTGTGGCGTCTGGTGCGGCGGAACCCAAGTCGGGACACTGATCCGGCCTTGGGGGCTGCCCGGCTCGAGTCGCAACCAAAGAGGAATGGAGTCCACCCGCTTGACAAGTGCCAAGAGCCAGTGTACTGTACTGCACTTGAATTTCAGAGTCCCTGCTCGACGGGCGTCGGCGACCTGCGGGGTGTGGAGCGATGGAGCAGTTGTTCAAGGATCAGGTTGACGGGCTCCAAGAGGCGCATTTCCTCGTTCTGTACTGGGTGACGACGGCGGAGGACCGGAAACTTCGCTACAACATCACGAACTGCTTTGACGACTTGAAGTCGTTGCGCATCACGCGCACGAAGCAGACCGCCGCGGCGGTGGTCGAGGCCTTGCGGGCGTTGCGTTTCATTGACGTGCGGGACGAGGGCAACCGCAGGAACATCTACATCACGGCGTACGGCGCCAGGGCATTGGAGGCGCTGGTGCTGCGGCGGGCATTTGCGGTGAAGAAGTCGGCTTTCCTGGAGGTGTAATCCTATGACGATGGGCATTGGCGGCGCAGGGAGCAAGCTGGCGTTCCTGTACGACGGCGAGGCGACGATCGTCAACGTCTCCGAGGCGGAGTTGAGCAAGTTGCCGGCGAAGAACCGCATCCTGGCGGTGGTGCATTCGGCCACCGGGCAGTTGCGGGGCTCGCGCAAGAACCCGCAGATCGGGCGCGAGGCGTTTCTTTCGATCAAGCGGGAGATGCTGGCGCAGATCTGCGGCAACCTGGTGTTCAGCTCGACCGGCGGCGGCACCGGCAATGGGATCACGGCCAGCCTTCTGGACGACTTGGCGCACCGCGAGACCGTCCCGGCGGGGGAGAAGACGGCCTTCGTGCTGTTGCTGCCCTACGCGAAGTTGGAGCCGGCGGAGTTCATTGACAACACCATCGGCTTCCTGCGCGGGCCGCTCTCGCAGGCCATCGACAGCGGCAACACCGGGAACATCTTCCTGTTCACCAACCGCCTGAAGTTCGAGTCCAAGCTCAGCGAGCAGGACTACAATGCCGCCCTGATCGAGTCGCTCAAGGTCTTCATGGCGATCCCGCGCAAGGGCGAGTCCTTCCGACTCCTGGACGGGCATGTGGACTACGAGGACTTCGACCTCTACCTTTCGAAGCCCTACTTCAACCACTTCACGTACTTCCACTACGACCCCGAGGTGGACTTCCAGAAGCAGCTTGAGGCGAACCTCAATCCCTACCTTCTGCCGCCCGAGAAGCCGATCGAGGCGCTGTTCCTGCTGGAGGTTCCGGCCGGCGGCGACCCGACCCTGTTCTACGACATTCTCTCGCACTTCGCCAAGGACAACGTCACGCCCGTCTACAGCGTGGTGGAGAACCCGGAGCTGGACAAGCCGTTCGTCACGGTCTCGTTGCTGTACTCGCGCAAGCCGGCGGAGCTGGTGGACGACTTCAACCGGGTTTCGCACGCGCACACGCAGGCCAAGGTCCGGAAGTCCCTGGAACAGCATGTCCCGCTGCCGGTGCTGCGGGTCAGCCTCGAGAGCGAGGCCAAGCGCCAGGGCAAGCAGCAGGGCGCGGACGAGGCGGAGATTCTGACCGTCCTCCGCCGGCTGGGTAAGCTGTAGCCCGTCCCCCGCGCATCCCCCCGTTGCCCCGCCGCAGGGCAGGCGCCCTCCCACACTCGCGGCCGGGCGTGCCCCGTCAGCCTTGCTGGGGCGATTGCGAGGTCCGCAATTCCGGCCGCCTTCCCCGCCGCGTCAGGAGCATGGCCGCGGCGGCGGCGAGCACGTGGGCGGTCAGCGGCTCGGGGATGAAGTTGAGGCGGAGGGTTATGCCCGCGCCTGCCGGGCCGTAGACCTCGAATCCCAGGTTGGTGATTTCGCGCCGGTCGCGTTCGTTGACGGCGTGCCAGGCGCCGTCCAGCCAGGCTTCGCCGGCGCCGCTGTGGGGGGAGGGGTTGTCGGCGGCGTTCCAGGCCTGGGCGAGGTCGAAGTCCAGGTTGAGGACGGCCGTCTGGCCGACGGCAAGGGTCACGGCCTGGCCTCCCCAGGCGGTGTCATTCTGCCAGCTGCTGACGGGATAGCCGCTGGGGCCGGTCATGCCGGTGTTCATGAAGAGTTTGAGTGTGATCTCGCCGCTGCCGGCGGCGTAGAGGACCGGCAGTTGGATGCCCTGCCACTCGGCGATGCTGACGTTGGCGTGGGACTGGGCGTGCGGTTCATCCGGATCGCCGGGCAGGTAGCCGCCGTCCCAGGCCAGGCTTGCCGCGGCGGCGACCGGCCAGCTGTCGCCGAGCGCGGTCTTGCCGGCGTCCCCGGCCGTCCCCAAGGTCAGCCCAAGGACGACGCTATCGTCGGCGAGCAGCTGGCGGGTGTCGAGTGTGCCCGAGCCCCAGGCCTGGGTCGCGAACTGCGCGTCCATCAGCTCCGCGGCTGGGAAGCGGTAAAGGCCGCCCAGGGCGCAGGCCGGCAGAAGCCAGCCAGCCAGGGCGAGGAGGGGGCGTCGGCGCCGTCCCGGCGACGAGAGCGTCCGCAAGCCGCGCTGTGCGTCGTGACCGGCGGGCCGGGCGGGGCAGGGGAGGGGGCGTTTCCTTCGGGGATGGTCGCATGGGTTCACGGGGCGTCTCCCGTCATAGCCGTCACGGCGGGCGGCGGATCGCCGGGCGTCGCCGGTTGCCGGCCGGCCGCCCCGTTGTGGAATCACGTCACAGCCAGTCCGTCGCCGGGCGGGTCGGTGCCGGCGGGCGAAGTCGCGCGACCTCACCAGCGCGTCCGAACGACTGTTGAGGCTACTATAGGACGCCGACCTCCCTCTGCAACCGGCCGCCCTTGCCATGCACGGACACTGCGCTATCATAAGGATATCCGGTCGTTGTGGTGCAAGTGACCATGGGACTTCCTTGCCCGGCTCTGCCCCGTGGTTCGAGTCCGCACGCCGAGGACGCGTGAATCCCGCGACCGCAAAGGATTGAGCGATGAGGGAAGTCTTCCGGCAGCCCCCCGGCCTGTCGCCGGGGCACGCGTTCCACACCCGCCTGGGGGGCGCGGGCGGGCGGCGAACCGTGCAGCGGGCAAGGGGCATTGGGACATCAGGACTCTGCGCGCCGATGGGCCCGCGGAACCCGTAACCCGAGACAGGAAAGGAGATCCGACGATGAAGAGCACAGTGCAGCAGATGGCGGCGGTAGCGGTGAGCGTGGCGGTGTGGCTGGTCGCGGGAGGGCTGAGGGCGGCGACGGTCACCTGGGACAACGGCGGGGCTGACGGGAACTGGG